>JADMJR010000145.1 GCA_018780365.1 Acidovorax sp. | reverse complement strand
TGGGCGGCTGGTATCGCAAGGAAATCAAGTCGGTCGCCGACATGAAGGGCCTGAAGATGCGCCTGGGTGGCGGCCTGGTTGGTGAGGTGATGCAGAAGATGGGTGTTGTGCCTCAAAGCCTGCCCGGTGGTGAAATCTACCAAGCTCTGGAAAAGGGCACGATCGATGCAGCCGAGTGGGTTGGTCCTTATGACGACCAGAAGCTGGGCTTCAACAAGGTGGCGCCTCACTACTACTACCCTGGCTGGTGGGAAGGTGGTCCTGAAGTGGACTTCTTCATCAACCAGAAGGCGTTTGATGCCCTGTCGGCTGAGAACAAGGCCATTATTCAGGCCGCTTCTTCGCATGCCGCCGTCGACATGCTGGCCAAGTACGATGCACGCAACCCTGTTGCGCTCAAGCAGCTGATCGGTTCCAAGATCAAGCTCCTTCCGTTCACCAAGGATGTGCTGGACGCTTCGTTCAAGGCCTCGCTGGAAGTCTATGCGGCGAACGACGCACGCAGCCCTGAATGGAAGAAGATCTACGCTGACTTCCGTACATTCCAGCGCGATCAAGTGGCATGGTTCCGCGTCGCCGAAGGCCGGTTCGACAGCTACATGCAAACCGTCAAGCTCTAAGTTCTGAACCCAGAGCTGCTGACACCAAAACCGCGCTCAGGCGCGGTTTTTTTATGCCTTCATCTCTTTCATGCCTTGGTAAAAGCAGCGGGTTTTGTGCTGCCACAGCGGCTGCCGAGCACAGGATGGTTTTGGGGTGTTTGTAGCCGGAGTCCTTGCAAGCTGCAGAAGAGGCTGCAAGGGGCTTTTGGGGGGCGCGCCACCTGGTCTGGAGCCAGGTGTCTGCCGGTGAGCGCCGTGGGCGCGTTCATTGCGAACTGCCAGGGGCGGGGCGCGCTTGTGGGGGGCTGGGTTGGGCTGGGTTGTTGGGGGTCAACCCCCATCCCAAGCAGGTCCATTGGGTGGCAACAGGGGCTGGCGCGGCAGTTCGGGGGCGACGGTGACTTCGTGGAGCTCATCGCCTGCGCGCCAAGGCGGGCGCTTTCCCTGTTGAAAAGAGCCCGCCTGGTGCTCAGAAGCTCCGGAATTTGCTGAGTTCTTTGCCGATTCGCTCGAACTCGGCAATCAGTGCGGGCGTTGCGCCGTAGAAGACAGTGAATTTTCCGGTCAGGGTGCGTACATAGAGGCGGGGCGCGATCAGCCAGCTGAGCCCTCGAACCCTGATAAGCCGTACGTACGCCAGATCGTCATAGGGCATTTCCTTGTCCCACACCCAGCGTTGATGCAAGCCCCGCGCATCAAGGCGGGTCATGCTCACCATGATGCTCCACCAGGTCCAGGCCATCAGGGCCAGGCCTGAGATGAACCATCCCGTACCCGTGCCCACAGACGTTCCCAGGGCGCCACGGAACCACAATTGGGCGAACCAGGCTGCACAGCCTCCTACGATCACCGTTGCCAGGAATCGGAAGGAGCGCGAGAAGGCGGGGCCAGAAACTACGCCGCCCTCCGGCGCGAAACGGAAGGGTTCAAGCAGCGGTAAAGGCGTAGGGTTCAGCATGGATCAGGTGCCGTCACTTCGCGGGTTCCGATGCGGCGGTTGCGGGCGCTTCACCAAAGGGGTTCTCGCCAGTGGTTTCACCCGTGCCGGCACCTTCCTCGGGGCGCATCAGGTCATCCGCAGGAACTTCAATCTGAACCTTGTCCACATCAACCACTTCGGCTTTGGGCAGGAACATGGTCACGGTCTGCGGTACGAAGATCACGATGGCAACCAGCAACATCTGCATCACCACCCATGGGATGGCACCCATGTAGATGTCGCTGGAAAGCACGGGTTTGGGGATGCGGCCTTCCTTGAACAGGGTGTTGGCAATGCCTCGCAGATAGAACAGCGCGAAGCCGAAGGGTGGATGCATGAAGCTCGTCTGCATGTTCACGCACAGCAGAACACCGAACCAGATCAGGTCGATACCCAGCTTGTCTGCCACGGGGCCGAGCATGGGCAGGATGATGAAAGCGATCTCGAAGAAGTCGAGGAAGAAGGCCAGGAAGAAGATGAACAGATTGACGGCAATCAGGAAGCCGATCTGCCCGCCGGGCAGGCCAGACAGCATGTGCTCGACCCACTTGGCACCGTCCACGCCCTGGAACACCATGGAGAACACACGGGCCCCGATCAGGATGAACACCACCATGGCCGTCAGGCGCATGGTGCCTTGCATGGCTTCCCACAGCAGAGCCCAGTTCAACCGTTTGTGGATGGCGGCCAGGATCATGGCGCCGACCACGCCCATGGCGCCTGCTTCCGTCGGGGTGGCGATTGCGGTGTCGATGCCGGGCAGGCCGCCCATGGAGCCCAGCACGGCAAAAATCAGCAGGGCCGAGGGGATGATGCCGCGCAAGCACTTGAGCCAGAGCTTGGCTCCCGACATGGTGCGCGCTTCTTTGGGGATGCCGGGCACGTACTGTGGCTTGAAGATGCCCAGCATGAATGTGTAGCCTGCAAAAATCAGCACCTGCAGGATGGAGGGGCCCCAGGCACCACGGTACATGTCACCGACCGAGCGTCCCAACTGGTCGGCCATGACGATCAGAACCAGCGAGGGTGGAACCAGCTGCGTGATGGTGCCCGAGGCTGCCAGCACGCCGGTGGCATAGCGCATGTTGTAGCCGTAGCGGATCATCACCGGCAGCGAGATCAGCGCCATCGCGATCACCTGGCCAGCCACGGTGCCGGTGATGGCGCCGAGAATGAAACCCACGATGATCACCGAGTAGCCGAGGCCGCCGCGCACGGTACCAAACAGCTGGCCCATGGAGTCCAGCATGTCTTCTGCCAGCCCGCACTTCTCCAGGATGGCGCCCATGAAGGTGAAGAATGGGATGGCCAGCAACAGCTCGTTGCTCAAAATCCCGAAGATGTTGATGGGCAGGTTGGCCATGAAGACGGCCGGGAACCAGCCCATCTCGATGGCGAAAAAGCCCGAGGCCAGCCCCAGCGCGGCCAGCGAGAAGGCGACGGGGAAGCCAATCAGCATCACCACCACCAAGCCCGCGAACATGATCGGGGCAAAGTTTTCCATTTGCATTTTGTTGTTCCTGAAAATCCGGAATTGAGAGCGCGGTACGGCAGGCCTTGCAGCTCAGCGGTACCGCGGGTTCGTGGTTCGGCGCTCGCGGCCTGGTTACTGAACCGGTTTCTCGTAGTGGGTGCTCATCTGGTAGATGCCGCGCAGGTAAGCGATGCGTTTGATGATTTCCGCCAAGCCTTGCAGGAACATGAGGATGAATCCCACGGGCATCAGCAGGATGGCGGGCCAGCGGATCAGGCCGCCAGCATTGCCCGACATTTCTCCAGAGACGAATGCACGCATGAACAGAGGCCAGCTGAAGTAGGCAATCAGCGCCATCGCCGGCAGCAGGAAGACCAGCAAGCCTGCAATGTCCACATAGACCTGTTTGTTGCCACGCAGCTTGCCGTACACGATGTCAACGCGCACATGTTCATTGAGCATCAGGACAAACGGGGCGCCCAGCATCACCGTGGCGGCAAACAGGTACCACTGGATTTCAAGCCACGCATTGGAACTAAGGTCCAGGCCATAGCGGATGAACGCATTGCCTGCAGAAATGAGGGCTGCTGCCAGGACGGTCCAGGTTGCAACCTTGCTGAGCTTGCCGGAAATCCAGTCCATGCCCAGGGCCAATTTGAGTAGTGCTGACACTTGGTGTCTCCTGCGAGTATAAAAATGGTGAGGCAGGCCCAATGCGCTGTTGGGCCCGCTAGTGTCTGAAAGTAACGCGGATACTACCCCTTCAGCGCTGAAGAAAGCCTGACGCAGAAACATGGGGTTTTCCTCAGGGTGCGCGGTGGATCTGCCCCGTTCCCGCCCCTTTTCACCACCGATTCTGCTGAACGGTTCACTGCCTGCACTCGGTCATGGCCGCTCCATCTGTGGAGGAGCCTGGATGGATGTTGCAGCGCGAGCGGTTCCTCTCGACTTTCCCCATCGGACCCTCGCAGTCCGTGGGGCGTAGGCTTGGTGGGTTTTATGGCCTGGTGCGCTGAGACGGCTTGGGCCGGGTAAATCGCCACCAGGGCAGCACGGTGCTCATGGCCAGCACCTCGCCGCAGTGCAAAGGCGTGTAGCCGGGCAGGGCCTGCATGTGGGCCCGCCACTCGGGGGTTTGCAGCAAGGTGCGCAGGGCCAGCGTGGCGGGTTGGTCCAGGCTGGCTTTCAGGCAGGCCAGGTGGTAGCGCTCGTGCACCAGCGGCACAAAGTCCAGCCCGCGTGCGCGCGCCGCCACCTCGATGCCCATGCCTACGTCGGCCGCACCGGCGGCCACGGCCTGTGCAATGGCGGTGTGCGATGGCTCGTTGAGCGTGTAGCCCTGGATGGCCTGGGCATCCAGGCCCGCCTGCACCAGCAGGTCGTCGAGCAGCACGCGCGTGCCCGTGCCCAATGGCCGGTTCATGAACCGGGCGCCGGTGCGGGCCACATCCGCCAGGCTTTGCAACCCCAGCGGGTTGCCCGGTGCCACGATGAGGCCCTGCGTGCGTTGGGCAAAGCCAATGATCTTGTGCAGCCCGGGCTGCAGCAGCGGCTTGTAGGTGCGCGCGGTCAAGGAGTCGGCGACGGGTTGCTCCACCGTGTGGAAGCCCGCCAGCGTGCAGCGGCCCTCGTTCAGCGCGCGGATCGCGTCCACGCTGCCGGTGAAGCGGATGTCCAGGTGCAGCGCGCCTGCATCTGCCTGCGTAGCCGCATGTGTGCGCAGCGCCACCAGGGCGTCGTCGTGGCTGGCATACATGGTGAGCACATGGGCGTTGGCATCGAAGGCCACGGCAAACGCGCGCTCCAGGTCAGCGTGCAGTGCGGCAATTTGCGGCGCCAGCCGCGCCTGGGCCTGGCGTTCGGCCCACAGCAGTTTGCTGCCGAACTCGCTGAGCTGTGCCGACTGGCCCTTGCCCCAGATGATCAGCTCGCCGCCGAGCTGGTCTTCCCAGCGCTTGAGGGCACCCCAGACATGGCGGTAGGACAGGTCCAGTGCGCGGGCAGCGCCCGAGATGGAGCCGCGCTCGGCCACGGCCTGCAGCAGCTCGGGCAGCGGGTTGCGGATGAGCGCAGTGCCTGCGTCCCTGCTGAGGGTGTAGTGAAGTTGGACCCTATGCACGGGATTTCATATCGCTGGATATTGGTTGGGTGCCTACGATAGCCCAAACCGATCATCTGGCCATGTCCACACTCACCGAAAGCGCGGGCACAGCGCTGCAACTCACCCTCTCGTCCGACCCCGTCCTGTGGACCATCGTGGGCCGTTCCCTGTCTGTCAGCGCTACCGCCTGCCTGATTGCCTGCGGCGTGGGCCTGGTGCTGGGCGCCTGGCTCGGGGTCGCCCGCTTTGCCGGGCGCGGTGCGGCGCTGGCGGTGCTCAACACCTTGCTGGCGGTGCCGTCGGTGGTGGTGGGGCTGGTGGTGTACCTGGTGCTTTCGCGCAGCGGGCCGCTGGGTTCGTTGGGTTGGCTGTTCAGCTTCAAGGCCATGGTGCTGGCGCAGGCCATCCTGGTGCTGCCGGTGGTCACGGCGCTCACACGCCAGGTGGTGGAAGACACCGAGCGTGCGCATGGTGAGCAGCTGCGCTCCATGGGCGCTGGCCCGCTGCTGCGCAGCCTGCTGCTGGCCTGGGACGAGCGTTATGCCCTGCTGACGGTGCTGCTGGCAGCGTTTGGCCGCGCAATCTCCGAGGTGGGCGCGGTGATGATCGTGGGCGGCAACATCGACGGCTTCACGCGCGTGATGACCACCGCCATTGCGCTGGAGACCAGCAAGGGCGACCTGCCCCTGGCGCTGGCGCTGGGCATCATCCTGCTGGCGGTGGTGTTGGCGCTCAATGTGCTGATCGCCCTGGTGCGCCGCTGGCGCGAGCGCGTGGATGGCTCGGCGTCCAGCACCCCTGTGGGGGTGGCGGCATGAGTGCGTTTTCGGAAAACCCCTGGATCGATCTGCGCCAGGTGAGCGTGCGTTATGGCCGCGTGTTGGCGCTGGAGCAGGTCACGCTGCGTATCACCCCCGGCGAACGTGTGGCGCTGGTGGGCGCCAACGGCAGCGGAAAAAGCACGTTGCTGCGTGTGCTCAATGGCCTGGCCGACGCCAGCGGTGGCGGCCTGCAGTGTGATGCCACGCTGCGCCAGGCCATGCTGTTCCAGCGCCCGCACATGCTGCGCACCAGCGCACTGAACAACGTGGCGCTGGCCCTGTGGCTGCGCGGTACGCGCTGGCGTGACGCGCGGCTCAAGGCCCTCACAGCGCTGCAGCGTGTGGGGCTGCAGGACATTGCCGCGCAGAACGCCCGCACGCTGTCGGGCGGCCAGCAGCAGCGTGTGGCCCTGGCCCGCGCCTGGGCTCTGCGGCCCGATGTGCTGCTGCTGGACGAACCCACCGCCAGCCTCGACCCCCATGCCAAACGCGAAGTGGAGACGCTCATGGCCGACTTTGCGGCCAGCCATGGATCGGCCGGCCCGGCGCACCCGGTGACCATGGTGTTCAGCAGCCACAACCTGGGCCAGGTCAAGCGCCTGGCCAGCCGCGTGGTCTACATGGAACACGGCCGCCTGGTGGCTGACCTGCCCGTGCACGACTTCTTCAACGGCCCTTTGCCCGAGGCCGCCCGTCTGTTTGTCAAAGGAGAACTGGTATGAAAAATGTCAAGCTTTTTAAGCCCCTGGCGCCTTCTGCTAAAGCACTTATTGCTATATTATTTATAGCATCAGGGCCCGTGTTTGCGCAGAGCATCACCATGGCATCCACCACGTCCACCGAGCAGTCGGGCCTGTTTGGGTACCTGCTGCCCGAGTTCAAGAAGGCCAGCGGGCTCGATACCAAGGTGGTGGCGCTGGGCACCGGCCAGGCCCTGGACATGGCGCGCCGGGGCGATGCGGATGTGCTGTTTGTGCACGACCAGGTGGCCGAAGAAAAGTTTGTGGCCGATGGCTGGG
>JADMJR010000144.1 GCA_018780365.1 Acidovorax sp. | reverse complement strand
TTCGCTTTCCCATCATCATCATCGATGAAGACTATCGTTCCGAGAACACCTCGGGTCTTGGCATCCGTGCGCTGGCGCAGGCCATCGAGGCCGAGGGCTTCGAGGTGGTTGGTGTCACCAGCTACGGTGATCTGTCGCAATTTGCGCAGCAGCAAAGCCGCGCCAGCGCGTTCATCCTGTCGATCGACGATGAAGAGTTCTCGGGCGGGGATGGGCTTGATCCCATCGTTTTGAGCCTGCGCAACTTCATTGGCGAGGTGCGCCGCAAGAACACCGAAGTGCCGATCTATGTGCACGGCGAGACCAAGACCAGCCGCCACCTGCCCAACGACATCCTGCGCGAGCTGCATGGCTTCATCCACATGTTCGAGGACACCCCCGAATTTGTGGCGCGCCACATCATCCGCGAGGCCAAGAGCTACCTGGAGAGCGTGCAGCCGCCGTTCTTCAAGGCGCTGCTCGACTACGCCGAAGACGGCTCGTACAGCTGGCACTGCCCCGGCCACTCGGGTGGCGTGGCCTTTTTGAAGAGTCCCGTGGGCCAGATGTACCATCAGTTCTACGGCGAGAACATGCTGCGCGCCGACGTGTGCAATGCGGTAGAAGAACTGGGCCAGCTGCTGGACCACAACGGCGCCATCGGCGAGAGCGAGCGCAACGCTGCACGCATCTTCAATGCCGACCACTGCTTCTTCGTGACCAACGGCACGTCCACATCGAACAAGATGGTGTGGCACCACACGGTGGCGCCGGGCGACGTGGTGGTGGTGGACCGCAACTGCCACAAGTCCATCCTGCACAGCATCATCATGACCGGGGCCATCCCGGTGTTCATGAAGCCCACGCGCAACCACTTCGGCATCATCGGGCCCATCCCGCAAAGCGAGTTCGAGCCTGCCGCCATCCAGGCCAAGATCAAGGCCAACCCGCTGCTCAAGGGCGTGGACGCGAAGAAGGTCAAGCCCCGCGTGCTCACGCTCACGCAGTCCACCTACGACGGCGTGCTCTACAACACCGAAACCATCAAGGGCATGCTCGATGGCTACGTGGACAACCTGCACTTTGACGAGGCCTGGTTGCCCCACGCGGCTTTCCACCCGTTTTATGGCAGCTACCACGCCATGGGCAAGAAGCGCACGCGCCCCAAGCATTCCGTGACGTACGCGACGCAGTCCATCCACAAGCTGCTGGCCGGCATCAGCCAGGCCAGCCATGTGCTGGTGCAGGATTCGCAGACCACCAAGCTGGATCGCCACCTCTTCAACGAGGCCTACCTGATGCACACCAGCACCAGCCCGCAGTACAGCATCATCGCCAGCTGCGACGTGGCCGCCGCGATGATGGAGCCGCCCGGTGGCACCGCACTGGTGGAGGAAAGCCTGCTCGAAGCGCTGGACTTCCGCCGTGCCATGCGCCAGGTGGAAGACGACTTTGGCAAGAACGATTGGTGGTTCAAGGTCTGGGGCCCCGACAAGCTGGTGGACGAAGGCCTGGGCCGCGCTGAGGACTGGATCATCCGCAGCGATGGCAAGGGCAAGAAGAACGGCAGCAAGTGGCACGGTTTTGGCCAACTGGCGGACGGCTTCAACATGCTGGACCCGATCAAGTCCACCATCGTCACTCCGGGCCTGAACCTGGACGGCAAGTTTGACAAGACCGGCATCCCCGCGTCCATCGTCACCAAGTACCTCGCCGAGCACGGTGTGGTGGTGGAGAAGACCGGCCTGTACAGCTTCTTCATCATGTTCACCATCGGCATCACCAAGGGCCGCTGGAACACGCTGCTGACGGCGCTGCAGCAGTTCAAGGACGACTACGAGAAGAACCAGCCCATGTGGCGCATCCTTCCCGAGTTCTGCCAGCAGCACAAGCGCTACGAGCGCATGGGCCTCAAGGACCTGTGCCAGCACGTGCACCAGATGTACGCCCAGTACGACATCGCACGCCTCACGACGGAGATGTACCTCTCGGACCTCACGCCCGCCATGAAGCCCTCGGACGCCTATGCGCACATTGCGCACCGCACCACCGAGCGTGTCGAGATCGACCACCTGGAAGGCCGCATCACCGTGGGCCTGGTCACGCCGTACCCACCGGGCATCCCGCTGCTGATCCCCGGCGAGGTGTTCAACAAGAAGATCGTGGACTACCTCAAGTTCGCGCGCGAATTCGCCAAGCTGTGCCCGGGCTTCGAGACCGACATCCACGGCCTGGTGGAGGTGGAGGATGAAAACGGCCAAGTGCGCTTCTATGCGGACTGCGTCGCCAAGTCCTGACCTCCGCTCCCTGGCCCTGCTGCGGCCAGGGCCCCTTGGGGGCTCGGAAATTTAGATAAAAAAGGCTGCCAGCGCGCGTCCATCAAGCGCTGGCAGCTATTTTTTTAATAGCTTAACGGGCAGGTACTGCGGTGGCGGTGGCGGCAGGCCTGTCCAGCCGCACCCGCACAAAACTCGCAAAACGCGGCAGGCCGCCGTCGTGTGTGCCGCGATAGCGGTAGGTCACCCAGCTGCCGATGGGCGGCGGATCGGCGCGGTCGGCGTCTGTCAGCCCCGCACCCAGCTTGAAGCGCTGGCCCGAGGGCATCTCCACCAGCAGCGCGCCCAGCCGCCCGGCATGTTTGCCTTTGCCCGGCAGGTGGCCCACCACCAGGGCCTCGGTGTCTTCGTGGGTCTTGAGCTTGATGAGGTCGTCGCTGCGGCCCGAGCGGTACAGCGAGCTGCCTTTGTGCAGCATCAGCCCCTCGCCACCAGCGCGCACGGTGCGCTGCAGCAGGGCCTGCAAGGCGGCGTCGGTGGCCACGCGCTGCTGCGGCACGGCCTGTACCCAGGGCTGGTGGATTTGGGTGACCAGGGCTTTCAGGGCGGGCAGGCGCTCATCAAACGGGCCACCTTGCGTGGGCAGGTCAAACACCATGAAGCGCATCTGCCGCCACCCAGCGTCATCGGGTTGCTGCTGGCGGGTGGCAGATTGCGCATGCGCAAAACGCCCGCGCCCTGCCCACAACTCGCCATCCATGGGGGTGCTCGGCCAGCCTGCGGTGAACCATGCCGGTGCCGCCACCGTTTCGCCACCCCGGGTGCGCAGCGTCTGGCCGTCCCAGTAGCCACGCACACCATCGTACTTCTCGCTCACCCAGTAGTCGGCCAGCGGCATGCCGGGGCGGTACACATTGGCCAGCAGCAAGGCGGGGGCATCCGCCGCGTGCACTGCCATGGCGGCGGGCAGCAGGCCCAGCACCCCCAGGCCCAGCCAATGCCTACGGGTTAGTTTGCTATTGAAAATATAGCTGTTTGCGCATGGTGGACGCGCGGTAGCAGCCATTTTGTTCAATACTTCGGTGTGGTCCGCAGTGTGTCCGAGGGGTGGTGCGCTCAGACCTGGTCAGCAGACAGGCCCGCCGTCTGGCTAAAGCCGCCGTCCACATAGGTGATTTCGGCCGTCATGCCCGAGGCCAGGTCGGACAGCAGGAAGGCTGCCACATTGCCAACGTCCTCGATCGTCACGTTGCGGCGCAGGGGCGATGCATCGGCCACGCGGCTGAGCAGCTTGCCGAAGTCCTTGATGCCGCTGGCGGCCAGCGTCTTGATGGGGCCCGCGCTGATGCCGTTGGCGCGGATGCTGCGGCCGTCTTCGGTGCGGCCCACGGCTTCGGCCAGGTAGCGCACGGATGCCTCCAGGCTGGCCTTGGCCAGGCCCATGGTGTTGTAGTTGGGGATGGAGCGCAGCGCGCCCAGGTAGCTCAGCGTGATCAGCGACGACTTGTCGTTCAGGTAGGGCAGGGCCGCCTTGGCCATGGCCGGAAAGCTGTAGGCGCTGATGTCGTGCGCAATGCGAAACCCCTCACGCGACAGGCCTTCGAGGAAGTTGCCGGCAATCGCCTCGCGGGGGGCAAAGCCAATGCTGTGCACAAAGCCGTCGAATTGGGGCCACACCTGGGCCAGGTCGGCAAACATGCGGTCGATCTGCTCGTCGCTGCCGACGTCGCAGTCGAAGATCAGCTTGGAGTCGAACTCAGCGGCAAAGTCGGTGATGCGGTCCTTGAAACGGTCGCCCACGTAGCTGAAAGCCAGCTCGGCACCCTGCGCATGGCAGGCCTTGGCAATGCCATAAGCGATGGAGCGGTTGGACAAAACACCCGTGATGAGCAGCTTCTTGCCGGTCAGAAAACCCATGTTCAATCTCCTTTTGGAATGGCGAAATGTCGGCGGGCAGGCTGGCGCATGTGGATATGCGCGATCTGCAGCGGGGCCCGGCGAACGTAGTGCAGAATTGTCGCATGCGGTTTTGGCTGACTTTTTTGCTATTGGTGTGCGCTGCCCCAGTCTGGGCTGTACATGGCTATGCGTTGTGGGGCGACCTCAAGTACCCGCCTGGGTTTGCCCATTTCGACTACGTCAATCCCCAGGCGCCCAAGGGCGGCTCCATCACCCTGGTGCCGAACTCGCGGGCCACCAATTTCGACAAGTACAACCCCTTCACCCTTAAGGGCGAGCATCCGCCCGGCCTGCACAACGAGGGCAAGAACACGAGCCTGGTGTTTGAAACCCTGATGACGGGCAGCGCAGACGAGCCCGCTGCGGCCTATGGCCTGCTGGCCCAGGACATCGAAGTGGCGGCTGACCGGAAATCCGTGGTCTTCAAGCTGCACCCCGAGGCCCGGTTCAGCAATGGCGACCCGGTGCTGGCCAAGGATGTGAAGCATTCTTTCGACATGGTGACTTCCAAGCTCGCCTCGCCGCGTCAGCGGGTGTTGCTGGAGGACATCGAGAGTTGTGTGGTGCTGGGTGAACGCACCGTGCGCTTCACCTTCAAAAATTCGGAAAAGCACATGCCGTTGGTGGCGGGCAGTGTGATGGTGTTCAGCCACAAATGGGGTGCGGGCAAGCCTTTCGACAAGATCATCACGGACCAGCCCATCGCCAGTGGACCGTATGCGATTGGCGAGGTCGATTTTGGTAAGAACATCACTTATGTGCGCCGCAAGGACTATTGGGGCAGCCAACTGGGGGTGCACCGCGGGGCCTTCAACTTTGACCGGGTCACCTACAAGATCTACCTGGATGACACGGTGCGTCTGGAGGCGTTCAAGGCGGGCGAGTTCGACATGCTGGAGGAGAACATCGCGCGTCGCTGGGCCCGCCAGTACTACGGTCCGAAGTTTCGCAGTGGCGAGCTGACGAAAGAGGAATTCCCGAACGAGTTTCCGGGCGCCTACCAAGGTTACGTATTTAACACGCGCAAGCCCATGTTCAAGGATGTGCGCGTGCGCCAGGCCCTCGGGCTGGCCCTGGATTTCGAGTGGTTGAACAGGCAACTGTTCTATGACTCTTATGCCCGCATCCCTTCGCATTTTTCGGCCAAGGAGTTCATGGCATCGGGCACACCGGGCGAGGACGAATTGGAGTTCTTGGAGCCCTTGCGCTCTGTGTTGCCACCGGAGGTTTTTGGCGAAGCCGCGTTGCCCGGTTCGACGGCGTCGCCCAGCAGCCTGCGGGCCAACCTGCTGAAAGCGCGTGAGCTGCTCTCGCAAGCGGGCTGGGACTTCCGCGACGGCGCCATGCGCAACGCCAAGGGCGAGCCCATGGTCATCGAGATGCTGTTCGACAACTCTTCGCTGCAGCGCGTACTGACGCCCTATCAGAAGAGCCTGGGAAAGCTGGGCATCAGCTTGCGCTTCAGGATCGTGGATTTCGCGCTGGCCAAGGAGCGTCTCGATGCATTTGATTTCGACATGACCAGCGTGGCCTATGGGTCGTCCTCCATTCCTGGCGGCAGCCTGAAAGATGTCTATGGGTCGGAGTCGGCGGACAGGCAGGGTAATCTGAACCTCTGGGGGGTGCGCGACAAGGCGGTGGACAAGCTCATTGAAGAGATCGAGCGCGCCACCAGTTATGCCCGGCTGCGTGGTGCCGCTCGCGCCCTCGACCGCGTGCTGGGGCATGGCTACTACGCCGTGCCCAACTGGTACTCGCCTGCTTACCGGCTGGCCTTCAAGGGCCGGGCGTTTCAGAGGCCAAAGGCCCCTCCCAAGTATTACGGCATACAGAACTGGGTGCTGACCACATGGTGGTCTGCGGCTCCCCAGAATTGAATCAAGGCTGTCGCAATGCTCAGTTACCTGCTCAAGCGCATCGCGCTGATGATTCCCACCTTGTTTGGCGTGCTGCTGCTGAGCTTTGCAGTGACCCAGTTCGTGCCAGGAGGGCCCGTGGAGCAGATGGTGGGGCAACTGCAGAATCGCAGCAGCGGCGGCGAGTCGTCGGCCAGTGCAGGGAGCACCACAGGAATCGGGTACCGGGGCGCGCAAGGGCTGAGCCCCGATCAACTGGCAGAGATCCGCAAGCTCTACGGTTTCGACAAATCAGCCAGTGAGCGTTTCTGGGACATGCTCAAGGCCTACGCCAAGTTTGACCTGGGCAGCAGTTTTTATCAGCACAAATCGGTGTGGCAGCTCGTCAAGGAAAAACTCCCTGTATCCATTTCCCTGGGGCTGTGGGCATTCTTCATCAGCTACCTGGTGGCTGTTCCGCTGGGGGTGGCCAAGGCCGTGCGCGCAGGTTCTCGCTTCGATCATGTCACCACCTTGCTCATCCTCGTCGGCTACGCCATCCCCGGCTTTGTGCTTGGCGTGGCGCTGCTCGTGATCTTCGGCGGCCAGCTGCAATGGTTCCCGCTGCGGGGGCTCACCTCGGCCAACTGGGAGCAGCTGTCCTGGGGCGCGCGCATCGTGGACTACCTGTGGCACATCACGCTGCCCGTCACGGCCATGGTGCTGGGCAGTTTTGCCGTGACGGCCATGTTGACCAAGAACGCGTTCCTCGAAGAGATCCGCAAGCAGTATGTGCTCACGGCGCGGGCCAAGGGGCTCAGTGAGCGGCAGGTGCTCTGGAAACATGTGTTCCGCAATGCGCTCATCCCCATCGTCACCGGCTTTCCGGCCGCGTTCATCGGCGCTTTCTTTGCGGGCTCTCTGCTCATCGAAACCCTGTTTTCGCTCGATGGCCTGGGCCTGCTCAGTTATGAGAGCGTGATCCGCCGTGACTACCCGGTGGTGCTGGGCACGCTGTACCTGTTCACGCTGATCGGGCTGGTGACCAAGCTCATCAGCGACCTTTGTTATGTGTGGGTCGACCCGCGCGTGAAGTTTGACTAGCCCGAACGAGTCCATGGCCCTGATGAGTTCTGCTTCCGCATCGCCTTCGCTGTCTCCCGCCCGCCGTGCCTGGCTGCGCTTCAAGCGCAACCGCCTGGGGTACTGGAGCCTGCTGATTTTCTGCACGCTGGTGCTGGTCAGCCTGTGTGCCGAACTGGTCAGCAACGACAAGCCGCTCGTCGTGCGCTACGAGGGGCAGACCTACTTCCCCATGCTGAAGGACTACCCCGAAAAGACGTTTGGCGGGGACTTCGAGACCCCCACGGACTACCTCGACCCGTTCATCAAGGAGCGGCTGAATACGGGCAGCAATTGGGCGCTGTACACACTGAACCCCTATGGCCCCAACACGCTCAACTACTTTGCCAAGGCGCCCAACCCCTCGGCGCCCACGGCCGACAACTGGCTGGGAACGGACGATAGGGGGCGTGACCTGCTGGCGCAGTTGCTCTACGGCTTTCGCGTGAGCGTGCTGTTTGGCCTGGCGCTCACGGTCACGGGTGTGTTGCTGGGCATGGTCACCGGCGCCATCCAGGGCTTCTTTGGGGGCAAGACCGACCTGGCCTTCCAGCGCTTCATCGAGATCTGGGGCTCCATGCCCGAGCTGTACCTGCTCATCATCTTCAGCGCCGTGTTTGCGCCCAGCATTGCGCTGCTGCTCATCCTGCTGTCACTGTTTGGCTGGATGGGCTTGTCAGACTATGTGCGCGCCGAGTTTCTGCGCAACCGCCAGCTCGACTACGTGAAGGCCGCGCGGGCCCTGGGGGTGGGCAACAGCCAGATCATCTGGCGCCACATCCTGCCCAACAGCCTGACGCCCGTGGTCACCTTTTTGCCGTTCCGCATGAGCGGGGCCATCCTGGCGCTGACCTCGCTCGATTTTCTGGGTCTGGGCGTTCCGCCCGGCACGCCCTCGCTGGGTGAACTGCTGAACCAGGGCAAGAACAGCATCGACGCGTGGTGGATTTCGCTGTCCACCTTTGCGGTGCTGGTCACCACCTTGTTGCTGCTGACCTTTATGGGCGACGCGCTGCGCGACGCCCTGGACCCCCGAAAGGCCGACCAGTGACCCCTTCGGCCATGACCCCTTTGTTGCAGGTTCAGGACCTCCACGTTCGCTTTGGCGCCAAAGAGGTGGTGCGGGGCGTCAACTTCAGCATTGCCGCGGGCGAAAAACTGGCGCTGGTGGGTGAGTCCGGCTCGGGCAAAACCATCACGGCGCTGGGCCTGCTGCGGCTGGCGGGCGATGCTGCCATCACCGGCCAAGCGCTGCTGCTGGGGCGTGGAGACCTGCTGGCGTTGACCGAGCGCGAGATGCGCGGCGTGCGCGGTGGCGACATCGCCATGGTGTTCCAGGAGCCCATGACCGCGCTCAACCCACTGATGACCATTGGCCTGCAGATCGCCGAAATCCTGCAGCTGAAAAAAGGCCTGACCGGCGCCCAGTGCGCGCAGGCCGCCATCGAGCTGCTGGCCCAGACCGGCATCCCCGAGCCTGCGCGCCGTGCCAACAGCTTCCCGCACCAACTCTCGGGCGGCCAGCGCCAGCGCGCGATGATTGCCATGGCCCTGGCCAGCGCGCCGAAGCTGCTGCTGGCCGATGAACCCACCACCGCGCTGGATGTGACCTTGCGCGGCCAGATCCTGGATTTGCTCAGCGACCTGCAGCGCCAAAACGGCATGGCGGTGCTGCTGATCACCCACGACCTGAACCTCGTGCGCCGCTTTGCCGACCGCGTGGCCGTGATGGAGCAGGGCGTGCTGGTGGAGCAAGGCCCCGTGGCCGAGGTGTTTGCTGCGCCCCAGCATGCCTACACCCGCCGCCTGATCGCCAGCCAGCCCCGCCGCGATGTGGTGGAGGCCGACCCTCCCGCAGGCACCGCCCCGGTGGTACAGGCGCAGGACCTGCGCGTGGTGTATCCCACCCCCCTGCCGGGTATCCGAGGCTGGTTCAAGCGGGGCGAGTTCGTGGCCGTGCAAGGGGCCCACCTGCAGCTATTGCCGGGCCAGACGCTGGGTGTGGTGGGCGAATCCGGCTCGGGCAAATCCACGCTGGCGCAGGCCATCCTGGGCCTGCTGCCTTGCGCGGGCGAATTGCAGGTGGGTGGGCAGGCATGGCAGCAGCCCGCCATGCGCAACACACCGGCCAACCAGCAGCTGCGCCGCCGGGTGCAGGTGGTGTTTCAAGATCCGTTCTCGTCCTTGTCCCCGCGCCTCACGGTCGAAGAGATCGTGGGTGAAGGCCTCAAGGTGCATGAACCCACGCAGACCGTCGTTCAGCGCCGCGCACGCGTGGCGGCGGCGCTGGAGGAGGTGGGCCTGGCCGAGGCGCAGTACCCCCGCCTGCTGGAGCGTTACCCGCATGAATTCTCGGGCGGCCAGCGCCAGCGCCTGGCCATTGCCCGGGCCCTGATCGTGCAGCCCCAGGTGCTGGTGCTCGACGAGCCCACCAGTGCCCTGGACGTGACCATCCAGCAGCAGGTGCTGGGCCTGCTGCAGCGCCTGCAAAAAGAAAAGGGCCTGAGCTACCTGCTCATCACCCACGACGTGGATGTGATCCGCGCCATGGCGCATGAGGTGCTGGTGATGAAGGACGGCGCCGTGCTTGAAAGTGGCAGCGTGAACGCGGTGCTGGACGCGCCGCAGCATCCCTACACCCAGCGGCTCGTGGCAGCGGCCAGTGGCCCGGGTGTGGTGGGGTAAAGGGCCCATGATGGCCTGACGGCCTGCGGTTGCGCAAGCCCTGTTGGCCGTGGAAAGATGCTTCCACCCCCTGTGCCCCCGCAGGGCACCCTTGGCCACAAGCACCATGTCTGAATCCACGCCCGCCCAGCCCCCGGCCTCGCCGCCCGCAACGCCGCCCCTGCCTGCGGGGGCCGACGAAACCCCAGACGTTGATATTGCAGAGCTCTACCGCCAGGCGCATGGTCAGGCAGCGCCTGGCCAATGGATCACGGCCCTGCACATGGCCCCCGAGCACTGCCTGCTGGCCACCGGGCAGGAGCCCGCATGGCCCTCGGTGGTGCTGACGCTGGCCCTGGGCCCGCAGAAGACAGCCCGTGGGTTCTTTCGCAGCAGCCTGCCCACACCGCTGGAGCTGGAGACCGCCATCGCCTCGGTGGAAGACGAGGTCTACGCAGCCCATGTGCGCCACCGCCAGTGGGTGCCCGAAGGGACCACGGCCCTGCTGTTTTCCACCGACCCCGCACTGCACGAGATCGCCACCCTGGCGGGCATCTCGCCGGCGCCTGTCCGGGTGCTGTCTCTGGAGGCCATGGAGCGCCTGTTCAACCGGCTTGCGGCGGTGGCACAAGGCCGCCCCGCTGCGCACGAAGGGCTGCCCGCCAATCCTGCCTTTGCGGCCAGGCTGCTGGTGTTGCGCGAGTTGATGCACCACATGCCCTTTGCCGCCGTCACCTTGCTGCAAGAGGCGTGATGGGGGCTGATTTTGTTGGTTAAAAAAGCCTCTGGCGCCCGTTGCAAGGGTGTTGTTTGCTATTGAAAATGTAGCATTTGCGCTGCCGGGGGCTTGGTTTGGGCCAGCGCTCAGGCCAAGCTGCCAACACGCTCGCCCAGGCCGGGGGGGCGGCGTGCACTGTTTGCCGCGTGTGGTGTGGCCATGGTGCCCTGTGCAAACCAGTCCCGCAAAAAATCCGCCAGTGCCCGCGTCTTGGCCGACAGGTCGCTTTTGGTGGGGTACACCAGTGCCACATCCGCCGCAGGCAGCGCCCAGGTGGGCAGCACCCGCTGCAGGTGGCCAGTGGCCAGGTGGGCCGCCACATCCCATTCGGACCTCATCAACACGCCGTGGCCTTCCAGAGCCCAGGTGGTGGCGGCTGCGCCATCGTTGGTGCTGAGCATGCCGCGCACCTTCAGGGTCTCTTGCCGCTCGCCCTGGTGCAGGTGCCAGGTGCCATAGGTTTCGTCGCTTTCGCGGATCACGATGCACTGGTGGGCCAGCAGGTCGGCGGGCTGGGTGGGCTCGCCCGCCTGGGCCAGGTAGGCCGGTGACGCGCACAACACGCGCTGGTTGGCCAGCAATCGGCGCGCGGTGAGGCGCGAGTCGGGCAGGTCGCCAAAGCGCACGGCGGCGTCAAAGCCTTGCTCCACCAGGTTCACGGGGCGGTCGGTCAGGTGCAGCTGTACCTCCACCTCGGGGTAGGCGCGCGCAAAGGCCGACAGGGCCGGTGCGATGTGTGTGCGGCCAAAACCCAGCGTGGCGGCCAGTTTGATGAGCCCGCGCGGCGAGCTGCGCGCGCCCGCCACCGTGCGCTCCAGTGCTTCCAGGTCCGAGAGGACGCGGGCGCCATCGAGCAGGTAGGTTTCGCCCTCCGGGGTCAGGCTCATGCGCCGGGTGGTGCGGTGCAAAAGCCGCACGCCCAGGCGGTGCTCCAGCTGGGCCAGGCGCCGGCTTGCCGCCGGTGGCGTGATGCCCATCTGCTGCGCGGCGGCGGCCAGGCTGCCCTCTTTCATCAGCAGGGCAAAAAAGCGCAGGTCTGAAAAGCCATCCATGGTTTATTCGTGCTTTTGATTTATGAATGAAGTAATTTTGAATGACTTTATGTTTGTTTGACTCACTCATAAGATTTGCCTGCGACAGAACACAAGAACCCACTGCAGGAGACAACCCCATGAACCCCTTTTCTCCCGTTGACGCCTGGCCCGCCGTGGCGTGGCGCGCGGCGGCCGCCGCCACGCTGGCCTTGCTCACCGCCACGGACGCGCTCGCCCAGGCCTACCCGGCCAAGGCCATCAAACTGGTGGTGCCCTATGCACCCGGTGGCAGCGCCGACATTGCCGCGCGCCTGGTGGCGGACGAGTGGGGCAAGGCGCTGGGTGGTTCGCTGTTCATCGAGAACAAAGGTGGTGCGGGCGGCAACATCGGCGTGGACCTGGTGGCCAAGGCCGCCCCCGATGGCTACACCATTGGCCTGCAAACGGTGTCGCTGGCCATCAACCCCGGGCTCACGCCCAAGATGC
Organism: Acidovorax sp.; assembly: GCA_018780365.1. Classification (GTDB taxonomy): domain Bacteria; phylum Pseudomonadota; class Gammaproteobacteria; order Burkholderiales; family Burkholderiaceae_C; genus Acidovorax. The sequence goes on along the minus strand of JADMJR010000144.1, from coordinate 22,002 downwards.
CCTACGACGCCCTGAAGGACCTGGCGCCCATCGGCCTCGTGGCCAGCTCGCAGCATGTGCTGGTGGTCAGCAACAGCCTGCCCGCCAAAAACATCAAGGAGCTGGTCGCCCTGCTCAAGGCACAGCCCGGCCGGTACTCGTATGGATCGGCGGGGGCGGGCAGCACCTTCCACATGTCGGCAGAGCTCTTCAAGGCCGTGGCGGGCACACCCATCGTGCACATCCCATACCGGGGGGGCGGCCCAGCGCTCATCGACACCATGTCGGGCCAGGTGGCGCTGAGCTTTCCGGTGCTGTCGGCGGCGCAGCCGCATGTGCAGGCGGGCAAGCTGCGCGCGCTGGGCGTCACCGGGCCCCAGCGCTCGGCATTGATGCCCGATGTGCCCACCATCGCAGAGGCCGGTGTGCCCGGTTATGCGTTTGAAACCTGGTTCATTGTTTTCGCTCCAGCCCATACGCCCAGGCCCCTCATCGAACGGCTCAACGCCACGCTCAACCAGGCGTTGGCTGCGGCACCGGTCAAAGAGCGGATGGTGCGCGACGGTTTTGACCCCACGCCCTCTACCCCCGAACAGGCGCGTGCCCGGCTGGAAGCCGAAATGCCCCGCTGGGCCCAGCTCATCAAGGAGCGCGGCATCACCGCCGAGTGACGCGCCGCCCACCACCGTGTTGCAGAACGACCCTCCGACCCCCATGACCCCCTCTCCCTTGTTCCCCGGCTTTGCGCCACACCGCATCGCCACACCCGACGGCCAGCACATCCACACCCTGGTGGGTGGCAGTGGCCCACCGCTGCTGCTGTTGCACGGCCATCCGCAAACCAGTGCCATCTGGCACAAGGTGGCGCCCACGCTGGCGCAGCATTTCACGCTGGTGCTGGCAGATCTGCGGGGCTACGGCGACTCTGCCAAACCCGCCGGGGACGCGGGGCATGCGCTTTACAGCAAACGCACCATGGCCGCCGACATGCTCGCCGTGATGCAGCACCTGGGCCACCCGCGCTTTGCCGTGCTGGCCCACGACCGGGGCGCACGTGTGGCGCACCGCCTGGCGGCCGACCACCCCACGGCCGTGTCGCGCCTGGTGCTGCTCGACATCGCGCCCACGCTGGCCATGTACGAGCAGGCCAACACCGCCTTTGCGCGCGCCTACTGGCACTGGTTCTTTCTGATCCAGCCCGCGCCACTGCCTGAGCGGCTGATCGAGGCCGACCCCGCTGCCTACGTGCGCGATGTGATGGGCCGACGCAGCGCGGGCCTGGCGCCGTTCGATGCGCGGGCCCTGGCCGAGTACGTGCGCTGCCTGGGCCTGCCGGGCACCGCCCACGGCATCTGCGAAGACTACCGCGCCGCCGCCGGCATCGACCTGGTGCACGACCGGGCCGACCGCGATGCGGGGCGCCAGTTGCCCATGCCGCTGCTGGCCCTGTGGGGCGCGTTGGGCGTGGTGCACCAGTGTTTTGATCCCCTGGCCGAATGGCAGCGTGTGGCGGCCAACGTGCGGGGCCACCCCTTGCCCTGTGGCCACTACATCGCCGAAGAGGCGCCCGACGCCCTGCTGGCGGCGGCCTTGCCCTTTTTGCTGGAGAACGACGCATGAACCATCTCCCCCAGACCCTGTACCAGAAGCTGGTCGCATCACACACCGTGGCCGCGCTCGACGAACAGAACGTGCTGCTGTTTTGCGATCTGCACCTGATGAACGAATACACCAGCCCCCAGGCCTTCGCGGGCCTGCACGAGGCCGGGCGCGGTGTGCCCATGCCAGGACAGAACGTGGCGGTGGTCAGCCACATCATCCCCACACACCCGGTGCGCCACCGTGTCATCCAAGACCCGCCCTCGGCCTTGCAAGCCCGCAACCTCAAGGCCAACTGCGAGCGCCACGGCATCCCGCTGTTCGACACCAACGACCCGCTGCAGGGCATCGAGCACGTGATCGCCCCCGAGCACGGCATGGTGCGCCCGGGCATGGTCATCATCTGCGGCGACAGCCACACCACCACCTATGGCGCTTTGGGCGCGCTGGGTTTCGGCATCGGCACGTCCGAGGTCGAACACGTGCTGGCCACCCAAACCCTGGTGTACCGGCTCGCGCAGAACATGCGCATCCGCGTGGACGGCGCGCTGCCCCTGGGCACCACGGCCAAGGACTTGATCCTCATGGTCATCAGCCGCATCGGCGCGCAGGGCGCACGCGGCTATGTGGTGGAGTTCTGCGGCAGCGCCATCAGCGCGCTGTCGGTGGAGGCGCGCTTTACGCTGTGCAACATGGCGGTGGAAGCGGGTGCGCGCGGCGCGCTGATCGTCCCCGACGCCACCGCCATCGCCTACGTGCTGGCCAAGGCCCCCGACATCACCGGCGACCTGCGCACGCAGGCCCTGGCCCACTGGGCCACGCTGTACAGCGATGACGGCGCCGCGTTCGACGTGGAGCATGTGTTCGATGCCAGCGCCGTCGCCCCTTTTGTCACCTGGGGCACCAGCCCCGACCAGGCCATGGCCATCAACACCACCGTGCCCCGGCCCGACGACATGGGTGACGCCGTGCAGCGCAGCAGCGCCGAGCAGGCCCTGCGCTATACGGCCCTGTCCGCTGGCCAACCGCTGGCGGGTGTGCCCGTGCAGCATGTGTTCATCGGCTCGTGCACCAACGCCCGCATCGAGGATTTGCGCGAGGTGGGCCGCATCGTGGGCCACCGCCGCGTGGCCCACGGCGTGCGCGCCATGGTGGTGCCCGGCTCGGGCGCGGTGAAGGCCCAGGCCGAGGCCGAAGGCATCGCCGCACGCCTGGTGGCCGCAGGCTTTGAATGGCGCCAGCCCGGCTGCTCCATGTGCCTGGCGATGAACGACGACGTGTTGGCCCCGGGCCAGCGTTGCGCCTCCACCACCAACCGCAACTTTGAAGGCCGCCAGGGCCGTGGCGCCATCACCCACCTGATGAGCCCGGCCATGGCCGCCGCAGCGGCCGTCACCGGCTGCATCACCGATGTCCGAACCCTGGAGACCGCCGCATGACCCGCGACCACCACCGCACCGACCACCGCGTGCTGAGCGGCCACGCCGCCGTGCTGGCCACACCCAACCTCGACACCGACCAGATCATGCCCAAGCAGTTCCTGCGTGGCATCGACAAGTCGGGCCTGGCACCGGGCCTGCTCTACGACCTGCGCTTTGACGGCACGGGCCAGCCGCGCCCGGATTTTTTGCTCAACCAGCCCGCGTTTGCTGGCGTGGATGTGCTCATTGCCGGCTCCAACTACGGCTGCGGCTCCAGCCGCGAGCATGCGGTGTGGGGCATGCAGCAATACGGCTTCCAGGCCGTGGTGGCGTCGAGTTTTGGCGAGATTTTCTACTCCAACGCGCTCAACAACCGCCTGTTGCTGGCCATGGTGGCCGAAGACGACGTGCAGGCCTTCATGGCCGAGGCCGCCGCCCAGCCGGGGCCGCTGGCGCTCACGATCGATGTGCAACAGCGCCTGGTGCGCAGCGCGGGGCATAGCGCGGGTTTTGTGCTGTCCGACCGGCACCAGCGCATGTTTCTGCAGGGGCTGGATGTGATCGGCGCATCGCTGTCGCATGCCGATCAGATACAGGCCTTTGCCGAGCGCCACTGGGCCGCCCAGCCCTGGGTGAAGGATGTGGCGCGCCACACGCGCGAGCGGCTGTCGGCCGCCGCAGGCGGCTGAGACCAATGCGGCGACCACAGGGCTGGTCGCCGCCGACGCAAAGGCTTGCTTACTTGGCTGCGCCCTTGGACGACTGCGCCTTCTGGGTCTTGTTGTAGACCTCCATCACGGTGGCGAAGTCGCGCTCGAAGTTGATGGGCAAAAAGGTGTCATTGCCCGGCAGCAGCTGGCGCAGCTTGGGCGAGAAGCTGTAGCTGTACGAGCACTTCTTCACGCGCGCCTGCAGTTCGGGCGAGACATCCTTGCCCATCGTCCAGGTCTCGGTCATGAAAGGCGGGCTCTCCCACAGCGTGCGGATGCTGGAGCCCTTCACATCGCCCTTGACCACCATGCGTTGGTACAAATCGCTGGCCACGGCTGCGGCGGGGTAGAAACCGTGCATCACGCCTGTGACCGAGCGCTCGTGGCCGTTGGAGAACACCACCTCGTAGTTCTGGTCCGGCACCAGCCCGATGGCCGGGAACAGCGCGCGCGGTGCCAGGTTGCCCGAGTTGGAGGTGGGCGTGGTGTGTGCAATCTTCTTGCCCACCAGGTCTTGTGGCTTGGTGAAAGGGCTGTCCACGCGCGAGATGAGGATCAGCTTGTACGAGTTGCGCTGCCCACTGGCCTTGTTGCCCGGCACCCCAAACGGCGTGGGCAGGCCTGCGGCCACCAGCTGCGGCACCAGGCCTGGGTTCACCTGGGCCAACTGGGCCTTGCCAGCCACCAGGCTATCGATGAGTTCTTTTTCTGCCAGCACGTCGATGTTGGTGCTGCGCTCCAGCGATTCGCCCTGCAGGTTCTGCAGATCGATGTTGCCGCAGCGTGCCAGGTGGTTGAAATAGTCGCCCCACAGCAGCATGGTTTCGCTTTTGGCGTAGGTCTTGGGCATGGCCACCACCAGCTTCTCGCGCGGGCCGCCAAAGCTGGGAGCTGGTGGGGTGGGCACTGCGGCGCGGGCTGCGCGGGCCTGGGGCGTGGTGGCGGCGTTGTCGGTCTGCGCTGCGACATGGGCCAATGGGGCCAGCGTCAGCGTGGCCCCAGACAAAAGCGCGCAAAAGCGTGTATCGAATCGCATGGTGGTTCCCCTCCGGTTTTATAGGGTCGCATGACCAGAGCATTGGCGGTTGGTCGGCAGCCAGTGACGACAGAGCCGCCTGCGTCGGGCCCGATTTTCTGAGTATGCATGAAGGGTTTGCACCGCCGGTGACGCTTGCGACTGGCCCCGTCGTTGAGGATTTGCCCGTGCCAAACTTGGCAGAGGCTTGGTTCACCGGTTGTGTAGTGCCTTTGCGTCCCTGTTGCTTTGATCAGGATTGTTCAGACTGCGTGGGCATGCCATAGTGGCTGTGCGGCTTAGGCCCGCGCGCGGTGAGGGCCGCAACGATCAGTGCCACGACATCCACAGGAGTTCCATGCGGCGCATCAAGACCCGGATTGCAATCTTGTACGGCGTTGGTCTGCTGGCCGTTCTGTTGCCCATCATTGCGGCGGTCTTGCTGGCCGAGCACCGCAGCCTTGAGCAACAAAAGGACCGTGCAAACCGCATTGCCAGCGAAATTCTTTACCGCGCGCACCGGGTCACAGATCAGCTGGCAGCGGCTGTCCTTGAACTGAACGCATCGTCAGGTGCCGAACGCTGCTCCGATGCCAATCTGGACCTCATGCGCAAGCTCGTGGTCAAGTCCAATCTGCTCATCGATGTGGGCTACATAGATAACCAGGAAATGGTGTGCTCGTCGTTCGGTCGCCATGCCTATCGCGTCGGCCTGCCGACCTACAGGGGCGGTGGGGGGTATGACGTCCGCACCCAGGTGGAGCACCCTCTGCTCCCCGGCTCAAGACTGCTGATTTCCACAGACCACAAGACGGGGTTTTCTGCGCTGATCCATGAAGGTGCTGTGCTGGACGTGGCGCCCGCTGACAGCAGTCGGTTGACTTACGGGGTTTTTGGCGTGCGCAGCAAGACAGAACTGTTTCACCACGGAGCCTTCGATCCGGGCTGGCTGTCGCGCATTGGCAACGCCCACGCAACGACCTTTTTTGACGGCTCCCGCATTGTTGCCTGGAGCCGTTCGGGCCGGTATGACTTTGCTGCGTATGCGGCCATCCCGCGCAGCGAGATAGATCACTCCTGGGGACAAGCCATGCTGGTGTTGGTGCCTGTGGGTATTGGCGCGGGCCTGGTGCTGGCACTGGTGGTAGCACAACTCGTGCGGCTCCAGCGCACGCTGTCGACGGCGCTGCGCGATGCGCTCAAGAACGATGAATTTTTCCTGGCGTACCAACCCATTGTGGATCTCGCGTCCGGTCGCTGGGTGGGGGCCGAGGCGCTGCTGCGGTGGCGCAATGCCAATGGCGTGATGGTCAGCCCGGATGTGTTCATCCCCGAGGCCGAACGCAGCCACCTGATCGAGCGCGTGACCGAACGTGTTGTGCAGTTGCTGGTGCAGGATGCGGCCGAATTGCTGCGCGAGCGGCCCGACTTTCACATCGCCATCAACCTTTCTGCGCAGGATTTCAGCAACGCAGCGCTGCCTGATCGCCTGCGCGGTGCCTGCGCGCAGATGCGGGTACACCCGCGCAGCCTGCACATTGAGGCGACGGAACGCGTGTTCCTGGACGTGGGGCAGACCCGCAAAACCGTGGCGGCACTGCGCGCGCAAGGACATGTCGTGTCCATCGACGATTTCGGAACCGGCTACTCCAGCTTGTCGTATCTGACAGAGTTTGAACTGGACTGTCTGAAGATTGACAAATGTTTCGTCAGCACCATTGGCACGCAGGCCGTGACCCGCAACGTCATCGGCCACATCATCGAAATGGCCAAGTCGCTCCAGCTCAGGATGATTGCCGAGGGCGTGGAAACGCAAGAGCAGGCCACCTACCTGCGAGAGCATGGCGTGGAGTTTGCCCAGGGCTGGTTGTATGCGAAAGCGATGGACATACGCCAGTTGGTGCAGAAACTGGATACAGCGAAAAGCTGACCGTGGCGGCCAACGGTTGACAACACGTCAACCGCTGCGGCTGCCGCGATGGACAAGGCGGAGAGGGCGCACAACACCGCCCATGGCAACAATCAAGCCACTTCATTACCAGCCTGTCCTTCATGTCTCAAAACACCCATACCCTGCAGCTCTTCTTTGAAGACCCGATCAAGCTCAAGCTGGGCCAATTGGTCTATCAGTACCTGGCGGCGGGCAGTACCGAACAGGCGCAGCGCTGGGCCAACAAACTGGGAGGCGCCGATCTGGACGCGCTGTGGGATGCGCAGTGGTTTAACCAGGAGGTGTTTGCCGAACCCAGCCGCCTGACGCTGCGTTTTGACACTGGAACGACCGACGACCTCCCTTTGCGTGCGCTGGAGGCGCTGTTTGCCCATGGTCTGCAAGCGGCGGTGCTGGAAGTGTTTTACGACCAGGTGGGCGAAACCGAGCGCATGCATTTCGATGCGGGGCAATGGGTGTCTCGCCAGGCGTTTTTTCAGAATAACCCGCAGTGGCAACCCGTGGTCGAGCCCAAGTCTGGGTGTGGTGAAAAGGGCAAGAGCAGCAAGGACGATGAGGATGCCGACTGCGCCTGCTCCAAGGACCCCGCCAAGCCTATTCCCATCACCCAACTACGCAAGCAGGAGGCGGAGCGCAAGCGCGAGGCGCAAGAGGCGGTCGAAGCCATCGTCGACTTCGCCAAGGCCATGGGCAAAAGTGGCACATCACCGGTGAAGGGGCTGATTGCGGTGCTGCTGCTGCGCGCCGGGCTCAAGGGGCTGCTGCAGGCGTTTGTGTTTACCGTGGTCACTGTGCTGCTGTTCAAGGGCTTCTGGTTGTGGTTGGGCTTGGGGCTGGTGTTGGCGGTGGTGCTGCCGTTGTATTACATGCTCAGTGAATACAAGGACCTCAAGGGCGATGACGACGATGACGACGATGACGGCGATGACGGCGATGCCGATGGCCATATCAACAACGACGGTAGCAATGACGACAGTGGCAGCCCGGCCACCGTCATGGCCAAGGGGTAGCCCACATGCTGACGCAAATCGAATGGTGGGGCGGGCTGATCTTTGTGGTGGGTGCGCTGACCCACCGGATGGTGATGGGCGCGCTCGAGACGAAGGACGAAGGCATCTCGTGGTACCGGCTTCAGATGCACGCTTTCTACCTGCTGCCTGCCGGGGTGCTGGCGGGGTATTTCTACCCGCTGAAGCATGTTGCGCTGCAGTATGCGTATCTGGCCGTGTTGGGCGCATCGCTGGTGATTGTTGTGGTGATGCTGGTGCAGGAGATGACGGGCGACTCTGGCGATCGCGATGAAAAGGACAAGGGAGACAAGAGAGAGGAAGGGGGAGAAGCGAAACCTGCTGAAGAAGGCGACGATGAAGAGCCGGGCTGGTTGATGTCGGTGGTGGGGGCTCTGGTGCTGTACAGCCCGGTGCTGGTGGCGTGTGGACTGGGCTGCGCCAAGGCGTGGCCCCTGGTTCAACCACTGATCTAGGAGGATCTGAAACCCCGAGGCGGTGAATCGCTTTTGGTCTTGGGGAAGCGGACTGTCTGAAGCACCGTTTTTGCGGTCGGGGAGCTCCGGCACAGATGACAATCCGTGCCAGCCACACGCCGCATTCTTTTTCCTCGCCATTGGCCGTTTCCCTTGCCGCCAGTCTCTTGCCTATCTCATCCCATTTGTTCATGGCCATCGATTCCTTTGCCGATCTGCTGTCGATCTATATGCGCCGCATCCGCGCCAGCGCCTCGGGCGTGGCCACCGAGATTGGCCTGAGCCGCGAGGCGGTGAACAACTGGCGCAACGGAGTGTCGGCCCCCAACGTGCGTTCGCGCGACCGTGTGGTCGCCTGCACGCGCTACCTGCGCCTGACGGAGAGCGAGGCCAACCGCCTGCTCAGTGCTGCCGGCTTCGAACCCGAGTTTCCGCTGCAGGCCGAATCGGTGGGCGCGCAGCCGTTTGCCGCGTTTCAGGACAAAGTGTTTGCCCAGCTTGCGCAGGCCGTGCCGTACCCCATCTCGCTGCTGCTGTCGCCCGCGCATTGGGGGCAGCCGCCGTTTCGGCAAGAGCTGCTGCAGCGCGCGCGTGCCCAGTATGGCGAGGGCTCGGTGCTGCACATCCAGCCGCCCTACAGCGTGAGCACCGCGCAGGCCGATTACTTCGAGGCCATCGGCCGCCAGTGCGGCCTGGGCGAAGTAGCGTCGGACTACGAATTCGAATCCGCGTTGGAGCGCCGTCTGCTGGCGGGCGAGCGCCTGTTTTGCCTGGTCAGCCGCTTTGAGCAAGGAACGCCCGCGTTGCGCGAAACCCTTGCGGGCATTTTGCGCAGCCTGAGCGAAATGCACAGCGGCCGCCTGCACCTGCTGCTGTGTGGCGGCGAGGCGCTGGCCGACCTCAAATACCGCAGCGGCGACCTGTCGCTGCTCAACATCGCGCAGGTCAACCACTGGCCCGATCCGTCGCTGGACGACCTGATGCAACTGGCCCGCCACCGCTGGCCCGAGCACCCCTGGACCGGGCCGGTGGTGGCCGAGTTGCAGGCGCTCGGCGGCGGCCACCCCGCGTTGTTTGAAGAAGGGTTGCAGTGGCTGGTGGACCAGGGGCTGGGTAACGGCATGGATATGGGACACGCATCGTCCAGCGCGCTGCGCACGCATTTGGCCAGCAGCCCGCGCCTGTGGCAGACCCTTTTGCCGCTGGCCCAGGCGCCTGCCACCCGCACGCGTTTGCGGCAGCTGCTGCAGGCCGACGACCTGGGCCGCGCGCGCCCCTATCTGCAAGACGACGAACTGCGCAGCCTGTTCTGGGGCAACCTCATCCATGTGCGCGGCACGGGCGATGCGGCGCGGCTGCACTGGCGCTGCGCCACCATTCGCGATGCGGGTTTGATGGTGCTGGATTCATGCTCGACCGACTGAAGCCCCTGCGGTCCAAGGCCGTGGTGCGCGCGGTGGCCATTGCGGCGGTCACGCTGTTTGTAGCCAGCGCGCTGTTCACGCCCCAGCTCAACCCGGTCACGCGGGGCGCGTTCCTTGCATCGGTCAATGTTGGCCCCGTGTGGGGCGAGCTGGTGCAGTGGCGCATTGCCCTGATCCAGGCGCGCAATGAGCTCGATGCCTGGCCCAAGGACATCCAGAAATACGCACCGCGCATCGCCAACCCGCAGCTGCGCGTAACGTCCCCGCGCCCCAACGTGCTGCAGGCCGACATCGCCCACAACCCCGAGCTCGGCAAGCTGGCAGGCACGCAGGTAGTGGTGGAGCTGAAGCCCGGCACCCACACCTGGACGTGCCGGCCCGGCAACCCGCCCATTCCCTCTGGCTACCTGCCCATCAACTGCCAGGAAGGCAACACCGACGACTTCGAGCCCGCCACCAAGCCCGCGCCCGATGCCGACCCGTTTGGCGGGCTGCGTTCGCTCATCCTGTGGTGCGCAGTGATTTTTGCCGTCGGCGCCGTCGTGTGGGTGGTGCGCCACCCCCTGATCGGCGCGGGCCAGTTGCGCCCTGCGCGTCTGCGGCGCACACCCCTGGCGCGCCTGCCGCAGATCGACCGGCTGCTGCGCTGGCTGCGGCGGCTGGAGGCCACCTTGCTGGCGGCCGACATCCGCATGGTGGACTGGCGCCGCGCCGTGCTGTGCGCCCAGGCCACGGGCGCCGACCATGCACCGGCCCTGGCACGCGCATTGGCCGAGCGCGTGTCGGCCCGCTGCCAGCCCAGCAGCGACTGGGCGCTGCCCGGCCAGGTGTTCGAGTGGCAGTTTCCGCCCGACCTGCCCGTGTCGCTGGACCGCTGCCTCGTCTTTTTGCCCACCCCGGGCATCGACGAAGCCACCGTGCTGCGCCAGCTGCGCGCCGCGCAGACCGGCAGCGACGTGCTGTTGATCGTGAGCGAGCACAGGGTGGAAACCCCGTGCCCGCTGCTGCGCGCCCACGCCGATGACCGCGCCAATCTGCACGTGATGGTGGACAGCGCCAGCCAGACCGAGTGGCTGATCGGCGGCGAATCGCTGCAGGTGCTGCTGCGCCAATTGGCCGCGCAGCTGCGCATCACCCGCATCTCGCCGTACCAGACGCGCGGCGGCGTGACCCGCGAAGGCGCCTTCTTTGGCCGCGCACAGCTGCTCGCCCGTGTCATCAACCGCGAGCCCGCCAACTACCTGGTGGTGGGCGGGCGCCAGCTGGGCAAGAGCAGCCTGCTCAAGGCCGTGCAGCGCCGCCTGCAAGGCCACCCGCACACCGTGTGCCACTACGTCTCGCTGCGCGACCACCGCCTGGCGCCCCGCATGGCGCTGCAGTTTGGCCTGGCCGCCGACACACCGCTCGAAGCCATCGTGGACCACCTGCAGGCCCAGTACGAGGGCAAGCGCCTGGTGCTGCTGATCGACGAGGCCGACCTGTTCTTCCGCGACGAGTCGAACCACGGCTACGCCCAGTTGTCCACGCTGCGCGCGCTGAGCGAAGAGGGGCGCTGCTGGTTCATGCTCGCGGGCTTCTGGGACCTGTACGCCACGGCCGTGCTCGACTACCAGAGCCCCTTGCGCAACTTTGGCGAAGTGCTGGCCATCGGCGGGCTGGAGCGTGCCGCCTGCCGCGAGCTGGCCACCGAGCCCTTGCGCAGGCTGCGCCTGGGCTTTGCCAGCGACACGCTGGTGGAAAAGCTCGTGGACGCCAGCGGCCAGCGCGCCAACCTCGTCGCCATCCTGTGCCAGGAGTGCCTGGAAGCCCTGCAGCCCGGCGAGCGCGCCATCGAAGCCCGCCACCTCACGCAGGCCCTGGCCTCGCAGGCGGTGCAGGACGCGCTGGCCGGCTGGGGCCGCCTGAGCCACGACGAGGCCGCCTGCCGCCTGGACCGCATCGCCGTCTACCACACGGCCCAGGCCGGGCAGACCGGCCTGGTGGCCCTGGCCCAGCTGCTGCAAAGCCACGGCATCACCGCCGACGCGCAGGCGCTGCGCCAGTCGCTGGCCCGCCTGCAACTGGCCTATGTGCTGCGCAAGCAAGATGCTGAGTACCGTTTTGCCATCCCGCTGCTGCAAGACCAGTTCGAGCCGACCGAGGTGGAGCTGCTGCTGCACCAGGAGTTGGCGGTGCTGGCGCGCAGTGACGTGAAAATATGAGTCAAATTGGCCGGTAGCGCCTGATATACAAGTGCTAATAGCTGCTATTTTGATAGCAATCCACAGCAACCACGTTCTCCCGGCGAATAAACAGCCTCCTTGTGCACATCCCGCATGCGCAGCATGTCGCCCCAGCGGGTGGCAAGCGGCGGCGCAAAGCCCACTTCGCCGTCAAACCGGGCGGGGTTGGCATAGGAGCCAAACAGCAGGTCCCACACCGGCAGGTCGCCATAGTTGCGGGCATGCACATCGCGTTCGTGGTGCAGCGCGTGCATCTCGGGCCGGGGCAGCAGCCAGCCCAGCCAGCGCGGGGTGTGGATGTTCCAGTGCTGAAAAATGCTGAGCACCGCCAGCAACGCCGTGGTCAGCGCCGCCGCTGTGGGCGCCAGCCCCAGCACCACCGTGCCCAGGGCCACGCCCATGCTGGTTTTGGCCAACACCTCAAACGGGTGCACCACGTAGGCGCCCGGCACATCCACACGCGGCGCAGCGTGGTGCAGCTGGTGGCCCATGCGCCACAGCAGGTCAAAGCGGTGCTCGGCCCGGTGCCACAGGTAGTGCACCAGCGACAACACCAGCAGCCCCACAGGCACACCCCACAGGCCCAGCGCGCTCAGGTCGAGCACACGCAGCGTGGTGAAACCGCTGGCCTGCAGCAACCACGGCACAAGCGAGCCCACCATGGCCGTCAGCACAAAAAACGTCACGCCCAGCCGCTGCCAGCCGGGCACGGGCGCATAGCTGCGCGCGGGTGAGCGCGCCTCTGCCGCCCACATCAGGGCATAGGCCGTGGGGACCAGCAGCGGGGCCAGCAAGGGGAGGTGGGTGGAGTCGATCATGGAAGGCCTTTGCGGTGAGCATATGTGCGTCTATGTGCACATATTGGATGGAAAAAATGGGCACATTGCTGCGCCCGTGGGCTGGTGTTGGCTTGGCTTGGGGGGGGGCGGGTTTTGGTGGCGGGCGGTCAACGGGGGCAACACAGCGGCTGCAAGGTTTGCAGCAGGGCGGTCAGTGCCTTCATCTGGTCCAGCACACCGTCGCCATCGATGGCGTAAAAGGTGTGCCGCCCTTCGGTCTCCGACCGCAGGATGCGCGCACGCTCCAGCACCTGCAGGTGGCGCGCCACCACCGAGCGGTCTTGTGGCACCTGCTCGGCAATCGAGCCCACATCGGCGCGGCCCTGCAGCACCAGCACCCGCAAGATGGCCACGCGCGCGGGCTCGGACAGGGCTTTGAAGAAGGCGCTGTCCAGCGCATCAATGCAGGCGGCAGCAGCGGTTTCGCGGGGGGAGGTCATGTGTTGGAGCATATGTGCACCGTTATGCATGTGTCAACCAGGGGTCAAAGGCCCTTCATGTGCTGTGCGGTGTTGTGGGTCGTCGGTTGCGCAGGCCGGGGAGGGCGCTGGCAGATACCGCCTTGCCACACCCCCCCCGCATGGGCCGGGCGGCCTGGCTGTTGGCCAGGGCGCTACTGCGGCCGCTGCTCCATCACCAGTGCATACAACGCCTGCGCTGCCACCGACAGGCTCTCGTCCCGCCGCCGCACCAGGTAGATCTGCCGCGTGAGCCCAGGCAGTGTCAGCGGCCGCGTGACCAGCCCGGGTTGATCGAAGTGGAACAGCGTGAGCGCTGGCACCACGCTGATACCCAGGCCCGCGCGCACCATGCCCATCACGGTGGCCAGTTGCTCCACCTCCATCGCCGTGTGCATGGCCTGCGGGTGCAGGGCGGCCTCCAGGTACTGGCGCACGCTGCTGGTGCGCGCCAGGTGAATGAAGGGCCAGGCGGCCAGGTCCTGCGCCGTGATGGCCTTGCGCCTGCGCGCCAGCGGGTGGTCGGCGGGGCACACCAGGTAGAAGTTGTCGCTGCAAAAAGGCTCGGCCTGCAGCGCGGGTGTGTCGGCGCGGATGGCCGCCAGCGCAAAGTCGGCATGGCCGCTGGCCACGCGCTCGATGCAGGGCTCGGACAACACATCGGCAATGTCGATCTCGATGCCGGGGTGCCCCGCGCGGTACTGCGCCAGCACACCGGGCAGCCAGCCTGCGGCCAGCGATGGCAGCAGCGCCACCGCCACGCGCCCGCGCTGCAGGGTGGCCGTGTCGCGCACGGCAGCCAGCGCCAGCGTGATCTCGGCACGGATGCGGCGGGCCGACTCCAGAAAGTTCTGCCCCTCGGGCGTCAGGTCCACATGGCGCGTGCTGCGGTCAAACAGGCGCAGGCCCAGGTCGTCCTCCAGCGCACGGATCAGGGCGCTGAACGCGGGCTGCGACAGGTGGCACAGCGCCGCTGCGCGCGTGAAGCTGCGCTGCGCAGCCAGCGCAATGAAGGCGTCGAGCTGGCGGCTGGAGAGGTGGGCGGTGCTCATGGGGTGCTTGGATGCTCTGAAATTCGGTGGTGTTGATTCATCTGAAATCCAGATGGATTGATCGTAACAATCGATTTCACAGAATACCGCAGTCTCTCTACAGTGGCCCCAGGAGACAACCAACCCATGGCGAACAACACCCCTCTGCGCATCGGCTGCGCGGCCGGCTTTTCGGGCGACCGTACCGACGCGGCCTTGCCCGTGGTGCAGGCGCTCATCGCCAGCGGCCAGCCGTCGGTGCTCATCTTCGAGACCCTGGCCGAGCGCACGCTGGCGCTGGCCCAACTGGCCCGCCGCACCGACCCCGACGCGGGCTACGAGCCTCTGCTGGTGGACCTGCTGCACCCCGTGCTCGCACTGTGCCTGGCGCACGGCGTGCGCATCGTCAGCAACTTCGGCGCGGCCAACCCGCACGGCGCCGCACGCCGCATCCACGCCCTGGCGGCCGAGCTGGGCCTTGCCCGCCCGCGCATTGCCGTGCTGCAGGGCGACGACCTGAGCGGACCCGCCCACCGCGCCCTGCTGCAGGATGCGCTGGGCGACGCCATGCCCACCGAGCCCATCGTGAGCGCCAACGCCTACATCGGCGCACAGGCCATTGCCGATGCGCTGCGCGCAGGCGCCGACATCGTGGTCTGCGGCCGCGTGGCCGACCCGTCGCTTGTGCTGGGCCCCGCGCTTGCGCACTACGGCTGGGCGCTGGACGACTGGGACCGGCTGGCGCGCGCCACCATGGCCGGGCACTTGCTGGAATGTGGTGCGCAGGTCACCGGCGGCTACTTTGCCGACCCCGGCTACAAGGACGTGCCGGGCCTGGCGCAACTGGGCTACCCCATCGCCGAGATCGACGCCGAAGGCCACTGCACCATCACCAAGCCCCCCGGCACCGGAGGGCGCATCGACGAGCGCACAGTGAAGGAGCAGCTGCTGTACGAACTGCACGACCCTGCGGCGTACCTGACGCCCGATGTGGTGGCCGACATCACTCAGGCCCGCGTGCAGGCCGTGGGTACCGACGCCGTGCGGCTTATCGGCGTGCAGGGCCATGCGCGGCCCGCCACGCTCAAGGTCAACGTGTGTTTTGAATCCGGCTGGTTTGCCGAGGGCGAAATCTCTTACGCCGGCCCCCGCGCCGAAGCCCGCGCGCGCCTGGCGGGCGAGGTGCTGCGCGAGCGATTGAGTGGCCTGGGCCCGCTGCGCATCGACCTGATCGGCGTGACCAGCATCTTCGGCGACGACACCAGCCGCTGGCTGGATGCACCCGCCAACAACAACGACAAGGACAGCGGCGATGCCCGGGACGTGCGCTTGCGCGTGGCCCTGCAGCACCACGACCACGCCAGCGCCCAGCGACTGCTGCGCGAAGTGACGGCGCTCTACACCTGCGGCCCCGCAGGCGGCGGCGGCGTGCGCACCGCCATGCGACCGCGCCTGGGCACCGTGTCGTGCCTGGTGCCGCGCGAGGCCGTGGCCGTGCGTTTTGAGATGGTCGATTGATCGATGAAGGACCCGCGCACCATGACTTCCGCCACCGCTTCAACGATCACCGTGCCTTTGTACCGCCTGGCCCACAGCCGCACGGGCGACAAAGGCAACCGCTCCAACATCAGCGTCATCGCCTGGCACCCCGCGCTGTGGGATGTGCTGGTCGAACAGGTCACCGAAGCCGCCGTGGCGCGCCAGTTCGCGCTGCGCCAGCCGCGCCAGGTCACGCGCTACCTGGTGCCCCAGTTGCAGGCCATGAACATCGTGCTGGACGACGTGCTGGACGGCGGCGTGAACGACGCGCTCAACCTCGACAGCCACGGCAAGGCGCTGAGCTACCTGCTGCTCGATATGCCCGTCACCGTGCCTGCGCACCTGGCGCCGTACTTTGGCGGCCCTTCCGTGTAGCCCCGTTTTTCTTTTCCACCCATACGAACACCAGGAGACAACATGACCCATTCATCCCCCCGCCGCGCTCTGCTCACCACTGCCGCCGTACTGGCGCTGGGTGCACTGCACGCCCCTGCTGCGCTGGCCCAGGCGGCCGGTGCCTACCCCGCCAAGCCCATCACCTTCGTCGTGCCGTTCGCGGCCGGCAGCGCCACCGACCAGCTGGCGCGCGCGCTGGGCCAGTCCATCACCGCCGACACGAAGCAGGCGGTGGTCATCGACAACAAGGCCGGTGCCAGCGGCATGATCGCGGCGTCGGCAGTGGCCAAGGCGGCGGCCGACGGGTACAGCGTGCTCATCACCACCAACACGACGCACGCGGCCAACGAGCATCTGTACAAGAAGCTCTCGTACGACCCGGTGAAGGACTTTGCGCCCGTGACGGGCCTGGGCAAGGGCGGGCAGGTGCTGGTGGTCAACGCCGGCGCGCCGTACAAGAACGTGGGCGAACTGCTGGCCTTTGCCAAGAAGAACCCCGGCAAGCTCAGTTTTGGCAGCGGCAGTTCGTCGAGCCGCATGGCGGGCGAGCTGCTCAAGCAGCTGGCGGGCGTGGACATCCTGCACGTGCCCTACAAGAGCAACCCGCTGGCTATCACCGACCTGCTGGGCGGGCAGATCGATTTGATGATCACCGACACCTCCACCGGCGTGCCGCAGGTGAAGGCGGGCAAGCTGGGCTACTCCACGCAAAAACGCAGCACCCAACTGCCTGACGTGCCCACCATCGACGAGGCCGGTGTGAAGGGCTACGACATGGGCTACTGGTTTGCGGCGTATGTGCCTGCCGGCACGCCCGCACCGGTGGTGGCGCGCCTGAACGAGCTGCTGACCGCCGCTACCAAGAGCGCAGCGGCCAAGAGCTTCTTCGACAACGCGGGCTCCGAAGCCTGGACCACCACGCCCGATGAACTCGCCAAGTTCCAGGCCGCCGAAACCCAGAAGTGGGGCAAAGTGATCAAGGCGGCGGGGATTGAGGCCGAGTAAGCCGCAGGCCCGGCGGCGGTGGCAACACGCGCCACCCCGGTCTTCACTCCCTCTCCCCTCGCGGGAGAGGGCCGGGGAGAGGGGGCTCTTCTTTGGGGCGCCGCGCTCCATCCTCCCCCCTCTCCCCAACCCTCTCCCACCAGGGGAGAGGGAGTGTCAGCGCGCTTTCAAAGGGGGGTGAAAAATCAAACCAAATGGGCCCCTGGCGCCTGATGGATAAGCGCTGGAAGCTATCAAATTAGTAGCTTTTCAGCCGAAGCGAAAGTTCCTCACCACGGCATCCCCGCAAACCTCTCCACCAAAAAATCCAGCAGCGCCCGCACCGCAGGCGACAGGTGCCTGCGTGACGGGTACAGCGCATAAATCGTCATCACCGGCAAGTCCCACGCGGGCAGCACGGCCTGCAACTCGCCACTGCGCAGCAACGGGTTCACCAGGTACGTCGGCTGCATCGCAATGCCACCACCCGCCAGCGCCGCGCGCATCAGCGTAGTGGCCTCGTTGGCGCTGAAATGGCCGCTCACGCCCACGCGTTCCACCACGTCGCCCTGCGTCAGCGGCCACACGCTTTTGCCAAAGTTGGCGTAACTCAGGCACCGGTGCTGCGCCAGATCGGCAGGCACCTGCGGCGTGCCGTGCGCGGCCAGGTAGGCGGGCGAGGCCACCAGCACCGAATCACACCGCGCCAGCGGCCTGCCGATAAGCAGCGGGTCGGGCTCGGCGCTGATGCGGATGGCCAGGTCGATGCGGCGCTCCACCAGGTTCACGGAGCCCTCGCTCGCGTCCAGGTCGATCTTGAGCTGCGGGTGCTGGGCCAGAAAGTCGGCAATCGCCGCGCCCATCTGCGCAAACGCAAACGACACACTGCAGGTCAGCCGCAGCTGGCCGCGCAGCTCGCCCTCGGTGGTGCTGGCGGTTTCTTCTTCCAAGTCCTGGCTCAGCGCCAGCATCTGCTGGCAGCGGCGCAGCGCGTGTTCGCCCGCGTCGGTCAGCGTCACGCTGCGGGTGGTGCGCTGCAAGAGCCGCGCCTGCAGCCACTGCTCCATCTCGCCCACGTAGCGGGTGACCATGGCACGCGACATATCCAGTTTGTCGGCCGTGGCGCTGAAGCTGCCGCTGGTGGCGACTTCGGCAAACACATGCATGGCGGTCAGGCGGTCCATAGAGGTTATTTGATCGATTGATGAAACAAATATGCGCGAATTATCGGGTTTATTAGATCGATTGGAGCAAATAAACTTCATTCCGTCATCTACACAACCTCTCAAAACCCTGGAGAAATCACCATGTTCCGCACCACCCTCATCGCCGCCACCCTCGCCGTTGCCTTCACCGGCGCCCAGGCTGCCCAGCCCCTGCAGGTCAAGGTCTACAACGCCGACGGCAACAGCTTCAACGTGAACTCCACGCTGGTCTACGGCGAGAAGGAGGCCATGGTCATCGACGCCGGTTTCACCCGTGCCGACGCGCTGCGCATTGCCGCCAACGTGCTCGACACCGGCAAAGAGCTGAAGACTATCTACGTGAGCCAGGCCGACCCCGACTACTACTTTGGCGTCGAGACGCTGAAGGAAATCTTCCCCAAGGCCGATGTGGTGACCACGCCCGCCGTGCTGGAGAAGATCAACGCCAAGCTCGCTACCAAGCTCTCGTTCTGGGGCCCCAAGATGGGCGCCAACGCACCGCGCACGCCTGTGCTGCCCAAGGCCATCAGCGGCAACACGCTGAGCGTGGACGGCCAGGTGGTCGAGATCCGTGGCACCACCGGCCTGCTGGCGCACCGCCCCTATGCGTGGATTCCGTCCATCAAGGCCATCGTGGGCAACATCGGCGTGGTGGGCACCAACACCCACGTGTGGACGGCCGACACACAAACCGTGGCCGAGCGCAGCGCCTGGGTGGCCCAGCTCGACGAGATGGCCGCGCTGCAGCCCACGGTGGTAGTGCCCGGCCACATGCCCGCCGGTGGCGCGCTGGATGCCGCCAACATCAGCTACACCAAGGGTTATCTGCAAGCGTTTGAAAAGAACGCCGCCGCCACCAAGACCAGTGCCGAACTCATCGACGCGATGAAAAAGGCCTACCCCGCAGCGCCCATGGGCCTGTCGCTGGACATCGGCGCCAAGGTGAACAAGGGCGAGATGAAGTGGTGAAGTGGTAGAGGCCGTCAAAGCCAGCTATTGAAAGGAACCAGATCGTGACCGCAACACACTCCCTCCAACAAGTCCTGCAGCACCTGCACGCCGGGCGCTGGAGCGCGGCGCACGATCTGGTGCAACACGACGGCTCCATGCTCGGTGCGTGGCTTCACGGCATCTTGCACCTGCAGGAAGGTGATTTGGAAGACGCTGAAAACTGGTACGACCGCGCCGCCCGCCACTTCCGCAGCCGGGGCACGCTGGCCGAAGAGATCGCGGCGTTTGAAGCCGCACTGGCCGCGTCCGAAACCTCAGACCCTCAAGAAAGACCCTGATCCATGCCCTCCATGCCCTCCATGCCCACCGTCACCGTGACCTACCTGTTCGACCCCCTGTGCGGCTGGTGCTACGCCGCCGCGCCCGCGCTGCAGTACCTGCGGGGCGTGGAAGGTGTCAATGTGGAACTCGCCCCCACCGGCCTGTTTGCAGGCGCAGGCGCGCGGCCTATGGACGCGCAATTTGCCGCCTACGCCTGGGCCAATGACCAGCGCATCCAGCAGCTCACCGGCCAGCCTTTTACGCAGGCCTACCGCGACCAGATCCTGGGCGCAGCGAATGGGCGTTTTGACTCCGGCCCCGCCACGCTGGCCCTCACGGCCGTGGCGCAGACCGCGCCTGAGCGCGAGCTGGACGCGCTGCACGCCCTGCACGCCCTGCAGCATGCCCGCTATGTGGATGGCCGCGACAACACCGACCCGGCCGTGATCGCCGAGGTGCTGCGCGCCCTGGGCCTGCAAGAAGCCGCGGCCCTGGCCCTGGCGCCCGACACTGCCTTGCAGCGCGCCACCGCCGAACGTACTGCTACCGCCCAGGCCATGCTGCGCGCCGTGGGGGCGCGTGGTGTGCCACAGCTGGTGGTCACAAGCCAGGGCGGGGCGCTGCGGTTGCTGGGCGGCGATGCGCTGCTGGGCCCGCGCGAGCCATTGCTGGCGCTGGTGCGGGCGGCGGCTGCGGCTTGAATGCAGCGGAAGCGCGCCGCTTTTAAACACCACAAACCGTTCACGCTGAGTTTGTCGAAGCGCGGTGCAGGGCTTCGACAGGCTCAGCCCGAACGGTGTTGAGGGATGGGCGGTGAATCTAAAGAACCCGTTCACGCTGAGCTTGTCCAAGCGCGGTGCGAGGCTTCGACAGGCTCAGCCCGAACGGTGTTGAGGGATGGGCAGTGAATCTAAAGAACCCGTTCACGCTGAGCTTTTCCAAGCGCGGTGCAGGGCTTCGACAGGCTCAGCCCGAACGGTGTTGAGGGATGGGCGGTGAATCTAAAGAACCCGTTCACGCTGAGCTTGTCGAAGCGCGGCGCGAGGCTTCGACAAGCTCAGCCCGAACGTTCGGGAATGGTTGAAAGCGAGTCCGTATGAAGGCGTCCGCGTCTGCTCACTCCATCGACGGATCAATCAGCACCTTGGCCCCGGTATTGCGCGGGCCATAAAAGGCAATCGCATCCGCACTCAGCGCCCCCGCCAGCGACACCGTGCGCGCATAGTGGCTGGCAAAGGTGGTCTTCAGCTCCGCTGCCACACGCGCGCGCAGCGCCTGGGTCGCCTCATTGCCAATCTTCTGCAAGAACGGAAACAGCAGCCACCCACCCATGCCCCAGGCCATGCCAAAGGTGCGGTGCACTTCGGTGGGCCGCGTGTCCAGGTGGCCATACAGATACACCTGCTTGTGCACGGCCGAACCGTAGCGGCTGTACTCCTTGGCCGTGCGGTTGATGGCGGCCTCCATGCACTGCAGGATCTGCCCGGCCAGCGTGCCGCCGCCCGTGGCGTCGAACGCAATCGTGGCGCCGGTGGCGGCCAGTGCATCCGTCAGGTCGGCCATGAAGGTGGGCGCGCTGCTGTTGCACACATACTGCGCACCGATCTCGCGCAGCAGCGCCGCCTGCTCGGGCTTGCGCACGATATTGACCAAAGCGATGCCGTCCTTCTGGCACACCTTGTTCAGCATCTGCCCCAGGTTGCTGGCCGCAGCGGTGTGCACCGGCGCGGTGTGGCCTTCGCGCTTCATCGTCTCCACCATGCCCAGCGCCGTGAGCGGGTTCACAAAACACGATGCGCCCTCGGCCGCCGTGGTGCCGGGCGGGAGCGGCAGGCACTGCGACGCAGGCATGGCGCGGTATTGCGAATACATGGCGCCGCCAATCACCGCCACCGTGCGGCCCAGCAGCGCCTGCGCGGCGGGCGATGCACCTGCCGCCACCACCAGGCCCGCGCCCTCGTTGCCCACCGGCATGCTCTGGCCCAGGCGTGCGGCCATGCCCGGCATGGCGCGCTCGGGGATGCGGGCCGTGGCCACCGGCCGCTCGGCCGTGCCGCTGACCTGCACGGTAGACAAATCGGCCGGGCCTAGCAGCAGGCCAATGTCCGACGGGTTGATGGGCGTAGCCTGCACCTGGATCAGCACCTCATCGGGCCCCGGCGTGGGCACGGGTGTGGGCTCCAGGCTGAGCTGCAAGGTGCCGTCGGGCTGGACGAGCGAGCGCAATTGCAGGGCGGTGGTAGGGATGGTGGCGGTGGTGGTCATGAATGCCTTTCGAGAGGAAAGTGGGCGCGCCTTGTATTCCTCAGAGCGGCCCGGTGGCAAGCATTAGAACGTGATTGCGCCACAAACACCGTCGCGCAAGTGCCTTGTGGCGTCAGGGGCGGCCTGCGCGCGCCTGCGCCCTTAGAACGTGTTTACGATCTCCCAGGGGTCGCGCAGCGGTCTTGGCGGGATGGGATGCTAGGCGCGGT
>JADMJR010000205.1 GCA_018780365.1 Acidovorax sp. | reverse complement strand
CCTGCGGCGGGGCGGTTGTGGGGTGGCACGCGCGTCGGAGCGCGCGTGCTTCGTGCTCTGACTCGCCGTGGCTGTCCGAGCGGCGCGCGCAGCGCACAGCGAGTTCCACGGCGCACCCCGCAACCGCCCCGCCGCAGGTTTGCCCCGTAGCGCAGCGCAGGGGTCGCAGACTGGGGGTCGCCTTTTCTTTGGTGACTTTCTTTTGGCGAAGCAAAAGAAAGTTACTCGCACGCCGGGCGACTCCCGGCTCCCGCCCCCAACACCAGCACGCCTTTCAAACCAGCACGCCAAGGCTTCGACAGGCTCAGCCCGAACGGTTCCGAGGTAGCGCACAGGCTCCGAAAAACTCAGCCCGAACGGTTGGGGTGCATGCCAAGGCTTCGGCAGGCCCAGCCCGAACGATTTGCGAGCCACATGAACTTCGACAAACCCAATCCTCATGGACGGGAAAAATTCACTACAAAAACAATAGCTACAAAGGCATGGCCAGCAGGCGCCAGCAGCCAAAAAGCCCTCAAACAGGCCCCAACGCCATCCGCCCCGAAGCCGACACCGTCGCCTGGCTCGCATGCCGCGTCTCCACCCGGTTGCGCCCTGCCCGCTTGGCGTCATAACAAGCCATGTCCGCCGCGTACAACACCGACGGCACGTCCTGCAGGCTCGCATCCAGCACCACCAGCCCGATGCTCACCCCCAGCGTGAAACTACGCCCCTGGTACGACGGCTCCCAGGCATGCACCGCCGCGCGCAGCTGCTCGGCCACCGCCTGGCCGCGCGCCAGGGCGCAGCCGGGCAGCACCACCGCAAACTCGTCGCCCCCCAGGCGCGCCGCCCAGCCGATCTGGCGCACCTGCGATGCCAGCAGGCGGGCCACATGGCGCAGCACATCGTCACCCGCGTCGTGGCCGGCAATGTCATTCACCACGGTGAAGTGGTCCAGGTCAAGAAACAGCACCACCCCATCACCCTGCGGCTCGCTGCCCTCGTCGTCGTCAGCACTGCGCTGGCGTGTGGATCGCTCGGCCATCAGCAGGCCCAGCCGCTCGTCAAAAGCCACGCGGTTGTAGAGCTGGGTCAGTGCGTCGTGTGTGCGCTCCCACGACTGCTGCGCCTGGGCCTCGCGGGCGGCGGTGATGTCCTCCAGGATCCACACGGTGCCACCATGCATCTCATCGGGCCGCACGCCGCGCCCCTGCACACGGGCCCACACGGGCGTGCCGTCCTTGCGCATGAAGCAGATGTCGCCATCGAACGCACCGTGTGCAGCCATCTCGGAGCGCACCCGCTCGCCCACCTGGGCATAGTCCGCGTCGCTGGCGTACACGGTGCGCGCGGGGCGGCCTTGCAGCTCTTGCACCGTGTAGCCCAGCATCACGCAGGCCTGCCGGCTCACCACGTCGAGCATGCCGTGGCGCGAGATGATGATGCCCACCGAGGCGCTGTCCAGCACCGCCTGGAACTGGCCATCCAGCGTGTCCTTGCGCTGCTGCTGTTGCTGGCCCTGCTGCACCAGGCCCTGGAACACGCGCACCAGCTCGCCCACCTCGCCCCCGGCGCGCGGCCAGTCCAGGTCGGCCGGTGGCTGCTGGTGCCGGGTGCTGGTCTTGAGCAGCCGGCGCGCCTTGTGGGTGAGCTGCGCCAGGGGCTGGGCCATCCAGCCCATCAGGGCCACGGCCAGCAGCATGCACAGCGCCATGCTCGCCACGGCCAGCCACCAGGCCTCGCGCTGCGCGCCGCGCAGCGGTGCCAGCAATGCCTGCGAGGTGCTGACCCGCGCCACGATCCACTGCGGCAGCGGCATGCCCGCCATGCTCACGATGTGGTCGGGCTGCACATGGGTCATGCCCCGCCCCACCACCGGCTGGGCCTGGGTCAACCAGCGTGCGTACACCGGCGCCAGCCCGGCCTCGTCGCGCACCTGGCCCAGGATGCGGGAGGGGTCGGAGTGCGACAGGATGGTGCCGTCGCGCGTGAAGACGATGAGCTGCGAGTCCTCGCGCGCGGGCAGCGTCATCGACGGGGGCAACAGGCTCTGCGACTGCAGGCGCAACGCCCCGGCCACCACGCCCAGCACGGTGCCGTCTTCGCGGTGCAGCGGCATGGTGAACATGACCCGCGCCTCGCTGGTGCGGCCGGCAATCAGCTCGGACACCAGCGGTTTGCCATCCACCAGGGTGCGGCGCAGTGCGTCGCGTTCGGCGGGGTCCAGGTCGGCGGCTTTTTGCAGCAACCCGGCGCGCAGGTTCAGGCGCAGCTCGCCGTTGTCGCGGGCCACCTGCATGGTGTCGAAGAACTGCACGGCGGGCAGGCCCTGCTGCAGCAGCCATTCGAGCGATGAGGGGGATTCGAGCATGCCCGGCGTGATGCCTGCGGCCACGGTGCGCAGCACCTTCTGGCTTTGTTCGATCTTGCTGGCCAGCAGGCGGGCCACCACCTCGACCTCATCGGTCTGCTGGCTCACCACCCGGCGCACGGCCTCTTGCCCCGACGCGCGGGTGACCAGCCACGCCGCCACCGCCCCCGACAAGGCCACGGCCAGCGCCGCCACCAGCATGAGCCGCAGCACCAGCACCCCCGGCACCAGCCAGCCGGGTGCGTCGTCGTCTGGCGCAGCCGAGGGGGCGGGGGCCGTCATGGGCACCCCGGCAGGGGAGCGTCACAGGCACGCTGAGGGTTAGGCATAGGGACGGGTCACAGCAGACATGTCCCAACAAATATACGCAGCCCCCGGGGCCGGGGGCTTGGGTGGAACCCTTGGTAAACCGCAAGGAAAAACCCTGAGCCCCCCGCAGCAGAGGAGGCAGGCGCCTAAAACGACTCAGGGGGTTGAACCTAACACCCCGCCATGGACTGCAATGCCCGGGGTTGGGGCAGGTTCAGCACATTGCCGGTGCCATGGATGAGCCCCAGTTCCCGCAAATGGCGCAGCACGCGCGAGAAGGTTTCGGGGGCGATGCCCAGTTGTGCGGCAATCAGGCGCTTGCGCTGGTGCAGCGTGACCTGCATCGCGCCCGTCGGGTCCGATTCGGCGTGTTTGAGCAGCCACTGCGCACAGCGCGATTCCGCGTCTTGCGCGAGGCGGCTCACGGCCAGTTCGGACTGCTGGCGGTAGCCCTGGGCCATGTCGAGCAACAGGCCACGCGCACCCGGTGTCATGGCCGCCAGGCTGCAGCGGAACTCTTCGATCGGCAGGCGCCGCACCTGCAGGCGCGTGTCGGCCACCATGTCCACCGGGAAGGGCAGGCCCATGAGGGCCGATGCGGCATCGAGCCAGAACGGCCCCTCCACCGCACCCAGCTGGTGGCGCAAAAAGCCGTCATCCAGCACACCGCGCAGCACGCGGCCGCTTTCCAGGTGCAACACGGAGGTGAGGACCTCGTTGCGCCTGCGCAGCACTTCGCCGGGGGCGATCACCTCGGTGTCAGCGGGCAGAGAGAAAAGTGTAGAGGGCAGCATGGAAGCCACTTTGCCGTGCCGCTGCGCCCGGGGCATTGAGCAAGATCAAAGCAAAACCACGTCGCAAGCCCCGTCCTGCAAGGGTTTGCGCAAAAACACAAGAAAGCTGCGTGGAGAACTGCTACCGCCCCCGGCCTGCACCCTGCCCCGTGGCGTGCAGCTGCAAGAACCTGTTTCAGCAGGGGCACGGAAATTGCGGAGTACCGCAGGCGGGCCCGCCCCTGCACCACGGTGCACCCCGGGCCGCAACCACCACCTGCCAACGCCGGATGTCCGGCATCTCACCCCCAGGAAACCTCATGAAAAAAAACCTGACCACCCTTTCGCTGTCTGTCTCGCTGGGCGGCGCACTGCTGTGTGCCACCGGGGCCCACGCCCAAAGCTCAGTCCAACTGATGGGGCTGACCGATGTGTACGTCGGCTCCATGAAAAATGCCGGCGACGCAGGCCGCAGCGCGGTGGTGGGCAGTGGTGGCATGACCACATCGTGGTTCGGTTTCAAGGGCACCGAGGACCTGGGCGGCGGGCTCAAGGCCCACTTCGCGCTCACCTCGTTCATCAAGGTGGACAGCGGCGTGCAGGGCCGCTTCGCCAACGACACCTTCTTCTCGCGCGATGCCAACGTGGGCCTGTCGGGCGGCTTTGGCACCGTCACCGTGGGCCGGGGCCTGGCGCCCAACTTCCTGCCCTCCATCCTGTCGAACCCGCTGGGGGATTCGTTCACCTTCGCGCCCGTGATCCTGCACATGAACGTGCCGCTGTTCAACGGCACCGGCTGGGGGTCCACCACGCCGTCGGACACGGGCTGGGCCAACGAGATCATCTACAGCACGCCCAACTTCGGCGGGCTCTCGGCCAACCTGCACTACCAGTTTGGCGAGATTGCGGGCGACAGCGGCAAGAAGAACGTGGGCATCAACGCGCTGTACTTCAACGGCCCCATCACCCTCACCGGCTTTTATGAGCGCGACCAGATGAGCAACCCCGCCGTGCCCAGCACCTACCTGGGCACCACCAAGACCGACTGGATGCTGGGCGGCGCCTACGACTTCACGGTGGTGAAGGCGTTTGCCAGCTACGGCCAGGCCAAGGCCGACAACACCACCAACAAGGCCAAGACCACGCAGCTCGGCGTGTCGGTGCCCGCAGGCGCCACCGGCAAGGTGCTGGCCTCATGGGCTCAGACCACGCTGAGCGCTACCGACATCTCGCGCAAGACCTTCACCGTGGGGTATGACCACTTCCTGTCCAAACGCACCGACGTGTACGTGATGGCCATGGCCGACCGCATCACGAACCAGGCCAAGGGCAGCAGCGTGGGGGTGGGCATCCGCCACCGCTTCTGAGCCCTGCCCACCGGGTCTTTTCAAAAAAAAAGGCCTCCACCGCTCAACAGGCATGAATATTTAGCTATTAAAACAATAGCATTGTCTATTTGTAACAAAACTGTCACGGCGGCTGGGTATCTTTGCATCCTTGCTCAGGGACCCAAACGCGATGCAGAACACCCAATGGAGCCGGCTGGAGGCCATGATGGCGCTGCTGTCGCCCGCCGCACGGCACGGCACCGGCCCGCTGGCCCGGCTCATGCGCGAAGGGGGGCTGCACTGCGTGTTCCAGCCCCTGGCCGATCTGCGCGAGGGCTGCGTGTATGCCCACGAGGCACTGATCCGAGGCCCCCAGGACACGCCGTTCCACACCCCCGACGTACTGCTGGAGCTGGCCCGGCGCGAGGGCATCCTGCAGGACTTCGAGCTGCTGTGCGTGTTCACCGCACTCGCCCAATGGGGCCAGCACGAGGCCCCGGGCCGCCTGTTCGTCAACATCAGCGCCGATGCGCTGGTGCACGGCGTGGCGCTGGTGGGCGCCGAGCTGCTGGGCGAGACGGTGCGCAGCTTTGGCGTGAGCGCCCGCATGCTGGTGCTGGAGATCACCGAACACGAGCGCGTGAGCGACATGCCCCAGCTGCGCCAGGCCATCAAGGCCGTGCACGCCTGCGGCGCCCGCATGGCGCTGGATGATTTTGGCGACGGCCGCTCCAGCCTGCGGCTGTGGTCCGAGGTCAAGCCCGACTTCGTGAAGATCGACAAATACTTCATCCACGACATCAGCGACCACCCCGAGAACCTGCAGATGCTGCAGGCCATCAAGGGCATTGCCGACGTGTTTGGCACCACACTGATTGCCGAGGGCATCGAGACCCGCGACGACCTGCGCGCGCTGCGCGACCTGGACATCCCCTACGGCCAGGGATGGCTGCTGGGCCGCCCGGCGCGCGAGCCACGCAACACGGTGGACGGCGCGGCGCTGGAGGTGATGCAGGACGGCCGCGTGGCGGTACTGCCGCACCTGGGGCAGACCGCGCGCCCGGGCATCCTGCGCAGCCTGCTGGTGGTGCAGGCCCCCACGGCATCGCCCGCCACCAGCAACGATGCGGTGGCCGTGATCTTCCACCAGCACACCGACCTGCACGCGCTGGCCGTGGTGGATGGCATACGCCCCGTGGCGCTCATCAACCGCCAGCAGTTCATGAACCACTACGCCACGCTGTACTTCCGCGAGGTGCATGGCCGCAAATCGTGCCTGGCGTTTGCCAACCAGGCGCCGCGCGTGGTCGAGCTGGACTGTGACGTGGACCAGCTCGTGGGCATCCTCACCTCGCAGGACCAGCGGTACCTGAACGACGGCTACATCGTCACCGACAACGGCCGCTACCTGGGCCTGGGCACGGGCGACCAGCTGGTGCGCGCCGTGACCGAAACCCGCATTGAGGCGGCGCGGCACGCCAACCCGCTGACCTTTTTGCCCGGCAACATTCCCATCAGCCTGCACATGCAGCGCCTGCTGGAAAGCGGCACCGAGTTTGTGGCCTGCTACGCCGACCTGAACAACTTCAAGCCCTTCAACGACCACTACGGCTACTGGCGCGGCGACCAGATGATCCGCCTGGTGGCGCGCCTGGCCACGGCCCACTGCGACGCGCGCCGCGACTTCGTGGGCCATGTGGGCGGGGACGATTTCATGCTGATCTTCCAGAGCAGCAACTGGCTGCAGCGCTGCAAGAACATCGTGGACGAGTTTGCGCGCGAGGCCGTCACGCTGTTTGACGACGGCGCCCGGCTGGCGGGCGGCATCCACGCAGAAGACCGGCATGGCGTGCGGCGGTTCTTTCCGTGCACCACGTTGGCCATTGGTGCCGTGCGCATCACGCCCGGGCGCTTCCGGCACGCTGAAGAAGTGGCCAACCTGGCCGCCGTGGCCAAACACGAGGCCAAGCTGGCCGCCACTGGTGTGGTGCTGCATGGCGGCTTCACCGAATCCAGCCTGGGCGCGCTGGCCGCCACGCGGGCGCTGCAGGATGTGTTGGCGGCGTAGTTTCCGTCGGGTGTAGGGACTGGGCGGTTCACGCTGCCAGCCAGTTCGCTTCGACCTCTAGCGCGCCTCTGAACGACGCCCATGCGCTTATGGATTCTGCTGGCACCCAGCTTGAGTTCCCGGCAACGCAGCCTTTCAGCTGTGCAGGCTATAGTTTGATCGGCTGAGGCATGCCGGGTTTCTCGGAAATTTTATACCTGTGCTTTTGTGCAGCACATGGACCGCCATCCCAAGCTGCAAGCCACTTTCAGGAGGAATCAGTGTCCAGAATATCCCGCAAGTCCCAGTTTATCCCGCAGGTTTTGCGGTCTAAATTACGTTAGGTTACTGAATGCGCCAACTACCGCCCGCACTTCTCGTTGCTGCACTTTGCTATTGCGGCACAGCGCATGCCAGTGAGCCATTCACCGGCAAGTGGTTCATTGATCTTCGGAGCCCCGCCGAGAAGCAGAAGAAGCGTGAGTGCGGCAGCGCTGAGTTCAACCTCACGCAAAAACACGACAGAGTTTCTGGCAGTCATAGCATGGCATCAGTCGATTGCGGGCGGCTCAATGAAGGTGGCCCAGTCAACGGGGTAGTTGTTGGAGATACAGCCGTCCTTGTAGTAACGAGCGGCCGAAACGGAGCAGTTGTGCTTGGCAAAGCAAAGCTAGTCAAAGGAAAGCTCGCTTGGCAAACGATAGAAGAAGTACGACGCGGCGAGCCAGAGGGCGATTCCGGTCTCATCCTTGGCGAAGGCCTGCTAACTCGGGTCGCAAAGTGAGCGTCCCCAGTCAGCAACCTAACCCTTCCATCGAGGGGGACGTCCAAGGGCTACCGCCCTTGGACGTCCCTCATGTCAAACGTTAACCGTCGCAAAGCGAACCAGCGCCACATCTCGCTACGCACCACCCATGAACGAAGCCGAAATCGCCGCAGGCCTGCCAAGCACACCGCACTATCAATACGCGCAGCGCGTGGGGAGTCAGCTCTTCCTTGCAGGCCAAGTGCCACAAGCCTCCGATGGTTCGATCATGGCGCCCGGAGATCCGTGCGCCCAGGCATCGCAGTGCCTGGCGAATCTGAGCAAGGTTCTGGCGGTTCACGGGTTTGCCGCGCCAGACATTCGCCGCCTTGTTGTCTACGTCGTCGGCGAACAGGCCGACCTTTCAGCCGCCTGGGGTGCCGTGACCGAGTACTTTGGCGGGCAAGCGCCTCCGGCAACGCTCTTGGGTGTCGCCCGCCTGGGATACCCGGGGCAGGTGGTGGAGATCGACGCCACCGTCGTCAAGGGCTAGGCTTCGCTTGAGTGCAGAGTGACGCTGCACTCCGCAGCCCTCAAGGCCCCGTAGGCGCCCCTGCCTCGAACCAGCGCTTGACCAGCGCACGCTCGGCATCCGTCATGCCCGTGGCGTTGTTCATGGGCATGAGCTTTTGCACCACCACCTGCTGGTAGACGGCCTGGGCATGCTGCTGGGCCAGCGCGGGCGAATCGAGCCGCAGGTTCTTCATCTGCACCTGCTCGCCGTGGCACATGTAGCAGCGCTGCTCCAGCACAGCCTGCACCGATTTGAAGTCAATTTGGCCGCCTGCGCCCGCTGCGCCTGCCCCGGTTGCTCCTGAAACAAGAGCAACACCGGTAGCTGGCGCGGGGGTGGCCACGGCTGCAACAGCGGCGACGGGTGCCGGGCGCATCCAGGCGATGGCGCCCACAATCACCACCACGCCCACCAGCGCATAGGGCAGCGGGTTGCCGTTGCGGCCCAGCTTGTAGCCGTGGCGCATCACGAAGAACTGGCGAATGGCCGCGCCCGCGAACATCATCAGGATCAGCACCAGCCAGTTCTGCGGGTGGCTCCAGGTGAAGCTGTAGTGGTTGCTGAGCATCGCAAACAGCACGGGCAGCGTGAAGTAGGTGTTGTGCACGCTGCGCTGCTTGCCGCGTTTGCCGTGGATCGGGTCCACGGGCTCGCCCGCCTTGATCTGGGCGATGACGGTGCGCTGGCCGGGGATGATCCAGAAGAACACGTTGGCGCTCATGGCCGTGGCGATCATCGCGCCCACCAGCAAAAAGGCCGCGCGCCCCGCAAACCAGTGGCAGGCCAGCCACGAGGCAATGCACACCAGCACCAGCACCAGCGCGCCCACGATGGCATCGCCGTTCTTCTTTTGGCCGAAGATGCGGCAGATCGCGTCGTACAGCAGCCAGAACACCACAAAAAACGCCAGCGCCACCCCGATGGCCGTGGCAGGCGCCCAGTCCATGCGCGACTTGTCGATGAGGTAGGTGCTGGCGCTGTAGAGGTACGACACGGTGAACAGCGCAAAACCGCTGATCCAGGTGCTGTAGCTCTCCCAAAAGAACCAGTGCAGGTGTTTGGGCAGCTGGGGCGGCGACACGGCGAACTTGACCGGGTGGTAGAACCCGCCGCCGTGCACGGCCCAGAGTTCGCCGCTCACGCCCTGTTTCTTGAGGTCGTCGTCCTCGGGCGGCGTGAGGCTGCTGTCCAGAAAAACGAAATAAAACGACGAGCCAATCCAGGCGATCGCAGTGATGACATGGACCCAGCGCAACAGCAGGTTGGCCCAGTCGAGAACGTAGCTTTCCATATCTCAACCTTGGTGGCGCGTCAGCGCCACAACAGCAAACCTGCTCACCACTGCGGGCGCTCTGAGCAGAAGAAGGGGGTCGCGCACCTGGGCAGGCATCCTGCTGGGCACCGCTGCGACCGGTGAATCAAAGTGTATGCAGAAATTGTTCCCGATTCCAGCCCCACAGGGGTGCCTGCGGGGTCGGAATTACCCTCGGTCCACGCCGTTCAGGGTTTGCAAAAGCTGCGCCGCCACGGCCACCGCGATCACCTCGGGCTCTTTGCCCCCAATGCCGGGGATGCCGATGGGACAGGTGACCTGCGCCAGCTCCTCGGGCGCAAACCCGCGCCCATGCAGGCGGTTGGAAAACGTCGCCCATTTGGTCTGGCTGCCGATGAGCCCGATAAAGGGCAGATCCCCTTGTTCGCGCTGGCGGCGCAGGCAGGCGGCCACCACATCCAGGTCTTCGGCATGGCTGAAACTCATGATCAGCACCCGGCTGCCGGGCGCCAGGCGGGGCACGGCCATCTGCACCGGATCGGAATGCTCGCAGACCACGCCCTCAGGCGGCTCGGGCGGAAACACCCCGTCGCGGCTGTCGATCCAGGTCAGTGCAAACGGCAACGGCGCCAGCACCCGCGCCAGCGCATGGCCCACATGCCCGCCGCCAAACAGCGCCACCGGGTGCAGCCGGGGCGCCAGGCGGGCGGCCAGCCCGGGGGCATCGGCGGCGGTCAGCCGCGCAAAACCCAGGTACACCACCCCGCCACAGCATTGCCCCAGCGCCGGGCCCAGGGCAAAGCGCAGGGGCGTGGGGCCGGGTGTGTGTGCGCCCGCCAGACGGCGGCGGGCCTCGGCAATGGCCTGCAGCTCCAGGTGCCCACCACCGATGGTGCCCACCAGGCGGTCGGCAAACACCGCCATCCAGGCCCCGGGTTCACGCGGCACCGACCCTTGGGTAGACTCCACGGTTACCAGGCACGCTGGCCCGGCGGTCAAACCGTCCAACAGCACACGCAAATTCGTCACCGCCATCCCTTCGTAAACGCCCATCGCCGCCAGGCCACCGCCCCTGCGGCCACCCGGAACATCCAGAACACCTCGCACCATGCCCGACACGCCGCCCACCCGCCCCTCTGGTCAACGCAGCCACTGGCTGCTGGCAGGCATCATGGCCGTTGGCGCCACACTGGTGTCGGCCTGCAAGTCTCCACCCGACCCCACCGCGGCACCCGACAGCGTTCCGTCCACCAGCTCGGACGCTGGCGGCGTGAGGGGCCCGGTGCCCGCCTCTGCTGGCTCGGCGCGCCCCTCGGCCGCCGCCACGCCACAAACCTACCGCCAGGATGCGGCCACCCACCTCTACGGACTGAACCACGAACGCATCTTCAAAGGCAAGCTGCCCGCGCAGCTCTACGCCATTGGCGTGCTGCAGGTGGACATCGACCGCGCCGGCAAGGTCACGCGCCTGCACTGGATGCGCGCCCCACGCCACGCCCCCGAGGTGGTCGCAGAGATTGAACGCACCGTGCGCGCTGCGGCACCGTTTCCGTCCCCCACACGCATGGGCAAGGTCACCTACACCGACACCTGGCTGTGGGACAAGAGCGGGCATTTTCAGCTCGACACCTTGACCGAAGGCCAGCTCTAGAGTTCTAGAGCTCCAGAGCTTCAGGGGACCGCTGAGGCGCTACGAACCTCGGTAGGTCGAATAGCTCCAGGGGCTCACCAGCAGCGGCACGTGGTAGTGCTGGTCGGCATGTGCAATGCCGAAGTCCAGGCTCACCTGGTTCAGAAAATTCGGTTCGGGCAGCTCCACACCCCGGGCCTTGAAGTAACCCGCCACGTCAAACCGCAGCCGGTAGGTGCCGGTGCGCAGGGTCGTGTTGTCGAACAGCGGCGCATCGGTGCGGCCGTCGTGGTTCAGCACCAAACGCTTGATCAGCGTGGCTGCGTCGCCATGGGTGGAATACAGGGCCACTTCCATGCCGGCTGCGGGGCAGCCATTCATGGTGTCCAGAACGTGGGTGCTCAGTCCCATAGGGAATCTCCTGAAGTGGGAACCACGATCATCGGCGAGGATTGCCAGATCGCAGTGTGTAGACCAAAAGTGTATACACTTTTCGCCATCCACCGTATCATGCCACCATGGAATCTTCATCCACCAGTGCCATTGTCGACGCGCTGACCCGCGCCATCGTAGAGCACCGCCTGCAGCCGGGCACCAAGCTGGCCGAGCAAAAATTGGCCGACCACTTCGGCGTGTCGCGCACGCTGGTGCGCCAGGCGCTGTTCCAGCTGGCGCAGAACCGGCTGGTCACGCTGGAGCCCGCGCGCGGCGCGTTCGTGTCGACCCCCTCGGTCGAAGAGGCGCGCCAGGTGTTTGCCGTGCGACGCATGCTCGAGACCGAGATGACACGCGCCTTCGTGCAGAGCGTGACCCCCACCAAGATCAAGGCCCTGCGCGCCCATGTGGCCAGCGAGAAGGCCGCCATGGGCACGGCCGACGCCAGCAGCCGCACCGAGCTGCTGGGCGACTTCCATGTGCGCATGGCCGAGCTCATGGGCAACGAGGTGCTGGCCCAGCTGCTGGGTGACCTGATCTCGCGCTGCGCCCTCATCACGCTGATGTACCAGTCGGCGAGCGCCGCAGAACATTCGCACGAGGAACACGGCGACATCGTGGCCGCCCTGGCTGCGCGCGACGAGGCGCTGGCCGTCTCCCTCATGCAGTCCCACCTGGAACACGTGGAAGCCAGCCTGACCTTCGACCGCAAGCGCCCCGCCAGCGACCTGGCCGCCGCACTCATGCCGTGACGCCTTGACTCCCTTTTATCCATGATCTACGACGCCACCCACCCCTACCCCCGCGACCTCATCGGCTACGGCAAAAAACCGCCCCACGCGCAGTGGCCTGGCGGCGCACGCATTGCCGTGCAGTTCGTGCTCAACTACGAAGAAGGCGGTGAGAACGCCGTGTTGCATGGCGATGCGGGCAGCGAACAGTTCCTGTCGGAGATGTTCAACCCCGCCAGCTACCCAGAGCGGCACATGAGCATGGAGGGCATCTACGAATACGGCTCGCGGGCCGGCGTGTGGCGCATCCTGCGCGAGTTTGAAAAGCGCCGGTTGCCGCTCACGGTGTTCGGCGTGTCGAGCGCGCTGCAGCGCCACCCTGACCTGACCCAGGCGTTTGTGGAACTGGGCCACGAGATCGCCTGCCATGGCCTCAAGTGGATTCACTACCAGCACATCCCCGAAGAAGTGGAACGCGCGCACATGGCAGAGGCCATGGCCATCATCGAGCGCATGACCGGAGAAAGAGCCTTGGGCTGGTACACCGGCCGCGACAGCCCCAACACCCACCGCCTGGTGGCCGACTTCGGCGGCTTTGAGTACGACAGCGACTACTACGGTGATGACCTGCCCTTCTGGATGAAGGTACAGCGCACCGATGGCAGCGTGGCGCCGCAGCTCATCGTGCCCTACACACTCGACTGCAACGACATGCGCTTTGCACTGCCCCAGGGCTACTCGCACGCTGACCCGTTCTACCAGTACCTCAAGGACACGTTCGACGCCCTGTATGCCGAGGGCGACCCGGCCGGCGACAACGCGCCCAAGATGATGAGCATCGGCATGCACTGCCGCCTGCTGGGCCGCCCCGGCCGCATCACGGCACTGCAGCGTTTTCTGAACCACATTGCGCAGCACGACCAGGTGTGGGTGGCGCGCCGTATCGACATCGCGCGCCACTGGAAAACCGTGCACCCCTATTCCACCGCAAAGGCCTGACCATGGCACTGACCCTAGACCAACTGAACACCGCCACGCCCGAACAGGCCCTGCAGTGGCTCGATGGTGTGTATGAACATTCGCCCTGGATTGCACAGCAGGCGCTGTCCGGGCGGCCGTTTCGCTCGCTGGCGCAGCTCAAGCACGCGATGGCGCATGCGGTGCGCACGGCCAGCGCCGACGCACAGCTCGGCCTGATCCGCGCCCACCCCGAGCTGGCAGGCAAGGCCATGGTGGCCCAGAGCCTCACGGCCGAATCGACCAACGAGCAATCGAAGGCAGGCCTCACGCAGTGCACACCTGAGGAGTTTGCGCGCATCCAGCAGCTCAACGCAGCCTACAACGCACGCTTTGGTTTCCCGTTCATCCTGGCCGTGCGCGGCCCCCGGGGGGCCGGTCTCACCAAGCAACAAATCATCGACACCTTTGCGCGGCGCCTGGACAACCACCCCGCGTTCGAGCTGGCCGAAGCCCTGCGCAACATCCACCGCATCGCCGAGATCCGCCTGAACGACAAGTTCGCCGCCGAGCCCCTGCTGGGCAACGACGTGTGGGATTGGCAGGAGAAACTCGCCGAACACTCCGACCCCGGCTTTGCCGAAAAAGGCCAGCTCACCGTCACCTACCTCACCGACGCACACCGCGCCTGCGCCCAGCGCATCAGCCACTGGATGCGCGACTGCGGCTTTGACGAGGTGGAGATCGACGCCGTGGGCAACGTGGTGGGCCGCTACCACCCCGCCACCGAAGGCGCCCGCTACCTCATCACCGGCAGCCACTACGACACGGTGCGCAACGGCGGCAAGTACGACGGCCGCCTGGGCATCTTCGTGCCCATGGCCTGCGTGCGCGAACTGCACCGCGCGGGCCAGCGCCTACCCTTCGGCATCGAAGTGGTGGGTTTTGCCGAAGAAGAAGGCCAGCGCTACAAGGCCACCTTCCTGGGCTCGGGCGCGCTCATCGGCGACTTCAACCCCGCCTGGCTCGACCAGAAAGATGCCGACGGCGTGACCATGCGCACAGCCATGCAGCACGCGGGCTTGTGCGTCGACGACATCGCAAAGCTCCAGCGCGACCCCGCGCAGTACCTGGGCTTCATCGAAGTGCACATCGAGCAGGGCCCGGTGCTCAACGAGCTGGACCTGCCCCTGGGCGTGGTCACCTCCATCAACGGCAGCGTGCGGTTTCTGTGCGAAGTGATCGGCACGGCCAGCCACGCCGGCACCACCCCCATGGACCGCCGCCGCGACGCGGCCGTGGCCGTGGCAGAACTGGCGCTGTATCTGGAGCAGCGCGCCGCGCAGGACGGCGACTCGGTGGGCACCATCGGCCAGCTGCAGGTGCCTGCAGGCTCCATCAACGT
The DNA here is from genome assembly GCA_018780365.1 of Acidovorax sp. GTDB lineage: Bacteria > Pseudomonadota > Gammaproteobacteria > Burkholderiales > Burkholderiaceae_C > Acidovorax. The sequence continues at coordinate 19,778 of JADMJR010000205.1, read as the reverse complement.
GGTGCCCGGCCGCTGCCAATTCAGCCTGGACCTGCGCGCGCCCACCGATGCGCAGCGTGATGCGCTGGTGAGCGACGTGAAGGAGCAGCTTGCCAAAATCGCCGCCCGCCGCGGCCTGCGCTACACGCTGGAAGAATCCATGCGCGCCGCCGCTGCGCCCAGCGCGCCCGCCTGGCAACACCACTGGGAACGCGCGGTGGACACGCTGGGCGTGCCCGTGTTCCGCATGCCCAGCGGTGCCGGCCACGACGCGATGAAGCTCCACGAAATCATGCCGCAGGCCATGCTGTTTGTGCGCGGAGAAAACTCCGGCATCAGCCACAACCCGCTCGAATCCACCACCAACAACGACATGCAGCTGGCCGTGGACGCCTTCACCCAGGTCCTGCGCCAACTTGCCGAGGAACAACAACCATGACGACGAACAACAACACCCCCCACTACGCAGCGCTGGACGCCTGGATCGACCAGCACTTCGACGAGGAAGTGCGTTTTCTGCAGGCCCTGGTGCGTGTGCCCACCGACACCCCACCCGGCAACAACGCGCCCCACGCCGAACGCACGGCCGAGCTGCTGGCCGAGTTCGGCTATACCGCTGAAAAACACGCCGTGCCCACCGCCGACGTGTTGGCCTACGGCATGGAGTCCATCACCAACCTCATCGTGCGCCGCCCGTACGGCACGCCGGGCGACGGTGGCAAGACCATTGCCCTCAACGCCCATGGCGACGTGGTGCCCCCCGGCGAAGGCTGGACACACGACCCCTACGGCGCCGAGGTGGTGGACGGCAAGATGTACGGCCGCGCCACCGCCGTGAGCAAGAGCGACTTTGCGAGCTTCACGTTCGCGGTGCGCGCGCTGGAAGCCGTCGCCAAGCCCGCGCGGGGCGCGGTGGAACTGCACTTCACCTACGACGAGGAATTCGGCGGCGAGCTCGGCCCCGGCTGGCTGCTGCAAAAGGGGTTGACCAAGCCCGACCTGATGATCGCCGCAGGCTTCAGCTACGAAGTGGTCACCGCCCACAACGGCTGCCTGCAGATGGAGGTGACCGTGCACGGAAAAATGGCCCACGCCGCCGTGCCCCACACGGGCGTGGATGCGCTGCAGGGCGCAGTGCACATCCTGAACGCGTTGTACGCGCAGAACGACGAGTACAAGAAAGTCACGTCCAACGTGGCGGGCATCAAGCACCCGTACCTGAACGTCGGCCGCATCGAGGGTGGCACCAACACCAACGTCGTGCCCGGCAAGGTGATGTTCAAGCTCGACCGCCGCATGATCCCCGAAGAGAATCCGGTGGAAGTGGAAGCCGCCATCCGCCGCATCATCGAGCAGGCAGCGGGCGAGCGCGACGGTATCCGCGTGGAGATCAAGCGCCTGCTGCTGGCCAACGCGATGACACCGCTGGCCGGCAACCAGCCGCTGGTGGACGCGATCCAGAAGCACGCGCAGGCCGTGATCGGCGAGCCTGTGCCCGCCGTGGGCACGCCGCTGTACACCGACGTGCGCCTGTATGTGGAGCGCGGCATTCCCGGCGTGATCTACGGTGCGGGCCCGCGCACCGTGCTCGAATCGCACGCCAAACGCGCCGATGAACGCCTGGACCTGGAAGACCTGCGCCGCGCCACCAAGGTGATCGCGCGCTCGTTGAGCGACCTGCTGGCTTAGAGCGGCTAACACGACCCTTCTGGCGTCGTTGCCGCGTCTTGTCGTACTACGCGTACTGCCTGCGACACGGCGCCTAGCCAGAACCGCTGCGCTGGGTTCTGTTATCCGCTCTCACCCCTTCAACCGCTGCGCCCGCGCCAACCGCGCAAGCCGCTGCACCAGGGCCGGGTACTGCGATTCGGACGTGTTGCCGTAGCCCAGCACCAGGCCGTTGTCTTCGGGCTGTGCGCGCAGGGCAAAGCGTGACAGCGGCGCAGGTGCCATGTCGTAGGCGCGGGCCGCTTCGGCAATGGCCTGGTCGGGGTACTCGGGCGGCAGGCGCACCGTGAGGTGCATGCCACTGTCGCCGCCCAGCACCGTGTGGGGCACGTCCAGGTGTTGCGCCAGTGCTGCGCGCAACAGCTCCTGCCGCCGGCGGTACAGGCGCCGCATGCGCCCCAGGTGCCGGCTGAACTGCCCACTGTCGATGAATTCCGCCAGCGCCAGCTGCTCGTGGCGATGCCCGCCGCGCAACGTCTCCTTGAGCAGCGGCGCAGCAACGGCCGTGAGGGCCTGCGGCAGCACCACAAAACCCAGGCGCAGCGCCGGAAACAGCGTCTTGCTGAAGGTGCCCACATACATCACGGGCGCTTGCGGCACCAGGCCCTGCATGGCACCGATCAATTCGCCCGTGTGGCGGAATTCGCTGTCGTAGTCGTCTTCGATGATCCAGGCGCCACAGGCCTGTGCCTGGCGGATCAGCGCCAGCCGGCGGGCCACGGGCAGCACCCCACCCGTGGGGTACTGGTGCGACGGCGTGGTGTAGATGAGCCGGGGCGGCGCTGCCGTCCAGGCATCGGCAGGCACCACCAGACCCGCGCTGTCTACCCGCACGGGCTCGACCCGCAGGTCCCCGCACTGGAAGGCCGTCTGCGCACCCCGGTAGCCCGGGTCTTCCACCCAGGCTGTATCGCCCGGGTTGGTCACCAGCCGCACGCACAGGTTCAGCGCCTCTTGCGCCCCTTCGGTGATGACCACCTGCCCGGCCTCGCAGCGCACGCCACGCGCCACCGCCAGGTGCCGCAGGATGGCGTCCCGCAAGGCCGCCTCGCCCGCCGGGTTGCCATAGCCCAGGGCCGACACACCCGCCGTTTTGAAGGCGCGGTCAAAACAGCTCTTCCACGCACTCAAGGGGAACCGCGCCAGCGCTGGCACACCCGGCTTGAAGGCCAGCGTCTCCGCCGCATCGGCAAAACGGCTGACCACCCGCGTGCCGCGTTCCGACAGCTGGGGCAGGGCCAGGCGCAGCGGGGCAGCCCGGCCCGGCGTTGTCGGGGCGCGGCTGCGGCCCAGCGCAGCCACCTTGGTGCCACGGCGGTTCAGCTCGATGTACCCCTCTGCCCCCAGTTGCTCGTACACCGCCGTCACGCTGTTGCGTGAAATGCCCAGGTCCACCGCCAGGCCACGCGACCCCGGCAGGCGGCAGCCCGGCGGAAAACGGCCATCCAGGATCGCATCGCGGATACGGTTCAGGAGCTGGCGCTGCAGCGAGTCTCCCCCCCGGTCCCGCACCAGCGGTGCGTCCAGCAGGACATCGCGAATCGGGTCCATTGCAGTAGTCAGCAGGGTCATGGTTTTGGTAAAAAATCCGCCGGGCATCCATCCCCAGTGGCACCATCAGATTTTGCACTGGTGGATCTTTTAACAAGTCCACAAGACCCCTAGAGTCCAGGCCTTGTACTGACTTTTGGCCTCCCCGCCCAACGCTTCCATGCCCTTTCAGACCAACGACTTCACCCAGCCCATCGGTGCCCCCGTGCCCAACTGGACACCCCGGCCCCAGCCCACCGGCGTCACCCTGGTGGGCCGCCATTGCCAGCTCGAACCCCTGCAGGCCGAGCGCCATGCGGCCGACCTGGATGCGGCCTACCGGCTTGCGCCCGACCCGCGCGCCTGGACCTACATGTTCACCGGCCCGTTCGACACGCCCGGGGACTACCTGCGCTACGCCCAAGGCGCCGCACAGAGCACCGACCCGCGCCACTTCGCCGTGGTGGACCGGGCCACAGGCAAGGCCGTCGGCACCCTGGCGCTGATGCGCATCGACCCCACCCACGGCGTGATCGAGGTGGGCAACGTGATGTTCTCGCCCCTGCTCCAGCAGACACCCGCCTCCACGGAGGCGCAGTTCCTGCTCATGGCCTATGTGTTCGACACGCTGGGCTACCGCCGCTACGAGTGGAAATGCGACAGCCTCAACGCCCCTTCACGGCGCACCGCTGCGCGCCTGGGTTTCCAGTTCGAGGGCATCTTCCGCCAGGCCGTGGTCTACAAGGGCCGCAGCCGCGACACCGCCTGGTTTTCCACCATCGATACCGAATGGCCGCTGCTGCGGCAGGCGTTCGAGGCCTGGCTGTCGGACGGCAACCAGGATGCCCAGGGGCGCCAGCGGCTGTCGCTGGCGCAGGTGCGCGAAACACTGGTGCGTTGAACCTGGCGCGGGCCATGGTGAAGACACCGTGGAACACGGCCCCGTGCGCGCATCTTCTGCACCCAGCACGGGGATGACACACATGCATGGGTTGCATACTCCATCGGCATAACCGCCACCCGCGTTCAGCGCAGGCCCACCCTACACTTGCCGCAGCCCCTTGCGGGGCCCCTTTCCCTCAAAGCAAAAACCAAGGAGCACCTTCCATGAACATCCGACACACGCTGTTGGCCTCCAGCCTCGCGCTGGCCCTGGCCAGCCTCACGGCCTGCGGCAGCGCCCCCACCACGGCAGCGGCCCCCGCACCCGCCGTGCAACAGACGGCAGCCGCCCAGGCCGCCAGCGCCGCCTACGACTTCAGCATGGACGTGTTCCACCCCGTGGTGGCGCGCAACGGCATGGTCGCCACCGAGCAGGAACTGGCCTCGCAGATCGGCCTCGACATCCTCAAGGCCGGTGGCAACGCGGTGGACGCGGCCGTGGGCATCGGCTTTGCGCTGGCCGTGGCCCTGCCCAATGCGGGCAACCTGGGCGGCGGCGGGTTCATGGTGGTGCACGACGCCAAGACCGGCAAGAGCGTGGCGCTCGACTTCCGCGAAGTGGCGCCATCGAAGGCCACGCGCGACATGTACCTCGACGCCAAGGGCAATGTGGTGGATGGCAAATCGCTCTACACCCACTACGCCGTGGGCGTGCCCGGCACCGTGGCCGGCATGGAGCATGCGCTCAAGACCTGGGGCACCCTGCCCCTGTCGCGCGTGATTGCCCCCGCCATCGAGCTGGCCGACAAGGGCTTCCCCGTCAGCGAGACGCTGGCCAAGATCCTGCAACAAGAGAAGAAGAACATGGGCAAGTGGCCCGCCACCCAGGCCATCTTCTGGAAGAACGGCGAGCCCCTGAAGGTGGGTGACCCGCTGGTGCAGAAAGACCTGGCCCAGTCCATGCGCCTGATCGGCCAGCAGGGCGCCAAGGCGTTCTACGAAGGTGAGATCGCCCAGAAGATCGCGGCCGAGATGGCGCCCCACGCGGGTGCCATCAGCCTGCAGGACCTGCGCGAGTACAAGGTGGCCGAGCGTGTGCCCACACGCGGCACCTACCGGGGTTATGAAATCGTGACCATGCCGCCACCCTCCTCCGGCGGCCCGCACCTGGTGCAGATCCTGAACATGCTGGAGCCGCTGCCCCTGGCCCAATGGGGCCCCAACAGCGCGCAGACCATCCACTACATGGCCGAGAGCAGCAAGTTGGCCTACGCCGACCGCTCCGAATACCTGGGCGACCCGGACTTCGTGAAGATTCCGTTGAAGGGCCTGACGTCCAAGCGCTACGCAGAATCGCTGGCCAAGGGCATCGACGCCAACCGCGCACGCCCGGCCAAGGAGATCAAGCCCGGCCAGCCCCAGCCGTACGAAAGCGACCAGACCACCCACTACTCGGTGGTGGACAAGGCCGGCAACGCCGTGGCCGTGACCTACACGCTGAACACCAACTTCGGCAGCGGCATCGTCGCCAAGGGCACGGGCATCCTGCTCAACAACGAGATGGACGACTTCTCGGCCAAGCCCGGCGTGGCCAATGCCTACGGCCTGGTCGGTGGCGACGCCAACGCGGTGGCCGCCAAGAAGCGTCCCCTGTCGTCCATGACGCCCACACTGGTGCTGAAGGACGGCAAGCCCACCCTGGTGACCGGCAGCCCCGGCGGCGCGCGCATCATCACCACGGTGCTGCAGACGGTGGTCAACACCATCGACTTCGGCATGAACCCTGCGGAAGCCGCAGCGGCACCGCGTGTGCACCACCAGTGGACGCCTGACGAGCTGCGCGTGGAAAAGGGCCTCTCGCCCGACACCCTGGCCTTGCTCAAGCAACGCGGCCACAACATCGCCGTGAAGGCCTCGATGGGCCGCACACAGACCATCCAGATCCGGGGTGGCGCGCTGTATGGCTACTCGGACCCGCGCAACCCGGATGGGAAAACGCTGGGGTATTGATTGCTACCTAATTGATAGCTACTACCGCTTGATGAAAGCGCGGTAACGGCCAATTTGAATCAGAAATCCCGCCCACCGAGAGGTGTGCGGGATTTTTTTGCTGTCGCGAGTTGCATGTAGAGCTTGCCAACCTGCGCAGAACGACTTCGCACAAAGCTGCGACTTCGCGGACCACGTTACCAAGCGCAACAGGAAGTGTCTCCGTCATGCGTTGATGGCAAGATCCCGGCTCCGCAAAACAATCCAGAGGGAGAGAAAATGAAAGTCGTCGCACTGTGCCTGGCCGCAGCTTTCGCATGCACACCTGCACTGGCCAACGAAGCCCAACGCCAGGAAACGATTGCCAGGATCGTCGAGGCCCAGGGGCTGCAGGACATGTTCCAGCAACAGATTGATGTGTCACGCGCCTCGGCCGTCGAAATGGGCCAGAGAACCTTCAAGAAAATCCTGCTGGAGGCGGGCGTCCCGGAGGGCAAAGAAGATCCACGCTTGGCCGAGATCTTTGGCCGTTATGTTGAGCGCTGTGCAACCATGTTCACCGCCAAGGAGTTGGTCTCCACCTGGGCTGGCGCCTACGGCAAGGGCCTCTCGGATTCCGAACTCAAGCAGATCCTGGCGCACTACCGATCCCCTCTAGGCAAAAAAGACGTCCAAGCATCGCAGGTAGCAATGGCAAGCTTTGCCAAAACGATGCTGGTGGAAAGTGAAAAGCGCGTGAACGATTCGGTAGTGCAGTTGATGTCAGAGATCAAAGCAGTGGTCGGCAAATAGGCCGCCATAGCAAAGAACTGTTGGGCGTGGCATCGGGCATGTGCCACGCCCGGAGAACCAAATGCACCGATCAGGCGCTCAGGCAGGTAAGCCCTGCCTAATCTCAAAATTCGCCATCTTCTCCAGCGCCCGCACCATTGCCGAGTGGTCCCAGCCTTGGCCGCCATGGGCCACGCAGGCATTGAACAGTTCCTGCGCCATCGCCGTGTTGGGCAGCGGCACGCCCAGCGCCCGCGCACTCGACAGGGCAAGGTTCAGGTCCTTCTGGTGCAGCCCGATGCGAAAGCCGGGCTCAAACCTGCGTTGGATCATGCGCTCGGCATGCACCTCCAGGATCTTGGACGAGGCGAAACCGCCCAGCAGCGCCTGGCGCACACGGGCGGGGTCGGCGCCCGCGCGGGCGGCGAAGAGCAGCGCTTCGGCCACGGCCTCGATGTTCAGGGCGACGATGATCTGGTTGGCCACCTTGGCAGTCTGGCCGTCGCCGTTGCCGCCCACCAGGGTGATGTTCTTGCCCAGGCGCTCGAACAAGGGCTTGACGCGCTCGAACACCGCCTCGGGGCCGCCGACCATGATGGACAGCGTGGCGTTCTTCGCGCCCAGCTCGCCGCCCGAGACGGGGGCGTCCAGGTACTGCGCGCCCAGGGCCTCGATGCGCGCCGCTAAGTCCTTGGTGGCCACGGGCGAGATGGAGCTCATGTCCACCACCACCTTGCCCACGCTACCTTTCAAGCCTTGAGCTACGCCATCGGCGCCGAACAGCACCTTCTCCACATCGGGCGTGTCGGGCAGCATCAGAAAGATGATGTCGGCCCGCTCGGCCACGCCGCGCGCGGTGGTGCACTGCGTGGCGCTGCTCTCGGCAATCTGTGGCGCCACACGGCCCCGGGTGTGCACGTAGAGCTGGTGGCCCGCAGCGATGAGGTGGCCACACATGGGCGCGCCCATGATGCCCAGGCCGATGAAACCGAGTTTGAGGGGAGTGTCTGTCATGTTCGTGTTCTCCTTGTGTTGTGGTGGTTCGTCCAAGCGATGGTTCTGGGTCATGCCGTGAGCGCCGTGCGCCACCCCAGGCCGATTTCCGTGGTGCGTGCAGGCCGGTACTCGCAACCCACCCAGCCGTCGTATCCGATGCGGTCCAGGTGCGCGAACAGGTAGCGGTAGTTGATCTCGCCCGTACCCGGCTCGTTGCGGCCGGGGTTGTCGGCCAGCTGCACGTGGCCGATGCGTTCCAGGTGCTTTTGCAGCGTTGCGGCAATTTCGCCTTCGGTGCGCTGCGCGTGGTAGATGTCGTACTGCACATAGGCGTTGCTGGTATCCACCTCGTCAAGAATGGCCAGCGCCTGGTCCGTGCGGGTCAGGTAAAAGCCTGGGATGTCGAACGGGTTGATGGGCTCGATCAGCAGGCGCAGGCCGGCCTCGTTCAATGCGGCAGCGGCAAAGCGCAGGTTGTCGACGAACGTGCGACGCAGCATGGCCGCATCCACGCCTGCAGGCGCCTTGCCGGCCAGGCAGTTGAGCTGCGGCACGCCCAGCGCCTTGGCATAGGTGATGGCGCGGGCCACGCCGGCGCGGAACTCGGCGATGCGGTCCGGGTGGCAGGCGATGCCGCGCTCGCCCGCGTCCCAGTCGCCCGCAGGCAGGTTGTGCAGCACGATCTGCAGCTTGTGCGCGTCGATCTGCGCACGCAGCTCCTCGGGGGTGTGGGCGTAGGGGAAGAGGAACTCTACGGCTTCGAATCCAGCGTGGGCAGCGCGCTCGAAACGGTCGATGAAAGGCACCTCGGTGAACAGCATGCTGAGGTTGGCAGCAAAACGGGGCATGGGGAAATCTCCGTGACGATGGTTAAAAAAAGCGGGAGTTGAGGCTGGGGCTGAGGCTCTCCCACCACCCGTTCGGGCTGAGCCTGTCGAAGCCGGGGCATTGAGGCGGCCTTCGACAAGCTCAGGCTGAACGGGTAGCGGCCGGAGAAAGCCTTCGACAGGCTCAGGCTGAACGGTTTGGGGAATGAATCGGTACGTGACCAGGTGCCGCCTCAATCCAGCACCGCCAGCGCACTCGGCACATCGGCCGCCTGCGTGGCCAGCTCCTCGAACTCGACGATGTTGTCGATCTCGGTGCCCATGGCGATGTTGGTCACGCGCTCCAGGATCACCTCGATGACCACGGGCGTTGCGTGCTCGGCCATCCAGGCCTCGGCCTGGGCGAGGGCGGGCGCAAACTCCTCGGGCCGGTGCACGCGGATGGCCTTGCAGCCCAGGCCCTCGACCACCTTCACGTGGTCCACGCCGTAGCCGCGCGCCACCTCGCCCTCGGCCATGTTCACGTTGTCGAACGCGAGCTGCACGCAGTAGTCGATGCTGAAGCTGCGCTGCGCCTGGCGGATCAGGCCCAGGTAGCTGTTGTTGACCAGCACGTGGATGTAGGGCAGCTTGAACTGCGCGCCCACGGCCAGTTCCTCGATCATGAACTGGAAGTCGTAGTCGCCCGACAGCGCCACGATCTTGCGCGCCGGGTCGGCCACGCGCACGCCCAGGGCGGCGGGCACCGTCCAGCCCAGCGGGCCGGCCTGCCCGCAGTTGATCCAGTGGCGCGGCTGGTACACGTGCAGAAACTGCGCACCCGCGATCTGCGACAGGCCGATGGTGGAGACGTAGCAAACGTCCTTGCCCAGCGCGCGGTTCATGCACTGGTACACGCGCTGCGGCTTCATGGGCACGCTGTCGAAGTGAGTCTTGCGCAGGTAGTCCACGCTGTTCTTGCGGCCCTGGCATTCGGCGGCCCAGCCGCCGCGGTCCTTCAGGCGCCCGGCGGCCTTCCACTCGCGCGCCACGTCGACGAAGAGCCTGAGCGCCGCGCCCGCGTCGGAGACGATGCCGAAGTCGGGCGCAAACACGCGGCCGATCTGCGTGGGTTCGATGTCCACGTGCACGAACTTGCGGCCCTTGGTGTAGACGTCGACCGAACCCGTGTGCCGGTTGGCCCAGCGGTTGCCGATGCCCAGCACGAAGTCGCTGGCCAGCAGGGTGGCATTGCCATAGCGCTGGCTGGTCTGCAGGCCACACATGCCGGCCATGAGCGGATGGTCGTCGGGGATGCTGCCCCAACCCATGAGCGTGGGGATCACCGGCACGCCCAGCACCTCGGCAAACTGCACCAGCAGGTCCGACGCATCGGCGTTGATGATGCCGCCGCCCGCGACGATCAGCGGGCGCTCCGCGTCGTTCAGCATGGCCAGCGCCTTCTCGATCTGCGCACGGGTGGCGGCGGGCTTGTAGGGCACCAGGGGTTCGTACGTGTCGGGGTCGAACTCGATCTCGGCCAGTTGCACGTCGATGGGCAGGTCGATGAGCACCGGCCCGGGCCGGCCCGAGCGCATGAGGTGGAATGCCTGCTGGAACGCCTGCGGCACCTGCGCGGGCTCCAGCACGGTGGTGGCCCACTTGGTCACGCTCTTGGCGATGCTGGCAATGTCCACGGCCTGGAAGTCCTCCTTGTGCAGGCGGGCGCGCGGCGCCTGGCCGGTGATGCACAGGATGGGGATGGAGTCCGCGCTGGCCGAGTACAGGCCAGTGATCATGTCGGTGCCGGCCGGGCCGCTGGTGCCGATGCACACGCCGATGTTGCCGGCCACAGCACGGGTGTAGCCCTCGGCCATGTGGCTGGCGCCCTCCACATGACGCGCCAGGATGTGGCCAATGCCGCCGTGCGCCTTGAGCGCCGCATACAGCGGGTTGATGGCCGCGCCGGGCACGCCGAACGCGACGCTCACGCCCTCTTTCTCCATCACCTTCACGGCGGCCTCGATGGCCTTCATTCTTGGCATTGCACATCTCCTTCGGTGGTTGGTCGATTGATGAGGCAACTCTAGGCAAGCACCCGCTGTGGCGGAAGGTGGCGGCGGACCATAAAATTTATTCCGCACAGGAATAAGCCACGGCGCCAGAGTGCGCCACCATGCACAGCACAGGAGGCAACAGGATGGACAGGCTCGACGCCATGGAAATGTTCGTGCGCGTGGTGGAGACCGGCAGCTTCACCAAGGTGGCCCGCGAGTTCGCCACCACGCAGCCCACGGTGACCAAGCAGGTGGCAGCGATGGAGGCGCACCTGAAGGTGCGGCTGCTCAACCGCAACACGCGCGGCGTGAGCCTGACCGAGCCGGGCGCGCTGTACTACGAGAAGTGCAAGGCCATCGTGACCGACGTGGCCGAGGCCGAAAGCGTGGTGCGCGTGCGCCAGACGCAGGTGCACGGCCAGCTGCGGGTGGGCAGCTCCGTCGCCTTCGGGCGGCGCGTGGTGGTGCCGCTGGCGCTGGAGTTCATGGCGCAGAACCCGCAGGTGCAGCTGGACCTGAGCTTCGAAGACCGCTACACCGACCTGGTAGCCCACGGCATCGACGTGGCGATCCGCCTGGGCAAGCTGGCCGACTCGGCCCTGGGCGCGCGCACGCTGGGCATGAACCCCTGGGTGCTGGTGGCCTCGCCCACCTACCTGCGCCGCCACGGCACGCCGCGCCGGCCGTCGGACCTGAAGGACCACGCCACGCTGATCTACAGCAGCGTGCAGGGCAACGACCTGTGGCGGCTGCGCAATGCGAGTGGCGAAGCGGTGTCGGTGCCTGTCACGGGGCGGCTGCGGTCCAACAACCTCTCTGCGCTGCTGGCGGCGGCGCGCGCGCACATGGGCATCGCGGCGCTGCCGCATTACGTGGCGGTGGATTCGCTCGCGGCCGGGCGCGTGGTGGAGGTGCTCAAGACCTGCCGCCTGCCCGAGCAGGAGATCCATGCGGTGTACCCGTCACCGCGGCTGGTGCCGCAGAAGGTGCAGGCGTTTGTGGCGTTTTTGCAGGGGCGGTTTGGCAAGGATTGGGTGGGTTCGTTGCCGCGGGAGGGGGTGGCGAGGAAGTGAGGGAGGAAGAGCTGGGAGATGACAGGGCCTCGCCCTGGTGGGAGGCCCCCTCTCCCCAGCCCTCTCCCGCGAGGGGAAAGGGGGTGAAGACAGAGACGCCGGTGGTGGTGGCAAGGTCTCGGCCGAATGAGCCGCTTTTGCTGCAGCCTTCAAGCATGGCGGCATGCGCAGCCGTTGCAAACATCCTGGCCGTCGTGGCACCCCGTTCAGCTCCCTCTCCCCTTGCGGGAGAGGGCTGGGGAGAGGGGGCGGGATCAGGCACAGCGCCAGCCACACGCCCTTGACCTTGCCCCCTGCAGCCCAGGCACAGCCAGCGCCAGCCGCTACAAAATCAGGATCGCCCGAAAATCATTGACGTTGGTGTGCGTGGGTCCCGTGACGACCAGATCGCCCTGCGCATCAAAGTAGCCGTACGCATCATTGCGGTCCAGGCAATCCGCAATGCGCAGGCCCTGTGCCGCAGCACGCGCCAGGGTGTCGGGTGCCACGCGCGCACCAGCATTGTCTTCCACACCGTCGATACCGTCGGTGTCCGCCGCCAGCGCCCACACGCCCGCCTGGCCTTGCAGGGCCTGCGCCAGCCCCATACAGAACTCGCCCGCCCGGCCGCCGCGGCCCTTGGGGGCGCCCGGTACACGCGGGCGGACCGTGACAGTCGTCTCGCCGCCCGAGAGGATCACGCAGGGCCGCGCAAACGGCTGGCCATGCCTTGCTACAGCGCGGGCCAGCGCAGCGTGCACCTTGCCCACCTCGCGCGATTCGCCTTCGATTTCGTCGGACAGGATGTACGCCGCCACACCGGCCGCACGCGCGGCCTCGGCCGCTGCCTCCAGCGACTGCTGGGGCGTGGCCGTCATGTGCACCACATGGTTCGCAAACACGGCGTCGCCGGGCTTTGGGGTTTCCAGCGCGCCGGCTTCCAGTGCAGCGAGCACGGCGGGGGGCACGTCGATGCCATAGCGCGCCAGGATGGCCAGCGCATCGGCGCAGGTGGTGGCGTCGGGCACGGTGGGGCCGCTGGCGATGACCGAGGGGTCGTCGCCCGGCACGTCGCTGATGGTGAGCGTGACCACACGTGCCGGTGCGCAGGCCGCTGCCAGGCGCCCGCCCTTGATGCGCGAGAGGTGCTTGCGCACGCAGTTCATTTCGTCGATGGCGGCGCCGCTCTCCAGCAGCGCCTTGTTGATGCGCTGCTTGTCTTCGAGCGTGAGGCCGTCGGCCGGCAGCGTGAGCAGGGCCGAGCCGCCGCCCGAGATCAGGCACAGCACGAGGTCGTTTTCGGTGAGGCCCTCGGTGAGCGCCAGGATGCGCTCTGCGGCGGCCAGTCCTGCCGCGTCGGGCACCGGGTGCGCGGCCTCGACCACCTCGATGCGCTGCGGCAGGCCTTCCGGCCGGGGCGGCGTGTGGTGGTAGCGCGTGACGACCAGGCCCGACAGCGGCGCATCAGCGGGCCACAGCGCCTCCACGGCCTGTGCCATGGCGCCACCGGCCTTGCCCGCGCCCAACACCAGGGTGCGGCCACCGCTCTCTCGGCTGGGCGGAGCGGGCAGAAAAGCGGCGGTGTTGTGCAGCGGCAGCGCGCGGCGCACGGCCACGCGGTACAGGTATTCGAGGAACTCGCCGCTCTGGCGAACGGGGTCGGGCACGGTGTCGGTGGTGGTCATGGGGGGTCTCCGCGGGCGATTGTGGGGCCGCAGCCCGGGGATCACTGCACGTGAAAGTCAAAACTGCTTCAACCGCCGCCGCACAAGGCCCCGGCCCGCAGGGGGAGCCGCCCCTGGCGGCCGCTGGCGCGGGATAACCCTATGCATCGAGTGGCAACATTTGTCTACAGTTCTTGTATGCAAGATTGATCGCCGTGCCATTTCTCCTTTCTTTCGTCAAAGGGTTCCCATGCTCCGCTTCCTCAACTCCCTGTTCGGCCGGGTGATCCTGGCCTTGATTGCCGGCGTGGCCGTCGGGTTGCTCTGGCCTGACACGGCCGTGCAGCTCAAGCCGCTGGGCGATGGCTTCATCAAGCTCATCAAGATGCTGATCCCGCTCATCGTTTTTTGTGTGGTGGTGCATGGCATTGCCGGCACGGGCGACCTGCAGCGTGTGGGCCGCGTGGGGATCAAGTCGCTGATTTACTTTGAGGTGGTCACGTCCATCGCCCTGGTGCTGGGCCTGGCGCTCGCGTTCTGGTTCGAGCCCGGCGTGGGCATGAACGTGGACCCGAAGGCGCTGGACCCCAAGGCCATGGGCGCCTACGCGGAAAACGCCAGCAAGCTCACCGGTGGCGGCTTCAGCGACTTCCTGCTCAAGCTCATCCCCACCACAGCCGTGAGCGCATTCGCCAATGGCGACGTGCTGCAGGTGCTGCTGTTCTCCATCGTGTTCGGCTGCGCGCTGGCGATGATGGGCGAGCGTGGTGCGCGCGTCACCAGCCTCATCGAAGACCTGTCGCATGTGCTGTTCAAGACCATGGGCCTGATCATCAAGCTGGCGCCGCTGGGTGTGCTGGGCGCGATTGCGTTCACGGTGGGCAAGTACGGCATTGGCTCGCTCAAGCAGCTGGGCATGCTGGTGGTGCTGTTCTATGCGGCAGTGGCCATCTTCGTGGTGGTGGTGCTGGGCCTGATCATGCGGTTTTCGGGCTTCAGCCTGTTCAAGCTGCTGCGCTACCTGCGCGAGGAGCTGGCCGTGGTGTTTGCCACCACGTCGTCCGACAGCGTGCTGCCGCAGATCATGGCCAAGCTCAAGCACATGGGCATCCGCGACTCGACCGTGGGCCTGGTGATCCCCACGGGCTACTCGTTCAACCTGGACGCTTTCTCGATCTACATCACTCTGGCGGCCGTGTTCATCGCCCAGGCCACGAACACGCCGATCTCCATGGCCGACCTGCTGACCATCCTGGCGATCTCGCTGGTCACCTCCAAGGGCGCACACGGCGTGCCGGGCTCGGCCATTGTGGTGCTGGCGGCCACGCTGCACGCGATCCCGGCCATCCCCGCCATCGGCCTGGTGCTGGTGCTGTCGGTGGACTGGTTCATGGGCATTGCCCGCGCCCTGGGCAACCTGATCGGCAACTGCGTGGCCACCGTGGCGATTGCCGCGTGGGAAGGCGACATCGACCGCGAGCGCGCACACGCCGTGCTGGATGGCCGTGAGCCACCCCTGCCGCGCGCCTGACGGATGGGCGATGGACCAGCGGCCACACGCGACAATCCCGCCATGAGCAGCATCAACCAGACCCAGATCGCCCAGCAGGTGGTGGAATCCATCCTCGCGCAGAAACTCTCGCCCGGTGAACGCCTGGGCGAGCAGGAACTGGCCGACCTCTTCGGCGTAAGCCGCACCCTGGTGCGCGAGGCGCTGATGCAGTTGCAGGCACGCGGTTTTGTCGAAGTGCGCTCGCGCCGGGGCTGGTATGTGGTGGAACCCTCGGTGGAGGATGCGCGCGACGCATTCTCGGCGCGGCGCGTCATCGAGTCGGGCATCCTGGCCGACGCTGGCCAGCCGCTGCAGACCGTGACCCGCCGCCTGCGCGCGCACATTGCCGACGAGCAGCAGGCCATCGCAGGCGCAGACGCCGCCACCCGGGCCTTTTTGCTGGCGGACTTCCACGTCTGCCTGGCCGAAGCCATGGGCCACCGCAGCCTCAGCGACATCCTGCGCGACCTCACGGCGCGCACCACGCTGGCGGCCTCGCTGTACCAGTCGCAGCACGCAGCCAGCCAGTCCTGCGCCGAGCATGCCGCCATCGTGGAGGCCCTGGAGGCTGGCGACACCGCGCTGGCGCGCGAACGCATGCTCGCGCACATCGGCCAGGTGGAAGGCGCTCTGAACCCCGGCCAGCCCCTGGTGCGGGACCGCCTGCGCGAATCCCTGGCGCCACTGGCGGGCAAACGTGCTGCGGCGCCAACAGGTCGGGGCTAGGCAGAACCACCAGCAGCCTCCCCGGCTCTTTGCCCCGTCTTCACACCGTCGGGCCCCTCTTTTCCAGCGGGGCCGGGTCGCTGCCGCCTGTTCTAAGGGTTTACCGGGATAAGCGCTCCCGGTCATTTTGTATACGATTTTTGTATGGACTCCTGTGCACATCTGGCACCGGCGTTCAACACGTACGTATCCACTCTGAAAACCCCCGAAGGACACTCCATGAACCCGCCTGTACATCCCGTGGACGAACACCTGCCCCTGGGGCGCCTCACGGCGCTGGGCCTGCAGCATGTGCTGGTGATGTATGCCGGCGCGGTGGCCGTGCCGCTCATCGTCGGCCGTGCGCTCAACCTCACGCCCGACCAGGTGGCCAAGCTGATCTCGGCCGACCTGTTCGTGTGCGGCCTGGTCACGCTGATCCAGGCACTGGGCGCCTCGCAGTGGTTCGGCATCCGGCTGCCGGTGATGATGGGCGTGACCTTTGCGTCAGTGGCGCCCATGGTGTCCATGGCCCAGACAACGGCAGGCACGGCCGGGGCCGGGCTGATCTTTGGCTCGGTGATCGGCGCGGGGGTGATCTCCATCCTGATCGCGCCGCTGGTGAGCCGCATGCTGCGCTTTTTCCCGCCGGTGGTCACCGGCACCATCATTGCGGTCATCGGCATCAGCCTGATGCGCGTGGGCATCAACTGGATCTTTGGCAACCCAGTGGGCCCCACGGCCCCCAATGTGGTGAACCCCGAGCACATCAAATGGCTGAGCGAGATGCAGTCCGTCGCCGGTGCGCCAGGCTCGTCGCTGCCCCCCATCCCCAAGGGCTTTGCGGTGGTGCCCACCGTGCCCAACCCCAAATATGCCGACCTGACTGGCGTGGGCATCTCGGGCCTGGTGCTGCTGTCCATCCTGCTGATCGCCAAGTTTGCCAAGGGCTTCATCGCCAACATCTCGGTACTGCTGGGCATCGTGATTGGCGGTGTGGTGGCCGTGGCCTCGGGCCTGATGAACTTCGACAAGGTGGCCAAGGCGCAATGGTTTGACCTGGTGCTGCCCTTCGAGATCGCGGGCCCCGTGTTCGACCCCATCCTGATCCTGACCATGACGCTGGTGATGATCGTGGTGATGATCGAATCGACCGGCATGTTCCTGGCCCTGGGCGAGATGACCGACCGCAAGATCGACCAGGCCGACCTCACACGCGGCCTGCGCACCGACGGCCTGGGCACGCTGCTGGGTGGCATCTTCAACACCTTCCCCTACACCAGCTTCTCGCAGAACGTGGGCCTGGTGGCCGTCACCGGCGTCAAGAGCCGTTTTGTGTGCGTGGCCGGCGGCGTGATCCTGATCGTGCTCGGGGTGCTGCCCAAGATGGCCGCGCTGGTCGAGTCGCTGCCCACCATGGTGCTGGGCGGTGCGGGGCTGGTGATGTTCGGCATGGTGGCGGCCACCGGCATCCGCATCCTGGGCGGGGTGGACTTCAAGCACAACCGCTTCAACGCGATGATCGTGGCGGTGTCCATCGGCGTGGGCATGATCCCGCTGATCGCACCCAGCTTTCGCCAGTGGATGCCCCATGCCATCCACCCCCTGATTGAATCCGGTATCCTGCTGGCCTCGATCACGGCCGTGGCCCTGAACGTTTTCTTCAATGGCGCCAGCCGCGACACCTCCGCCGCTGTGAATGCCGCACGCCAGGCCGACGCCCACTAGCGTCCCGCCTGCCCGCTGCCTTGAGAAACGGCCACGCCTGCGTGGCCCCGCCCCCTGCATGCATGCCGGCTCCCTCCGGCTGCCAGGGGGTTTTGGCTTCATGCCGCATACGCATAAACCTGCATGCCAGCCACCCACGCCATCGGGTACCCTTGTTTTGCATTCCGCTGAGGACTTCCAGGATTTCCGTATGACACAGAACCTTTCCGCCGCCGAACAGGCGCTGCGCGACGCTGCGCGCGAATACCACCGCAACCCCAGCCGGGGCAAGATTGCCGTCACCCCCACCAAACCTTTGTCCAACCAGCGCGACCTGTCGCTGGCCTACTCTCCCGGTGTGGCCTACCCCTGCCTGGACATCGCGGCCGACCCGTCCAAGGCATTCGACTACACCTCGCGCGGCAACCTGGTGGGCGTGATCACCAACGGCACGGCCGTGCTGGGCCTGGGCGACATCGGCCCGCTGGCTGGCAAGCCGGTGATGGAGGGCAAGGGCTGCCTGTTCAAGAAGTTTGCGGGTGTCGATGTGTTCGACATCGAACTGGCCGAGCGCGACCCCGACAAGCTCGTGGAGATCATTGCGGCGATGGAGCCCACGCTGGGCGGCATCAACCTTGAAGACATCAAGGCGCCAGAGTGTTTCTACATCGAGCAAGAGCTCTCCAAGCGCATGAACATCCCGGTGTTCCATGACGACCAGCACGGCACGGCCATCATCAGCAGCGCCGCGCTGCTCAACGGCCTGGAGCTGGTGGGCAAGGACATTGGTGCGGTGAAGATCGCCGTATCGGGCGCGGGCGCTGCCGCCATTGCCTGCGTGGGCGTGATGGTGGGCCTGGGCGTGAAGGTGGAGAACATCTTCATGTGCGACTCCAAGGGTGTGATCTACGAAGGCCGCCCCGGCGGCTACGACGAATCGAAGGCGCGCTACGCCCAGAAGACCGACGCACGCACCCTGGCCGATGCGGTGGATGGCGCCGACGTGTTCCTGGGCTGCTCGGCCCCTGGCGTGCTCACGGCCGAGATGGTGAAGACCATGGCACCGAAGCCCATCATCCTGGCGCTGGCCAACCCCGAGCCCGAGATCCGCCCCGAGCTGGCCAAGGCCATCCGCCCCGACTGCATCATTGCCACGGGCCGCTCGGACTACCCCAACCAGGTCAACAACGTCCTGTGTTTCCCGTACATCTTCCGGGGCGCGCTGGACTGCGGCGCGACCAAGATCACCGAGGCGATGAAGCTGGCCTGCGTGCGCCAGATCGCCGACCTGGCCAAGGCCGACATCAGCGAAGAAGTGGCCAGCGCCTATGCGGGCAAGGAACTCACCTTTGGCCCCGACTACCTCATCCCCACGCCGTTCGACTCGCGCCTGATCCTCAAGATCGCGCCCGCCGTGGCCAAGGCGGCGGCCGAGTCGGGCGTGGCCACGCGCCCCATCACCGACATGGAGGCCTACAAAGAAACGCTCTCGCGCTTTGTCTACCAGACCGGCATGCTGATGCGCCCCGTGATCAACGCGGCCAAGGCCCTGCCCGACGCGCAAAAGCGCGTGGCCTATGCCGACGGCGAAGACGAACGCGCCCTGCGTGCCGCGCAGATGGCCATCGACGACAAGATCGCCCAGCCCATCCTCATCGGCCGACCCGCGGTGATCGCAGCACGCATTGCCAAGGCCGGCCTGCGCATGCAGCTGGGCAAGGACGTGGAAGTATGCAACCCCGAGGACGACCCGCGCTTTCGCCAGTACTGGGAGCACTACCACCAGCTCATGAAGCGCAACGGCGCCACGCCCGAGGTCGCCAAGGCCGCCGTGCGCCGCTCCAACACCATCATCGCCTCGCTGATGGTCACGCTGGGCGACGCCGACGCGATGATCTGCGGCCTGGTGGGCACGTATGAAACGCACCTGGAGCGCATCCATAGCATCATCGGCCGCCAGGAAGGCGCACGCGACTACGCCGCGCTCAACGCGCTGATGACCAACCGGGGCACGCTCTTCATTGCCGACACCTATGTGAACGAAGACCCCACGGCCCAGCAGCTGGCCGACATCGCCTGGATGTCGGTGCAAGAGGTGCAGCGCTTTGGCCTGCCGGCCAAGGTGGCCTTCCTGTCGCACTCCAGCTACGGCTCGTCCAAGCGCGCCTCGGCCCGCAAGATGCGCGAGGCGCGCGACCTGTTCGTGGCCGCCCACCCCGACATCGAGTGCGACGGCGAGCTGCACGGCGATGCCGCGTTGGAGCCGGGCATCCGCAACGCCTACATGGCGGACTCCACGCTCACCGACTCGGCCAACCTGCTGATCTGCCCCAACCTGGATGCCGCCAACATCCTCTACA
>JADMJR010000175.1 GCA_018780365.1 Acidovorax sp. | reverse complement strand
TGCTGCACGAAGAACCAGGCACCCTGGTTCTGTGGCTCGTCCTGGCACCACACCACATCGGTGGCGTTGGGGTACTTCTTGAGCTCAGCAGCAAACGCCTTGTGCGGGAAGGGATAGAGCTGCTCGACGCGCAGGATCACAACATCGTCGGCTTCCTTCTCGGCACGCTTCTTCACCAAGTCGTAGTACACCTTGCCGGAGCAGGCGATCACGCGCTTGACCTTGGCAGCCTTCTTCACGATGGCTTCATCCTGCTCGGGGATCACCGTCTGGAAGCTGCCCTTGGTGAACTCGGACAGCGGCGAGGTGGCGTCCTTGTTACGCAGCAGCGACTTGGGCGTCATGATGATCAGCGGCTTGCGCAGATCACGGACCATCTGGCGGCGCAGGATGTGGAAGATCTGGCTGGCCGTGGTGGGTTGCACCACCTGCATGTTGGCATCGGCCGACAACTGCATGAAACGCTCCAGGCGGGCCGAGCTGTGCTCGGGGCCCTGGCCTTCGTAGCCGTGCGGCAGCATCAGCGTGATGCCGTTGACACGGCCCCACTTCACTTCGCCGGAGGCGATGAACTGGTCGATCACAACCTGTGCGCCGTTGGCGAAGTCGCCGAACTGGGCTTCCCAGATCACCAGGGTGTTGGGGTCATTCGACGCATAGCCGTATTCAAAGCCCAGCACCGCTTCTTCGGACAGGATGGAGTCGATGACGACAAACGGAGCCTGGTTCTCGGCCACGTTCTGCAGGGGCACGTAGGTGCCGATGTCCCACTTCTCGCGCTTCTGGTCATGGATGACCGAGTGGCGGTGCGTGAACGTGCCACGGCCGCAGTCTTCGCCCGACAGGCGCACGGGGTAGCCGCTGGCCACCAGCGAAGCAAACGCCATGTGCTCACCCATGCCCCAGTCCACGGGTGTGTCGCCGCGGCCCATGGCAGCGCGGTCGTCATACACCTTCTTGACCAGCTGGTGTGGCGTCACGCTTTCAGGGATGGTCGTGATCTTTTCAGCCAGGCGCTTCCACTCGGCCAGAGGGATGGCGGTGTCGCCAGCGTCCGTCCACTTCTTGCCCAGGAACGGGCTCCAGTCCACGGCGTACTTGCTCTTGAAGTTGGTCAGCACCGGATCGACCGTGTGCTTGCCCGCATCCATGGCGGCACGGTAGGCCTTGACCATGTCGTCGCCCAGGGTCTCGCCCAGGCCTTGCGTGGTCAGCTTGTCGGCGTACAGCCTGCGCGTGCCGGGGTGCTGGCCGATCTTCTTGTACATCAGCGGCTGGGTCAGCGCGGGCGTATCTTGCTCGTTGTGGCCCAGCTTGCGGAAGCAGATGATGTCCACGACCACGTCCTTCTGGAACTCCATGCGGAATTCCAGGGCCAGCTGGGTGGCCAGCACCACGGCTTCAGGATCGTCGCCATTCACGTGCAGCACGGGCGACTCGACCATCTTGACGATGTCGGTGCAATACAGCGTCGAACGCGTGTCGCGTGGGTCGGACGTGGTGAAACCGATCTGGTTGTTGATGATGATGTGCACCGTGCCGCCCGTGGAGTAGCCACGGGTCTGGGCCAGCGCCAGGGTTTCCTGGTTCACACCCTGGCCGGCAAAGGCTGCGTCGCCGTGCACCAGCACGGGCAGCACCTGCTTGCCCTGGGGGTCGGCACGGCGGTCCATGCGCGCGCGCACCGAGCCTTCAACCACGGGGTTCACGATTTCCAGGTGGGACGGGTTGAACGCCAGCGACAGGTGGACCGGGCCGCCAGGGGTGGTCACGTCGGAGCTGAAACCTTGGTGGTACTTCACGTCACCGGCAGGCAATTCTTCCGGGGCCGTGTGGTCGAACTCGGCGAACAGGTCTGCAGGCATCTTGCCCAGAGAGTTGACCAGCACATTCAGGCGGCCACGGTGGGCCATACCGATCACGATTTCCTGCACGCCCTTGGCACCGGCGGACTGGATCAGCTCATCCATCGCGGCGATGAAGCTTTCGCCCCCTTCGAGGGAGAAGCGCTTCTGGCCCACGTACTTGGTGTGCAGGAAACGCTCCAGGCCTTCGGCGGCCGTGAGGCGGTCCAGGATCTGCTTCTTCTTGTCCACGCCAAAGCTGGGCTTGCTGCGGATTTTTTCCAGCTTTTCCTGCCACCAACGCTTCTGGTTCTGGTCGGTGGCGTACATGTACTCGGCGCCGATGGAGCCGCAATACGTTTCGCGCAGCGCGTTGATCAGCTCGCGCAGCGGCATCGATTCTTTGCCGAAGAACGTGTTGCTGGTGTTGAACACGACTTCCTGGTCGGAATCGCTGAAGCCGTAGAAAGAGGGTTCGAGTTCAGGGATCGCGGGGCGCTCAGTGCGCTTGAGCGGATCCAGGTCGGCCCAGCGCTGGCCTACATTGCGGTAAGCAGCAATCAGCTGCTGAACAGCGGTGCGCTTGCGGCCCAGTTCAGAATCTGCGCCTGTGGCGACCACAACCTTGGTGCCACCCTGCTTTGCGCGCTCGGCAAAGGCATTGATGACGGGCAGATGGGGAACGTCCTTGGCATTGCTGCCGTCCACTGCGGGCACATTTTGCAGTGCATCAAAGTACTCGCGCCAGTTGTCTGGCACGCTACCTGGATTGGCAAGGTAGTTCTCGTACATCTCTTCGACATAGGGCGCA
Source organism: Acidovorax sp. (assembly GCA_018780365.1). Classification (GTDB taxonomy): domain Bacteria; phylum Pseudomonadota; class Gammaproteobacteria; order Burkholderiales; family Burkholderiaceae_C; genus Acidovorax. The sequence continues at coordinate 31,874 of JADMJR010000175.1, read as the reverse complement.
TTGCCGCCGAAGAGGTAAGTGTTGCCTTGGTAGGCTTGATAGACGGATGTCGTATCGCTCATATTCCGCTGACCTCCGCTTTCCTTGGGAAAGCATTAGCTGGTTGAGAAACCTTCCGCGACACGGCTGAACCGATTGGCGGATGCGACTGTGGCTGGGGAAGGGCCTTGGTACGGGCGGTATTGTGCCACCGAACGGGCAATCACCCAATCAATGCAGGTTCATGTGCCCTTCCGAGCACCCAGCTGGAGCGCCCCACAGGGCCTCGCGTACATTCCGGGTATCCCATCGCTACACGCCAACACATGACGCCCAACAACCTCCAGGACAAAGCCTTTCTGCTGCTGCTGATCCTCGTCACCATCGCATTCGGGGCCATCCTGTGGCAGTTCCACGGCGCCGTCTTCTGGGGCGTTATCCTGGCCATCCTGTTTGCACCGCTCCACCGCAAGCTGCTCAAGCGCATGCCCAAGCGCCCCACTCTCGCGGCCTTGTGCACGCTCGGACTTTGCCTGGTTGTCGTGATCCTGCCCATGACGGCCATCACCGTGTCGCTGGTCCAGGAAGCCAGCGCCATCTACGAACGGATGCGCTCCGGCCAGATCAACTTTGGCCTGTATCTGCAGCAAGTGATTGCCGCCCTGCCCGCCTGGGCCGCCAACCTGCTGGACCGGCTTCACCTCACCAGCGTCGGAGAACTGCAGCAGAAGCTCTCCTCCGTCGCCGTCCAGGCCAGCCAGTTCGTGGCCACACAGGCACTGAGCATCGGTCAGAACACGCTGGAGTTCGTTGTCAGCTTCGGCATCATGCTGTACCTGCTGTTTTTCCTGCTCCGCGACGGCGCCAGCCTCGCATTGCGCATCGGCCAGGCCACCCCGCTGGACGAGGCACACAAGCAACAATTGGTCAGCAAATTCACCACCGTGATCCGCGCCACGGTCAAGGGCAACATCGTCGTAGCAGCATCTCAAGGCGCGCTGGGGGGGATGATCTTCTGGGCGCTGGGCATCCAAGGCCCTGTGCTGTGGGGTGTGCTGATGGCTTTCCTGTCGCTGCTACCGGCCGTGGGCGCTGGGCTGATCTGGGTGCCGGTGGCTATCTACTTCCTGGCCACCGGCGCTGTGTGGCAAAGCGCCGTCCTGACCGCCTTTGGCATTGGCGTGATTGGACTGGTGGACAACATCCTTCGCCCCATCCTGGTTGGCAAAGACACCAAGATGCCCGACTACATCGTGCTCATTTCCACCCTGGGGGGCATGGCCTTGTTCGGGTTGACGGGGTTCGTGATCGGGCCCGTCATTGCCGCCTTGTTCATGGCAAGTTGGGACCTTTTTGCACCAAGCCGCCCTGACGCAGAAGCCAAGCCGTGAGGGGTTGGCCTGGCCAGAGGCGAAACGTATCGCCTCTTGGCGACCCCTGAAATACAAAAGGCCTCCATGTGGAGGCCTTTTAAATCAAACGCAAAATCAGGAGTTTGCGTTTTTGAATCGGGTGGTAGGACGTACAAGATTCGAACTTGTGACCAACGGATTAAAAGTCCGCTGCTCTACCAACTGAGCTAACGTCCCAACCGATTGCATCAATCTATCAGACTGCTGCAAAGCCTTGAATTATAGCGTCTTTTTTCCGATCAACCTGGAAGTTGTCGCAAGTTTGTCCAACACCCACCCTGCTGCGCACTGACCAAAGGTGGCCGTCACCGCGACCACAGAGCCATAGCCGTGGCAATTCAGCGAGCCATCACCTTCAATGTTGCAGGAGGCATCAGGGGGCGCTACCGCCTCGCGGCTGAAAACACAGGCCACACCAATCTTCTTGCCTTCGCGCGGCGCCCGGTGGTGCTTGCGCATCTGATAACGCACCTGAGCCAACAACGGGTCATGGGTGGTGTGGGCAAGGTCATCCACATCGACCTTGTGCGCATGCCTTTTGCCACCCGCGGCCCCCACGGTGATATGCAACACGCCCGAGGACTTGGCCCACACGGCGATGGCAACCTTGGCCCGGACCTGGTCACAGGCATCAATGACCGCATCCACCGGTGCGGGCAGTACGGACAAAAGCCCAGGCCAGTTGCCGGGTTCGACGAATTCTTCGATGCAATGGACGGTGCAGGCAGGATGTATCTGGGCGATCCGGTCCCGCATTGCCTGCACCTTGGCCTGCCCCACGGTGTCTGTCAGGGCATGGATCTGGCGGTTGATATTGGACTCTGCCACGTGGTCGAGATCGACCAGCGTGATCTGCGACACACCACTGCGCGCCAGAGCCTCAGCCGCCCATGAGCCCACACCACCAATGCCAATGACGGCGACATGGGCGCGACGGATCTGGGCGGCCCCTTGCACGCCGTACAACCGCTCCAGCCCGCCGAACCGACGCTCCAGCGATGCTTGCTGCGCCTCTTGCGACAGAGGCGCCATGGGCGAAAACGCATCGCCAGACATTACTTCAAGCGGGACAGACGTTCTTTGGCAGCAACCGCCGCCTCAGATTGTGGATAAGCGCGAACGAGGTCTTCCAGCGTCTTGCGCGCGGTACGCGTGTCTTTGAGTTCGATCTGGCAGTTGGCAATCGACAAGGCAGCCTCGGGCGCCCGGGCATGCCCCGGTGCGTCGCTGAGCATCTGCTTGAAGTTGCCAATGGCTTCCTTGTACTCACGGGTGGCGTACTGGGCATTGCCGAGCCAGAAGCGCGCCGACGGCACAAAACCACTGCGGGGATACTGCTTCACGAACCCTGCAAAAGCAGTGCTGGCTTCGGGGAACTTGCCAGAGCGAAAAACCGCCAGGGCGGCTTCGAAATCCCGCTTTTCTGCCGGGTCTGCCTGGAACTCCTTGCCATCCACGGCCACCTTGACCGGCTCGAACTGGCGAAGCCGTTCATCCACCCCTTGGGCAATGTCCTTCTGGCGCCGCTGGAGGTCACCCACATCGCGCAGCAATTGCTCGTTTTGCCCATTGAGCCTGGCCTGCTCGGCCCGCAGGGTTTCTATCTGCGTCTGCAGATCCAGGAGACTGCGGCGCAACTGGGCGTTTTCCTCACCCAGCTTGCGCAGCTCTTCGGCAGAGCGCTGGCTGGACAGCTGCAACCCGTCTACGCGCTGGCGCATTTCCAGGATGGCCCGGCGTGCCTCGCCGTCTTCAAAAATGGCGGCTTGGGCCGAGGGCAGCAAAGCCACCGACAACGCGGCAGCCGCCAACAGCCGAAGAGGGAACACCACGGCAGTGGCCCGCATCAACGGTAGGACAGTTCAGCACGGCGATTCTTCGCGTGCACGTCTTCTGTTCCGCCCTGGGCTGCGGGCTTCTCCTTGCCAAAGCTCACCGCTTCCACCTGGCTGTCTGGCACGCCCAGCAGGCCCAGCGAACGGCGCACAGCCTCAGCACGCTTTTGGCCCAGCGCCAGGTTGTACTCGCGGCCGCCACGGTCATCGGTGTGGCCTTCGATCATGACCTTGCGGCTGGGGGTCGCCTTGATGAAACGGGAATGTGCTTCGATCACGGACTGGAACTCGGGCTTGATGACGTAGCTGTCGTAGTCGAAATACACGATGCGGGCCACGCCTACCGGGCCTGCACCATCACGCCCCGACTGGCCGAGGTCCACACCGGCGACGCCGCTTTGCGAGGTATTGCCAGAGTTGGCGCCGCTGTTGGCGCCGCCCATGGTGGAGCTCGCGTTTTTGTCTTCAACAGGCACATCGTCCAGCTTCACGCCGGAACTACAACCGGCCATCAGTGCAACAACGGTAAGGGCGAGGGTAAAACGTTTGATCATCCAAATTTCTCCTGAAGGCTTGATAACTGAAAATGCAGATAAGTTCATTGCTTTTGGAACGGACCCCAGTCCGGTTCGCGAAGATCACCCGCCTGCCCCGCAAGGCGGGCCTTGATCTTGCCGTCCAGCGTGGTGGTCATCAGTGCCTCACGCCCCTGCTGCTGGGTGGCGTACACGATGAGCCTGCTGTTGGGCGCAAAGCTGGGGTTTTCGTCAGCGGTGGTGTCGGTCACGGCATTCACAGTGCCCGAGGACAAATCCATCACGTGCAGCTTGAAGGCGCCTCCCACGCGGGAGATGTAGGCCAGCCAGCGCCCATCAGGGCTCACTGTGGGTGAGATGTTGTAAGTGCCAGTGAAAGTCACGCGCTCGGCATTGCCGCCCGACGTACCCACCTTGTAGATCTGCGGCGCACCGCCGCGGTCGCTGACGAAATAGATACTGCGGCCATCACCCGAGAACACTGGCTCGGTGTCAATGCCAGCGCTTTGCATCAGACGGCGAGGCTCGCCGCCATTGGCATCGATGGTGTAAAGCTGCGAGCCGCCGTCGCGGCTCAGCGTCACCGCCAGCGAGCGCCCGTCCGGTGCCCAGGCCGGTGCGCTGTTGGAGCCCCGGAAGTTGGCAATCAAGCGCCGGCGGCCTGACGCCACGTCGTGCACATAAACAACCGGCTTGCGGGATTCAAAGGACACGTAGGCCAGTTGTCCCCCATTGGGCGACCAGGCGGGGGAAATGATGGGCTCCGGGCTCGACAGGGCCGATTGCGCGTTCTCGCCATCGGCATCGGCCACCCACAGGCTGTAGCGCGGGCCAGTCTTGGTGACGTAGGCAATACGCGTCGAGAAAACGCCGCGCTCGCCCGTGAGCTTTTCATAGATGAAGTCGGCAATACGGTGCGCCACCAAGCGCAGATCGCCTTGCGTGACCACAAAGCTCTGCCCTCCCAGGTCCTGCCCCTTGACCACGTCCCACAGGCGAAAGCGCACATCAAAGCGCCCGTCGGCCAGACGCGTCACGCTGCCGGTGGCCAGGGAGTCGGCACTCTTTTGCCGCCACAGCGCCACATCGGGGCGGGCCGTTTCGTCCAACGCCACGCCGGCAGCATCGATGGCGCGAAACTGGCCACTGCGCTCCAGATCGGCCTGGATGATGGCGGCAATCTTTTGGGGGGCTTGTGCCTCGCCCCGGAACGGGACAATGGCAATCGGCAACTGGGTGAGCCCCACTCCTGTCACTTCAACGCGAAACTGCGCCAGGGCCGGGAGGGAGGGGGTTGCGATCAGCGCTGCCAACAGCTGGCGGCGCAAGGGGAGCGGCGAAGCCGCAGAGGATGGGTGTTTGGAGATTCGATCTGTGGTCATTGGCATCCAGCGGTAGCCGAACAAATGCCTAAGGGCAGACCCGAATGTTACACACAGCGAAAAGACCCCTGTGACAAACTGTGCGCGCACGTGGACTCCCTGCCACCCTTTCCCGGGCGGGTTGGTGCTGCACTTTGATGCGGACAACCGGTCCTTTCTGTGCAACCTTAGAATCCGGGCCACATGCAAGCCACCGACACGGGCGCCGCGCCCGCCAATGCCCCCCTCCCGCCGAGCAGCCTGACTGCGCGCCTCCAACGGTTGTCCGTCTATTTTGGCGGCCAGCGGTTGGCCTGGAGCCTGGCCATCGTTGCAACGCTCGTCGGCGCCATCACAGAACCCCTGATCCCGGCCCTGCTGCAGCCGTTGCTCGACCGAGGTTTCACCCAAGGCACCCTGCAGCTCTGGATGGTGCCCTTGGCCATTCTGGGGGTGTTCCTGGTTCGCGGCGTTGCGCAGTTCATTGGCCAGTACGCGCTTGCGCGCATTGCCAACGAAGGCATGCTGACGCTGCGCCAGGCACTGTTTGACCGGGTCCTGTCCGCAGAAATGGGCTTGTTTTCACGCCAGTCTGCCAGCGCGCTGTCCAACACCGTGGTGTATGAGGTGCAAACCGGCGCTACCTTGCTAGTGCAGGCACTGATGGGGCTCTCGCGCGACGGGTTCACGCTGGTGGCGCTGCTGGTGTATCTGCTGTACCTCAACTGGCAGCTCACGCTGATCGTTGCGGTCGTCGTGCCAGGCGTGGCATGGATCATGAAAACGCTGTCAAAACGGCTGTACCACCTCACCAAAAGCAGCCAGCAGGCCACCGACGAGCTGGCCTACGTGGTGGAAGAAAACGTGCTGGCGCACCGCATGGTCCGCCTGCACGGCGCGCAGGCCGGGCAGGCCCAGCGCTTTGCGAGGCTGAGCCATAGTTTGCGAGGCCTGGCCATCAAGTCCACCATCGCATCGGCCGCCATGACACCCCTTACGCAGTTGTTGGCTGCGGCCGCACTTTCGGTGGTGATCTGCATCGCCTTGTGGCAAAGCCGGGGCGCTGTCGATGCCAAGGATGTCACGGTGGGTGGATTCGTGTCCTTCATCACGGCCATGCTCATGCTCATCGCGCCCATCCGGCGCCTGGCCGATGTGGCCAGCCCGGTGACACGCGGCGTGGCCGCCCTGGAGCGCGGCCTGGGCCTGCTGGGCGACACCGGCGCGGAAACTGGCGGGCAGTACCGGGCGGACCGCGTGCAGGGATCGCTCACCCTCGACAACGTGACCGTGGCCTTTGGCCCAGAGCATGCCCCCGCGCTTGACCGGGTGAGCCTGCAAGTGGCACCCGGCGAAATCGTTGCACTTGTCGGCCCTTCGGGCGCGGGGAAAACCACGCTGGTCAACCTGCTGCCACGGTTCGTGATGCCCGCCTCGGGCACCATCCAGGTGGATGGGCATGCCCTGCCCGACTGGGACCTGGGCTCGCTGCGGTCGCAATTTGCCATGGTGAGCCAGGACGTGGTGATGTTCAACGACACGATTGTCACCAACGTCGCACTCGGCCATGCCGTGGATGAGAAACGTGTGCTCGACTGCCTGGCAGCGGCCAACCTGGCAGAGCATGTGGCGGCGCTTCCGCACGGTATCCACACGGTGGTGGGGCACAACGCCACGCAGTTGTCGGGCGGGCAACGCCAGCGGCTGGCCATTGCACGGGCGCTCTACAAAGACGCGCCGATCCTGATCCTCGACGAAGCGACCTCAGCACTCGACACCGAATCGGAGCGCCTGGTGCAGGAAGCCCTGCAGCGCCTGATGCAAGGGCGCACCACGCTGGTCATTGCACACCGCCTGTCCACCATCGAGCACGCTGATCGGGTGGTTGTCATGGAGCGGGGACGCATTGCAGAGCAAGGCACACACAACGAACTGATGGCCCAAGGCGGGCTGTATGCGCGCCTGCAGGCGCGTCCAGCGGCCGCCGGTGTGGCCGCTGCGCTGGAGTAAAAGAAAAGAGAAAAGCAGCCTTTGCCCAGGGCCTACCACTTGCCCCGGTTCGGCTGCCGCCGCCGTATGGCCGCAGCAATTCTTTCTGCCGAGTCCGTGCGGCTCACACGCATCGCAAAATCAGTCGCCGTCAGGCCCAACTGGTTCTTGAGCGTGGGGTCCGCACCCTCCTCCAGCAAGAGCTGCACGGCCTCAATCGACCCATAGTGCGCAGCCATCATGAGGGGCGTGGTGCCGTTCGGTGACGCGGCATCAATGTAGGCATGGTTTTCTAACAGCAGCGCAATGATGAGCGCATGCTGGGGCGACCCCGCCGATGCCGCGTAGTGCAGCGGTGCCCAACCCGTCTTGTTCACATCGGCATCGCGCGCGATGAGGGCACGCGCGGCCTCCACATTGCCCTTGATTGCGGCCAGCATCAGCGGGCTTTCGTCCTGGGCATTGCGGGCCTCCACATTCACCTGGCGTGACGCCAGCAATGCGGTAAAGGCCTTGTTCGCGCCGTTTTGCAGGGCGAGCGTGAGCCCCACCTGCCCCTTGGGGTCACGGGTATTGGGGTCAAAGCCTCGGCGCAACAGCGCCGTGATCGCATCACCGTCGTCCCGAAGGATGGCCACAAAAAAATCTTCATAGGCGCCCGCCCAAGCGCGCGCAGCCACCAGCCCCAGCGCCACGGCGGCCAGTGCAGAACGTCGGTGCAAGCTCATGCCATCACCCCCGGGAACAAGGTGTTGAAATTGCGGCTGGTGGCCTCGGCCACGGCCTCCAGCGCCAAGCCCTTGGTCTCCGCTACCTGCCGTGCCACATAAGGCACATACGACGGATTGTTGGTCTTGCCACGGTAGGGCACGGGTGCGAGGTACGGGCTGTCGGTTTCGATGAGCATGCGGTCAAGCGGAGCAAACGCCACCACGTCACGCAAATCCTGTGCGCTCTTGAAGGTCACGATGCCCGAGAACGAGAGGTAGTAGCCCAGGTCCAGCGCGGCCCGCGCCACCTGCATCGACTCGGTGAAGCAGTGGAACACGCCGCCCGCCTGGTTGCCGGCGCCATCCTCGCCCTCTTCCTGCAGGATGGCCAGCGTGTCGTCGGACGCGCTGCGCGTGTGGATGATGAGTGGCTTGCCACAGGCCCGCGCCGCGCGGATGTGGGTGCGAAACCGGTCACGCTGCCATTCCAGATCGGCAATGCTGCGCCCGCCCTTGCGGTCTTCCATGCCGTAGTAGTCGAGCCCGGTTTCGCCAATGGCCACCACACGCGGCAAGGCGGCGCGGTCCAGCAGGTCTTGCACCGTGGGTTCGGTCACGCCTTCGTTGTCGGGGTGCACGCCCACCGTGCTCCAGAAGTTGTCGTGGGCCAGGGCCAGTGCGTGCACACCCTCGAACTCTTCCATGGTGGTGCAGATGCACAAAGCCCGGGTGACCTGCGCCTCGGCCATGGCCTGGCGGATGGCGGGCAGCTGGCTGACCAGCTCCGGGAAGTTGAGGTGACAGTGCGAATCAGTGAACATGCGGTTTCAAAACAACACGACTTGCGCAAAACGTGCTTGAGCGAGGTGATTCCCTGATGGAAAAACCGGCTGAGTATCCTTGTTTGCGTAAGTCCTAAACAAAAATGCCGACCAGCCAGCGCGGGTCGGCACGGGGGCACCGGCGGCGCCGATCAGATCGTCTGGGTAGGACGGTCGGAGCCCAGGGCAGTTCCCAGCAACTCTTCAATTTTGGCCTTGAGCTGGCGCGATTTTTCGTCCTTCGGGAACTGGATGCCCACCCCTTGCGTGCGGTTGCCCGCAGCACGCGCCGGTGTGACCCAGGCCACCCGGCCTGCCACAGGGTAACGCTGGGTGTCGTCGGGCAGGGTGAGCAACACATACACATCGTCGCCCAGCTTGTAGTCGCGCTGGGTGGGCACAAAAATGCCGCCTTCGGCAAAAAAGGGAATGTAGGCCGCATAGAGGGCCGCCTTCTCCTTGATGGCCAGCTGCATGACGCTGGGACGGGGCGCGGTGGATGGACTGCTCATGGATGGGGGTTGCGGCTTAGTGTTTGGAGTGTAGGGTGTTTCGCGCCTGGGCGACAAGCGCCTCCAGCATGAGGCCGGCATTGAACGGGTGGTCTGCCGTGCGGGCCGACTTGGCCAGCGCACGCGACCACCGGGTGAGCGCGCCCAGGGGCGGCGCCTTGGGCAGGTCGGCCGGTGCAAAGTAGCGCGGTGCGGCGCCCACGCTGGCGGCCAGCAGGTCGTGGCAAAGCTTTTGCAGCGCGTCGATCACCTGGGCCGGGGCCCAATCGCCCAGGGCCGTCACATCGCCGCGCGCCACGGCCTGCGGCAGGGCGCCCCAAGCCTGTGGGCTGCGGCCGGACCGGGCCAGCGCCAGGGCATCGTCGGGCCGCCCCCCGGCCGCGCGCAAGAAAGAAGTGGCCGCATCCCGGGCCAAGCCCTGCGCCTGCAGCCAGGCCAGCATGTCGGCCTCGGCGGGCCAGACCATGGTGTGCCCCAGGCACCGGCTGCGGATGGTGGGCAGCAGCTGGTGCGCAGCCTCGCTGGCCAGCACAAAGCGCACGTCGCCGGGCGGCTCCTCCAGCGTCTTGAGCAACGCATTGGCCGTGATGTGGTTCATCTGTTCGGCCGGATAGACCAGCACCGCCTTGCCCTTGCCACGCGCCGAGGTGCGCTGCGAGAACTCCACCGCATCGCGCATGGCCTCCACGCGGATCTCGCGGCTGGGCTTGCGTTTCTTGTCGTCGATGTCGGCCTGGGCCTTTTCCGACAGGGGCCAGCCCAGCGCCATCATCTGCACCTCGGGCATCAGCACGCACAGGTCGGCATGGGTACGCACGTCAATGGCGTGGCAGCTGCCGCACTGGCCGCAGGCGCCCTGCTCTGTCGGCGCATCACACAGCCAGGCACGGACCAGCTCCAGGCCCAGAGCGTACTGGCCCAGGCCCGAAGGCCCCTGCAGCAGCCACGCATGGCCCCTCTGGGCCAGCAGGCGGGTGCGCTGCGTGGCAATCCAGGGTGCCAGGGCCACGGTGGTCTCGCTCATTGCGGACCTCCCTGTGTGGCCACCATGATGGCGAGCCACCCCTTGCGCACAAACACGCTGGTGAGTTGCTGCCACACGCGGTGGCGCTCCTGAGCTGCGTCCAGCCGCGCAAAGCGCCCTGGCGCGGCCGCGGCACGGTCGGCATAGCCCTGGGCCACGCGGCGGAAGAACTCGACCGGCTGGGCCTCGAAGCGGTCGGGCACCCGCGCACCGGCCAGGCGTTCAGCCGCTACCTCGGGGGCCAGGTCAAACCATACCGTCAGATCGGGTTCACGCATCAAATTGGCCTCTGGCGCCAGTCCCGTCTGCGCAAGGCGCTCCAAAGTTGATAGCACGCCCAGATCAAAACCCCGCCCTGCGCCCTGGTAGGCAAAGGTGGCATCGGTGAACCGGTCGCACAGCACCACCTCGCCCCGCGCCAGGGCGGGCTCGATGACGTTGAGCAGATGGTCGCGGCGGGCCGCGAAGATCAGCAGCGATTCGGTGAGCGCATCCATGGGGTCGTTCAGCACCAGGGTGCGCAGTTTTTCGGCCAGCGGCGTGCCGCCGGGCTCGCGGCTCACGGTAACGGTGCGGCCCTGGGCGCGGAACGCCGCCGCCAGGCCCTCGATGTGCGAGGACTTGCCTGCGCCGTCGATGCCTTCAAAGGTGATGAACAGTCCGGGTCGTGACATGGTGGCCTTGCTTGATTACTGCTGCCCGCGCTGGTAGCGGTTGACGGCGCGGTTGTGCTCTTCCAGCGAGGCACTGAAATGGCTGCTGCCATCGCCCTTGGCCACAAAGTACAACGCGCGCGTGGCTTCAGGCTGCACAGCAGCCAGTAGCGCGGCCTTGCCGGGCATGGCGATGGGCGTGGGTGGCAAACCGGGGCGGGTGTAGGTGTTCCAGGGGGTGTCGGTCTGCAGGTCGCGCTTGCGCAGGTTGCCGTCAAACTTCTCGCCCAGGCCGTAGATCACGGTGGGGTCGGTCTGCAGCAGCATGCCCACGCGCAGGCGGTTGGCAAACACGCCCGCAATCTGGCTCCGGTCGCTGGCCTTGCCGGTTTCCTTCTCGACGATGCTGGCCAGGACCAGCGCTTCGTCTGCCGACTTGAGGGGCGTGTCGGCCGCGCGCTGTGCCCAGGCGGCTTCGAGGCGGCGGTCCATGGCATGCAGGGCCCGGCGCAGCAAGGCGATGTCGCTGGAGCCTTTGGCATAGGTGTAGGTGTCGGGGAAGAACCGCCCCTCGGGCGCCACGCCGGGGCGGCCCAACTGGGCCATCAGCGCTTCGTCGGTCAAAGTGGCGGACTCGCGCTTGAGCTGCTCCTCCTTGGCCAGCGCCTGGCGCACCTGGCGCCAGTTCCAGCCTTCGACCAGGGTGAGTGCGCGCAGGGCTTCTTCGCCCCGGGCCAGCTTTTGCAGCAAACCCATGGGGGTGGTGCCGGGCGGGATTTCATAGTTGCCGGCCTTGATGGCGCGGTCCTGCCCCGAGAAGCGGAACCAGGCGTACAGCAGGCGCGCGTCCGTCTTGACCCCGGCCGCCACCACGTCGCGGGCCACGCCGCGTGGCGTGGTGCCGGGTTCGATGGCCAGCTCCAGCGGCTCGGGGCCCAGGTCCAGCGGCTGGTGCAGCCACCAGTAAGCGGCACCGCCCAGTGCGATCCCCACCAACACGATCAAAGCCAGTAAACGTCGCACAACCCTGCCGTCTGTATGTATGAAACAGGGCATCATAATTCAGCGATGACCTACCCCTTGAATGGCATTGCCCCCCTGTCCCACCTCGGCGTGATTCGCGTGGAAGGCGAAGACGCCGCCAAGTTTCTGCACGGCCAGCTCACCCAGGATTTCGCCCTGCTCGGCATGGACCAGGCCCGCCTCGCAGCCTTCCTATCGGCCAAGGGCCGGATGCAGGCCAGCTTCATCGGCTTCAAGCGCAGCGCCACCGAGGTGCTGCTGGTCTGCAGCCGCGACCTGCTGCCCCCCACGCTCAAGCGCCTGTCGATGTTTGTGCTGCGCGCCAAAGCCAAGCTGACCGACGCCACCAACGACTTTGCCCTGTCCGGCCTGGCCGGAGATGCCGTGCCCGGCGGCAGCCAGCCCGCCTGGACCAAGGCCGATGTGGGCACTGCGTCGGTGGTCTACCTGTATCCCGCCGACGGCCAGCCCCGCGCGCTGTGGGTGGCCCCGGCCTCAGACCCCGCCCCCGCAGGCCCCGCGTTGGACACCGCCCTGTGGCGCTGGAGCGAAGTGAAGAGCGGCGTGGCCACACTGACCACGCCCGTGGTCGAGGCCTTTGTGCCCCAGATGCTCAACTACGAATCCGTGGGCGGCGTGAACTTCAAGAAGGGCTGCTACCCCGGCCAGGAGGTGGTGGCGCGCAGCCAGTTCCGGGGCACGCTCAAGCGCCGGGCCTACATCGCCCACGCGGCGGCCGAGGTGGCCGTGGGTGCCGAGGTGTTCAACACAGCGGACCTGGAGCAACCCTGCGGCACGGTGGTGCAGGTGGCTGCCGCGCCGGGTGGTGGCTTCGAAACCATCGTGTCGCTGCAGATCAGTGCAACGCAAGAAGGCAGCCTGCAGGTGGGCGCAGCAGGCGGCGTGGCGCTGACGCTGCAGCCCCTGCCCTACCCTTTGCTCGAAGATATTTGAACAAAAATGGGCTTTTGCGCGCGTCCATCATGCGCAAATAGCTCATTTTTTAATAGCAAATCAGTTATAGCTGCCGGGCCATTGCGATGTGCGCGATGCCCGCCTCTTCGTAGGGCTCGCCCACCACGGCGAATCCTGCGCGGCGGTAGAAGCCCTCGGCGCTGCTCTGGGCATGCAGCTGCACCTCGGTGTCACCCCGGGCCTGCGCAGCGTCCACCAGCGCATCCAGCAACTGCCGCCCCCATTGCGCGCCGCGCACCGAGCGGTCTACCGCCATGCGGCCGATGCGGCCCACGCCCGGTGACGGCTGCAGCAGGCGACCGGCGGCAATGGGCATGCCCAGCCGGTTGTAGAGCACCGCATGGCGGGCCGAGATGTCTTGCAGGTCGGCCTCGATCTCGGCGGGAATGCCCTGTTCGTGCACAAACACCGCCGTGCGCACGCGGCCTGCATCGCGGCCCAGGGTGTTCCAGTCGCCGGTGCGCACCTCGGCCATCTCGGCACCGGCTTCAAAGCCCTCGAAGATCGCCCGCAGCGCAGGCGGCACGGGGCGGGAGGTCTGCGTGGCCGGGTCGGCAAACACGTAGACCAGCTCGGCCGAGATCAGCTGCCGGTCGCCACTGAAGATGCCCGCCGTGAACAGACACGATGAGTTGCCGATGCGCGTGGACTGCATGCCCACATCCAGCGTGTCATCGAGCCGCGCCGAGGCGTGGTATTCGACAGTGGCCTTTTTCACATACAACTCGCCACCCAGGGCCAGCAGGCTCGCCTCATACGGCAATGCCAGCGCACGCCAGTAGTCGGACATCGCCGTGTCGATGTACATGAGGTAGTGCGCGTTGAACACGATCTTTTGCATGTCCACCTCGGCCCAGCGCACGCGCAGGCGGTGAAAAAAGCGGAAGTCACTGCGTTGCATGGATTGATTTACTCCAGGTGAAAAGCCAGGCGCAGCGCACGGGCCGCGTCGGCATGGGCCTTGCGCGCCTCGGGGATGGCGCGGCCCATCTTGATGAATTCGTGGGTCACGCCCCGGTAGATGTCCAGGTCCACCGGCACACCGGCCAGGCGCAGCTTGTCGGCGTAGTCAATGCCTTCGTCCACCAGCGGGTCGCATTCGGCCAGGCCGATCCAGGCAGGCGCAGCGCCCTCCACATCCGGCGCGAGCAGCGGTGCAAAGCGCCAGTCTTCACGCTCTTCGCGCGTGGTCACGTAGTTGCCGAAGAACCAGCTGATGGCGGGCTCCTCCAGCACCAGGCCGCGCGCAAAGGTGGTGTGCGATGGCGTGTCCTGGTGCGCCGCGCAGCCGGGGTAGATCAGCAACTGCAGCGCCAGCGGCAGGCCCGCATCGCGCGCCAGGATGGCGTTGACGGCGGCCAGCGTGCCACCCGCACTGTCGCCGCCCACAGCCAGGCGTTGTGGGTCTGCGCCAAGGCGTTCCGCGTTGGCAGCGAGCCACTGCAGCGCGTCCCAGGCATCGTTGCTGGCCGTGGGAAAACGGTGCTCCGGCGCCAGCCGGTAGTCCAGCGACACCACCATGCAGCCCGCCAGGCGCGCCAGCTCGCGGCACAGGATGTCGTGCGTGGCGATGTTGCCGATGGTGAAGCCGCCGCCATGCGTGTACAGCAGCACGGGCAGGCCCGTGTCGGTGGTAGGCGCGTACAGCCGCGCGGGCAGCATGGCGCCATCGCGGGCCGGGATCTGCAGGTCCTCCACCCGCGCCAGCGCCGCCTTGGGCACCTCCAGCACATCGGCGCCCGCCTGGTAAGCCACGCGGGCATCCTGGGGCGTGCGCGTGTGCAGCGGCGGGTGCCCCGCGCGGGCCATGCGTTCGAGCACGCTGCGCATCTGGGGGGTCAGGCGGGTGTGGTGGATGTGCAGGGCGGTCAACGGTCAGGGTCTCGGTCGCAGAAAGAAAAACGCCCGCACAGCGGCGGGCTGATGGGGGAGGCCTACTTGAAGATCACACGCACGGGCCCAGCGCCCGGCAGGCCGTCGTAAGTGGCCGTCACCACAAGGCCTGCCTTGGGTGGCAGCAGCGGCGAGAACGAGCCCAGGCTGATCAGGTCGCCCGGCTGCATGGCCAGCCCTTCCTGCGCCAGCGCACCGGCCAGCCACACCACGGCATTGAGCGGATGCTCCAGGATGTCGCTGCCCTTGCCACCGCCCAGGCGCGTGCCCGCGCCATCGGTCAGGGACACGTTCATGTCGGCCAAGGCCTGCAGCATGGCAAAACGCTCGCCACGGTAGGCAGGCACCGCGATGGGCGCCCCGGCCACCCCCAGGCGCGCGCCCACGTTGATGGCGGTGACACCCGCGCCGTTGAGCTTGGGCGGTGCCTGCACCATGAGGTCGGGCAGTTCCATGAAAGGGATGATCTGGTCTACGGCATCCAGCACGTCCATGGGCGTTTTGGCCTGGTTGATGGTGGTACTTTTCACGCGCACCAGCATGTCGGCTTCGTAGAGGGGGCGGGCACCGAATGTAGGGTCCACCGTGGCGCCGCTGGCGAGCACCATGCCTTCGTAAAGCTTGCCCCACACGGGCTTGTCGGTGTTGAAGCGTTTTTGCACAGCGGGGTTGGTCAGGCCTGCCTTGTAGCCAATCACCTTGCCCAGGCGCTGCGCCAGCAGCTGGTTGACCTTGCCCCGTGTGCAGGCACCATCGGCATCCGAGAGGTTCTCAGGGTTGGCGGCGGGGGTCTTGGCCACATAGCTGGCCACCAGCTCGGCGGCCTGTGCATCGGTCAGGCACTGGGCCTGGGCACTTGTCACAGATGCGACGGCCAACAGGGCTGCCATCAGGGTTTGCTTCGTTTTCACAGGTGTCTCCTCCTTATAAAGTGGGCTTGAAGCTGGCGGGCTATCGTAATCGCTGGCAATTTTTTTCACACACCCTGTTGCACCATGGCTTTCATCTACTACGTCACCCAGATCCAGTTTGAATTCGGCGCTGTCCAACTGCTGAAGCAGGAATGCGAGCGCGTGGGCATCACGCGCCCCCTGATCGTGACAGACCCCGGCGTGAAAGCCGCTGGCGTGCTGCAAAAGGCGCTGGACGCGCTGCCCGGCCTGACCGTGGCGGTGTTTGACCAAACCCCCTCCAACCCCACCGAAGCCGCCGTGCGCGCAGCCGTGCAGATGTACAAAGCCCAGGGCTGCGACGGCCTGATCGCCGTGGGCGGCGGCTCGGCCATCGACTGCGCCAAGGGCATCGCGATTGCCGCCACGCACGAGGGGCCGCTCACGCACTACGCCACCATCGAAGGCGGCTCGCCGCGCATCACCGAGCGCGCCGCGCCCCTGATCGCCGTGCCCACCACCAGCGGCACGGGCAGCGAGGTGGCGCGCGGCGCGATCATCATCGTGGACGACCACCGCAAGCTGGGCTTTCACTCGTGGAACCTGGTGCCCAAGACCGCCATCTGCGACCCCGAACTCACGCTGGGCCTGCCCCCCATGCTGACGGCTGCCACCGGCATGGACGCGATTGCGCACTGCATGGAGACCTTCATGTCGGCCGCCTTCAACCCCCCGGCCGACGGCATTGCGCTGGACGGCCTCACGCGCGGCTGGGCGAACATCGAGCAGGCCACCCACAACGGCAGCGACCGCGACGCGCGCCTGCACATGATGAGCGCCAGCATGCAGGGCGCCATGGCCTTCCAGAAGGGCCTGGGCGCGGTGCACTCGCTCAGCCACAGCCTGGGCGGCGTGAACCCGCGCCTGCACCACGGCACGCTCAACGCCATGTTTTTGCCCGCTGTGGTGCGCTTCAACGCGCAGGCCGAATCGGTGCAAAAGGAAAAACGCCTGGAACGCATGGCCCACGCCATGGGCCTGGCATCGGCGGGCGACATCCCCGAGGCCATCCGCGACATGAACGCCCGCCTGGGCCTGCCCACCGGCCTGGCCGCCATGGGCGTGAACGAGGCAATGTTCGACAACATCATCCAGGGCGCAATGGCCGACCATTGCCACAAGACCAACCCGCGCATTGCCACGCCCGAGGAGTACCGGGACATGCTGGCGCAATCGCTCTGACGCAGTTCCCGGAAGAACACCGGGCCCCTCCCCGCAGGGCCCTGGTGCAAGCGGGAGCCTGGGGCAGCAGGCATAAATTACAAAATGTCACACATCCGCAACACCCGGCCGGAGGGCTGCATCCTAAAAACGGAGCCGCGCCGAACCACCGGCTAGACTCCCCTTCAGTTCACCATTAATTAACGATTCATTACCCTGGGATTTGGGGAAGGGCCACCGTCGATGATGCGCACCGGAAACCTCCGCACCTGGCTCCTGCGGGGCACGTACCCCCGGCTGTACCTGCCTATCGGGCTGATCATTCTGCTGGTCAGTGGCATGCGCTACCACTCTCTTCTGGAGACGGAAACCGCAGAGGTCCACCGCCACGCAGCCACCGAGCTTCGGCGCGCCAGCGATTTCCTCCTGCCCCGCCTGGCCGCCGTGCCGGTGTCCGACACCTCCGCCATCGCAAGCCTTCTGCACGAGAGCATCGACCACCTCGGCCCCGGTGTTCAGGCGCTCAAATGGGAGCCGGCCCACCAACCCGCCACCGAGGCACAGGCCCCGGCCCCCACAACCCTGGCCCCTGCCTGGTTTGCCCGCTGGCTGGACATCCCCCAGCCCCTGCAGCAATCCGCCCAGCGCCTGGCCGACGGCACGCCGGGCCGCCTGACCATCGCCCTGCATGCACAGCCGCTGGTAGACCGGGTCTGGAGCACCGTGATCGTCCAGGCGCGCATCTCGGCGCTCAATATCTTCACCATCCTGTTCCTGCTCACCCTGCTGCTGCGCGCCAATGCACGCATGCTGCGGCGGCTGGCGCAGGCCACCGATGCCTTTCGCCAGGGCTACCTGGGCACCCGCATGGAGGTGACCGGCACGCTCGAATCCCGGGCCATGGCCGATGCGTTCAATGACATGGCCGGCAAGGTCCAGTCGCTGGTGCTGTCGCTGCACGACACCCAGCGCCAGCAGAGCGAACAACTGCATTTCACCCGGCAGCTGATCGACGCCCTGCCCTTGCCCGTGTTCGTGCGCAATGCCGACGGCACCTATGTGGACACCAACCGCGCCTGGCAGCGGCTCTTCCAGGCCCCGGTGGACCCCACCGGCGCACACCACGCCTCCACCGTGCCAGAGGCCCTGGCGCCCGAACACTCGGCCCTGGTCGCCAACGCGCAGGACAACGTGGTCGCCATCCACCCCCTCCACCCCGCCCACCAGCCGCCGCTGTACATGGCGTACTACGAAGCCCCCTTCACCAGCACCAGCGGCGCCATGGCTGGCACCATCGGCACGCTGGTGGACGTGACCGAGCGCAAGCGCGCGCAAGAAGCACTGCATGCCGAAAAGGAACGCGCCGAAGTCACGCTCGCCTCCATTGGCGACGGCGTCATCACCACCGACCTGGCGGGGCGCATCGACACACTCAACGAGGCCGCGCAGCTCATGACCGGCTTCACGGCCCAGCAGGCCGTGGGCCGGCAGCTGGACGACGTGTTCCGCCTGTATGAAGAGCCCGCCAGCCGCAACGCCAGCACGGCCACCGAGCGCGACAGCCAGCCCGGTGCGCTGCAGCAGGCCACCCACGAGGTGCTGATCCACCGCTCGGGCGAGCGCTACGCCATCGAATACACCGCGTCACCCATTCGTAAACACGATGGCCTGGCCGTGGGCTGCGTGCTGGTGTTCCGCGATGTGACCGAAACCCGCAACCTGCGCCACCAAATCTCCTGGCACGCCCGGCACGACCCGCTGACCGGGCTGTACAACCGCACCGCGCTGGCCGAACGCCTCACGCACGCCCTGTTCGTGGCCCGCGACAAACACCTGCTGCTGGCCGTGTGCATGCTGGACCTGGACCATTTCCAGGCCGTGAACGATGCGTTCGGCAACCGCGTGGGCGACCGCCTGCTCAAGGAAACCGCCCGGCGCCTGGGGGCCTTCATCACCCCAAGCGACGCCGTGGCCCGCATGGGCGGCGACGAATTCGTGCTGCTGCTGGGCGAGCAGCCCGACATCCCGGCCATCGAAGCCCGCCTGGCCGTGCTGATGCAGCAACTGGCCGCGCCCTATGCCATCGACAACCGCGAGGTGAACACCACGGTGAGCATCGGTGTGGCCGTGTTCCCGCAGGACGACACCAACCCCGACACCCTGCTGCGCCACGCCGACCAGGCCATGTGCCAGGCCAAGAGTTTTGGCCGCAACCAGCTGCATGTGTTTGACGTGCAGCAGGACCACGCCGTGCAGACCCAGCACACACGCCAGACCCGCGTGGCGCAGGCCCTGCACGCGGGCGAGCTGGTGCTGCACTACCAGCCCAAGGTCAACCTGCGCTCCGGCGAGATCATCGGGCTGGAGGCCCTGCTGCGCTGGCAACACCCCCAGGAGGGCCTGCTGGGCCCGCAGCATGTGCTGCCTCTGGTGGAAGACACCGACCTGCAGGTGGAGCTGGGCGAATGGGTGCTGCGCCAGGCCCTGGCCCAGATGCGGCAGTGGACCGACGCGGGCAGGCTGTGGGAGGTCAGCGTCAACATCGCGGCGCCGCACTTTCACCGGCCCAATTTCGTATCGCGCCTCAAGGACATCCTGCATACCTGCCCCGAGGTCTCGCCCACCCGGCTGGAGCTGGAGATTCTCGAATCTGCAGCCCTGGAAGACATGCAGTACATGCGCCGCATGATGCAAAGCTGCCAGGCCCTGGGCGTGCGTTTTGCGCTGGACGACTTCGGCACCGGCTACTCGTCGCTGTCCTACCTCAAGCGCCTGCCTGCCGAGACGATCAAGATCGACCAATCCTTCGTGCGCGGCATTCTGGAGGACGGCGACGACCTCACCCTCGTCCAGGCCATCGTGGCACTGGCAGCGGCCTTCCACCGGCATGTGGTGGCCGAAGGCGTGGAGACCACGGAACACTGCGCCAAACTGCTGGAGCTGGGCTGTGAACGGGCGCAGGGCTATGGCATCGCGCGGCCCATGCCCGCCCACGAGGTGCTGGGCTGGGCCCGCGACCATGCGGCCCGGGCGGTGCGGGGCTTGGACACGCTCAGCCCGAACGGTGCGGATGCTTGATACCGGTAGGCGTTCAAAAATACAAGTCCGTTCACGCTGAGCGCTGTCGAAGCGCCGCGCGAGGCGCGGGCAGGCCTGTCCTGAGCCCGTCGAAGGGCTCAGCCCGAACGGCTCTTGTTGATTCAACGCAAACGGGTAGGAGAGCGAAGGCAAAGGCGGCGATACCACCCAACCACCGATCTGCCGACTTCCCTACAGCGGGTGCACGGCCCCCATGTCCGGCCGCTGCAGCCACTCGGCCCATTCATCCGCCAGTTGCTGGCTGGCGCTGGTGGCGCCCAACCAGGCGTGGGCGCGGGCGCGGCTGTCCGTGCCGTAATGGGTGAAGTCCTTGCGGTCGGGCAGCTTGGCATTGGGCAGTGAACGCACCCAGTCAGGGTGGGGAGAAAGCACCACCATGTTGTCCAGCGCGGGCGTGGACCGGTGGCGCCACTTCAGCCTCTTGTCCAGCCAGCCCGGCACCACCTGGTGCTGGAAATGCGGATACAGCACGATGCCCGCAGAGCCCGGGCTTGCGCCTTCTGCAGGGGCCTGTGCCTCCTCTGCTTTCAAGGTTTTTAGGCCGTTTGCGCGCGTCCCTATTGCCTTCTCAGCTATCAAATTTGAAGCAATAGAGCCTGACCGGCCATAGGCCAGGTGCAGGTGGTAGTCGGTGATGCCCCCATCCCAGTACGCCCCGGGCGGCGCCCCCGGAATGTTGTGCACGGCCTGCAGCACAAAGGGGATGGAGCAACTGGCCTGCAACGCTGGCATGAAGTTGGCCACACTGAGCCCCACCTGCCGCGTGCGGTAGTCCGAGGTACCAAATGGCAAGGCCACGCAACCGCCCCCCGCCACCGAGGCATCGGGCGACGAGAACACCACCCGCTCCAGCCAGGCCCCCATGGCCTTGCGATGGACGGTATTGGTCAGGAAGGCGCCCAGATAGCCCAGCGGCGTTGCCACGCCATGCTCGCGCCCCAGCAGGTGCCGCCCCCGCGACGTGATGATGTGCAGGCGATAGCGCGGGTGGCTCAGCACCTCATCCACTCGCCCGCCATAAAAGGCCTCCAGATTGCGCCCGAACCGCTCGCTCACATGGGCCGCCGTGGGGCGCTTCTTGCCTGGGGGCAGTTCATAGGCCTGGTGGATGTAGTCATGCTCCAGCCGCTCGAAAGCCGCCACCGACTCCTGCAGGCAGGCCGTGGCCATGCGCCAGGCGCCAATCGATGCGCCCACCAGGTGCACGGGCTGGTGCGATTGTGGCAGCCACTCCCCAAAAATGAACCGGTCCAATGGCCCCAGGATCAGCCCCTTGGGGCCCCCTGCGGCCGCAGGGATCACGCCCACATCGCCAGGGTGCAGGCCGTTGCGTTCAAGGTGTTGCCGGGCACGGGGGCCGGCATGGATGCGCAGTGCTTTCATGGCGGCGATTGTCGCAAAGCAAGGCGCAAAGGCCTGTCGCCAAGCCACGCGGGGCCGGGATCAACGGTGAACGGATTCAGTGATTTGGCGTCTTGCCACCCGGGTGCCCTGCCAGGTGCCGTATCGCCTGGCCGCGCCTACACCACAAAATCCGCCACTTCCGGCCGGGCTGTCCAGTCAATGGGGTCCTGCTGCAGCACCATGTCGATGTCCAGGCCCAGGGTCAGGCCGACCTCACCGGGGAAGGACACGGCCAGCTCTTTCTCGCTCAGCTCGGCCTCGCGGGCGCGGGCACGCCAGGCGGCGAGGTGGATCACGCCCGCCAGGGGCTCGTAGGCCTTGTTGTCGAACGGCGCGCTCTGGTACTGCAGGGCGTCGATCACCACCTCGGGCAGCTGCCAGCGGCGCGCACACCCTGCGGTGACATGGCCATAGCTGTAGCCAAAGATGCGCTGCTCGATCTTGTCGCGGCGCAGGTCGAACGGCGCCACCAGGGTGTTGACCGAATGGGCCTTTTCCGGGTCTGCGAGGTGGATCACCAGCTCGCCCAGCGCATGCAGCAGGCCCGCCGTGTAGGCCGCGATCTGGTTCTGGTGCACGATGCCGGCCAGCGAGCGGGCCAGCTTGGCGGTGTTGAGGCTATAGCGCCAGAACTGCTGCATGTTCACCCCCGGCACCGAGCGCGAGGTGGTGCCCAGCGGCGCCGACGTGACCAGCGTGCGCAACTGGGCCGTGCCCAGCAGCGCCAGCGCCTCGGGGATGCCCGCAATCTGGCGGGGCAACTGGAAGGTGGGGGAATTGGCCAGCTCCAGCAAGCGTGCGGCCAAGGCCGGGTCAGCGCCAAACAGCTGGTTCAGACGCCGCAAGCTGGGCTCGTTGTGGGCCAGCTCGCTCATCAGCAGCGCCACGGCGCGCGGAAGGCTGGGCAGTGCCACAGGTTGGGCCAGCAGTGCGTTCAACTCCATGGGACAGGGCACCCGTTGTGGTTTAAGTGCTGGCGATTATGGCCCCCAGGGGCCCCATCCGCCACCCCATTGCGCCCCCCTCTGCTACCGGCCCTTGACCTGTTGCAACTTCGCAAACGCTGACGCCATGGCCGACTGCTGCGTGGGCTCCGGCGCACGGCGCTGGGGTTGCGCATAGCCCCGGCCAGCACCCTCAAAGCGGTTGTCGCGGGGTGCGCCCCGGTCACCGCCTTGGCGTGGTGGCGCATCGCCCAGCTTCATCGACAGGCCGATGCGCTTGCGCTCCACGTCCACCTCCATGACCTTGACCTTGACGATGTCGCCGGTCTTGACCACTTCGCGCGCGTCGTTGACAAACTTGTGCGCCAGCTGGCTCACGTGCACCAGGCCGTCCTGGTGCACGCCCAGGTCGATGAAGGCGCCAAACTGGGCCACGTTGCTCACTGTGCCCTCCAGGATCATGCCTTCCTTCAGGTCCTTGATGTCTTCCACGCCGTCGTTGAAGCGCGCCACCTTGAAGTCCGGGCGCGGGTCGCGGCCAGGCTTTTCCAGCTCGGTCAGGATGTCCTTGACGGTAATGACGCCGAACTTGTCGTTGGCGAACAGCTCGGGCTTCAGGGTCTTGAGCATGTCGGCACGGCCCATGATCTCGGCCACGGGCTTGCCCGTCTTCTCCATGATCTGCTCGACCACGGGGTAGGTTTCGGGGTGCACGCCCGTCATGTCCAGCGGGTTCTCGCCACCGCGAATGCGCAAGAAGCCCGCGCTCTGCTCGAACGTCTTGGCGCCCAGGCCCGCCACATCCATGAGCTGCTTGCGGCTCTTGAACGCACCGTTGGCCTCGCGCCAGCGCACCACAGCCTTGGCCACGCTGCCTGACAGGCCCGAGACGCGCGAGAGCAACGGCACGCTGGCCGTGTTCAAGTCCACGCCCACCGAGTTCACGCAGTCTTCGACCACGGTGCCCAGGGTGCGCGCCAGCTCGCTCTGGTTCACGTCGTGCTGGTACTGGCCCACGCCGATGCTCTTGGGGTCGATCTTGACCAGCTCGGCCAGCGGGTCCTGCAGGCGGCGCGCAATGGAGGCCGCGCCGCGCAGGCTCACGTCCACGTCGGGCATCTCCTGCGAGGCGTATTCGCTGGCGCTGTACACCGAGGCGCCGGCCTCGCTCACCACCACCTTCTCGATGGCGCGCTCGGCCTTGGCGGCCAGCTTGATCAGGTCGGCCGCCAGCTTGTCGGTCTCGCGGCTGGCCGTACCGTTGCCGATGGCGATCAGGTTCACGCCATGCTTTTCGGCCAGCTTGGCCAGGGTGTGCAGCGAGCCTTCCCAGTCACGGCGCGGCTCGTGCGGGAACACGGTGGCCGTCTCCACCAGCTTGCCGGTGTCGTCCACCACGGCCACCTTCACGCCGGTGCGGATGCCCGGGTCCAGGCCCATCACCACGCGCGGGCCGGCGGGGGCCGCCAGCAGCAGGTCACGCAGGTTGTCGGCAAACACCTTGATCGCCACCTTTTCAGCATCGTCGCGCAGGCGGGCAAACAGGTCGCGCTCGGTCGAGAGGCTCAGCTTCACGCGCCAGGTCCAGGACACGCACTTGCGCAGCAGGTCGTCGGCCGCGCGGCCGGCATGGCTCCAGGAGAGGTGCAGGGCGATCTTGCCTTCGGCGATGCTGGGCTTGCCCGGCTCGGGCTCCACCGGCAGCACCAGCTTGCCTTCGAGGATTTCGAGCGCACGGCCGCGGAACACGGCCAGTGCACGGTGCGAGGGCACACGGCCGATGGGCTCGTCGTACTCGAAATAGTCGCGGAACTTGGAGACCTCGGGGTCGTTCTCGTTCTTGCCGTCGATCTTCTTGCTGCGCAGCAGGCCCTCGGCCCAGAGCCACTCGCGCAGCGACTGCACCAGCACGGCGTCTTCGGCCCAGCGCTCGGACAGGATGTCGCGCACGCCGTCCAGCACGGCCGGCACGGTGGAGAAATCGGCGCCCGTCTTGCCGTCGTCCAGCACTTCGGGCGGCTTGGTGAAGGCTGCGGCCTCGGCCGCGGGGTCCAGCGTGGGGTCGGCAAACAACTTGTCGGCCAGCGGCTCGATGCCGAACTCGCGCGCCATCTGGCCCTTGGTACGGCGCTTTTGCTTGAACGGCAGGTAGATGTCCTCCAGCTCCTGCTTGGTCGGTGCGCTGGCAATCGCCACCCGCAGGGCGTCGGTCAGCTTGCCCTGCTCGTCGATGCTCTTGAGCACGGCCACGCGGCGGTCTTCCAGCTCGCGCAGGTAGGACAGGCGCGCTTCCAGCTCGCGCAGCTGGATGTCGTCGAGCCCGCCCGTCACTTCCTTGCGGTAGCGGGCGATGAAGGGCACCGTGGCGCCCCCGTCGAGCAGCTCCACCGCTGCGCGCACCTGGGATTCACTGACTTTGATTTCTGCGGCCAACTGCCGGACGATCTGCTGCATGGGGGAAAACTCTCTCAGACGCGGTCTAACGATAGGAACAAAAGGCCAAGCGCGGGAGTTTGCCACAGGCGGTTTGGCCACTCCCCAGCCCTCCAACAGCCGGAACGTCGATTGTTTTCAATACTGGAACAGTTAGTTTGCGACCGGTTAGTTTTTCCGTGAACACCATCGGCGTACAGTTCAACCCATCGATGAGCCGAACCCGCAAGGCGACTCACCGAACCCGGTTCAGGAATGGTTTTTGACCCGGCTTTTTTGAGACGCTTTTTTAACTTTCAAGGATTTTCATCATGAACAAGACCGCCCGTTTCCTCTCCATCGCTGCTGTTGCTGCTTTCGCCTCGTTTGGTGCCCATGCCGACGAAGCCGATGGCTCGCAATTTGCACTGAAGTTCGACACCAACCGCACCCGCGCTGAAGTGAATGCCGAAGCGGTTGTCGAAGCCCGCACCCACAGCCTGGAACCCGCAGGCTCGCGCGTGGTGACCTACAAATCCAACGCCGACCGCGCTGCGGTGCGTGCCCAGGCTGCCGAAGCCGTGCGCACCGGCCAGATCCCCCACGGCGAATTCAGCGCCATGTAATCGGTTGATCGATTGACACAGTTGCGGGACTTCCCATGGTGGCCGCACTTCGCGCGGTGCGGATGCTGCTGCCATGGGAGGTGTTTTGAAGACACCCGTGCTGGCCAAGCAAACTGGGCTCCCCTTGGGAGCCCTTTTTGTTGGAGGGGCGCACAGCGCTTTCGCGCCCTTCATAAAATGGGAAGCATCTATCCCACGCCCCATGCCCCACCCCTCATTCCCCATCCGCACCGAATGCCCCCCTGGCACCTGCGTCTGCGACCGGGACGCGTTGTTGCAGGCACCCAGTGGGGACGTCCGCATCCTGATGCTCACGCGAACGGAAGAAAAAAAGATGCTGGACCGGCTGGAGAACCTGGCCAGCCTGGCGGACTTGCGCAAGATGCAGGAGCGCATGGAGCAGCAACTGGGCATTCGGTTGGCCATCACGCAGAGCCCACATGAAGTGCGCAGCCTGCGCGGCATTGCGATCCTGGTGTTGGAGCAGCCGGGGCTGTGCCGCAAGACGCGGCAGGCCATTCCGGCGGCCATCAAGAAGAGCATGGATGCGCAGCCCCAGATCACGTTTGACCTGCTGGACGAGGGTGGGTTGTTTGGCGGCTCGTAGCGGGTCCCACTGGCTACGCCCCCCTGGCCTCATGCCTGATTGACGGCGCATGCAAGACGATCTTTTTGGTGACGCGTTGCCCAAGCCCCCCACAGGGGGCGCTGCGGCGCAGGGGTCTTCCGCCCCGCCCCCCACCCAAGGTGCCGAAACCCCTGCGCGGCGTGCGCGGTCTGGCACGGTGGCCCCCATCGCTCCCGACGAGGCGTTGACAACCCTGGCCGCCGCCCTGCCCGAGCGGCTGCGCCTGGGCACGTCATCCTGGACCTACCCCGGCTGGAAAGGCCTGGTGTGGGAGGGCGAGCATTCCGACGCGCAGCTCTCCAAACAAGGGCTGGCCGTGTATGTGCAGCACCCGCTGATGCGCACGGTGAGCATTGACCGCAGCTTTTACCGCCCGCTCACGGTGAGCCAGTTTGAGCGCTATGCGTCGCAGGTGCCTGACGACTTCCGGTTTGTGGTGAAGGCGCCCAGCGTGGTGACGGATGCGCTGGTGCGCAGCGAGGATGGCCGGGGCCGCCAGCCCAACCCGGCGTTCTTGAGCCCCGAGCTGGCGCGCAGCGAGTGCGTGGAGCCGGCTCTGCAGGGCCTGGCGCACAAGCTGGGGGCGCTGGTGTTCCAGCTCAGCCCCCTGCCCCTGGCGCAGCTGGACCGCCTGCCGCTGCTGCTGGAGCGCCTGCGCACCATGCTGCTCGCCCTGCCAGCCCTCGCGCCGATGACCCCCGATGGGGTGATTGCGGTGGAAGTGCGCGACCCCGAATGGCTGACCCCCGACTTTGCCGCCGTGCTGCGCGAAGCCGGTGCCACCTACTGCCTGGGCCTGCACGCCAAGATGCCGCCACTGCAGCAACAGCTGCCCGTGCTGCGCGCGCTGTGGCCCGGCCCCCTGGTGTGCCGCTGGAACCTGAACCCGGTGCATGGCCCCTATGGCTATGAAGATGCCGAGCGACTGTACGAACCCTACGACCGGCTGCACCACCCGGACCTGGAGACGCGGGCTGCGCTGGCGGCGGTGATTGCGGGCATCACGGGCCGGGGGCAGAACGCGTTGGTGACCATCAGCAACCACGCCGAGGGCAGCGCGCCGCTGACAGTACGAGGGGTGGCGGAAGAAGTTACGAAGCTGGCGGTGCGGTAGGGGCTGCTGGCGGCGCGGTTTCTCATCACAAGCGCATCACGCAGGCGTCAGCTCGATCCGGTTGCGCCCGCCCTGCTTGGCGCGGTACATGGCGCGGTCGGCCTGCCGCACCAGTTCCTCGGGCAGTTGGTCGCGCTGGGGTTGCTGGCTCGCCACGCCAAAGCTCACGGTGACGATGCCGTGCGGAGCCCCTTCGTGGGGCAGCGCCAATTGCTGAATCGCCGCCTGGATGTGGCGTGCCACTTCGGCAGCAGCAGGCAGGTCAGAGCCCGGCAGCAGCACCACGAACTCTTCCCCTCCAAAGCGCGCCACCAGTTCGCCCTCGCGCCGTGCCCCGGTCTGCGCCAGCGTGACGGCCAGCGCCTGCAGGCAGGCATCGCCCGCGAGGTGGCCATAGTGGTCGTTGAAGTGTTTGAACACGTCCACATCCAGCAGGATCAGCGCCAGCGGCGTGCCACCCCGCTGCGCACGCGCCCATTCGTGTGCCAGGGCGTCGTCGAAGTGGCGGCGGTTGGCAATGCCGGTGAGCCCGTCGGTGTTGCTCAGCAGCTCCAGGCGGTGGTTGGCTTGCGCCAGGGCCAGGGTGCGTTCGGCCACCAGAGCCTCCAGCTCGCGGTTGCGTTGGCGCAGTTCTTCAACGGGGTAGATCTCGCCGCTGCGCGCCTTGCCGAACGGGATGGAGACGCTCACATGCGCGATCTTCCAGCCGCCTGCGTTTTCACCCGGGCCGCCCTCGCGCCGGAACAGCACCACCTTGCGTGCGGTTTCGCGGGCAAACAATGCGTCCGGGATGGGCAGGTGGATATGAAAAAAGGCGGTGGCGGCCAGCAGGTTCTGGCCCAGGTCCTGCACGAACAGGTCCACCATCTCGATGCCGATGCGCTCCGGCACCTGCGCAAAATCCTGCCGCGTCAGCTCGATCCACTCGGCGCGGCTCTTGACCAGTTTGTCGCTGCTGCCCGAAAAACCGCTGAAGTTCTCGCTGAAACGCTCCAGCAACCGGGCATCCCGCGCGGCATACAGCGCGATGTACTCCTCAAAGAGCATGCGGGTCAGTCGCTCGCGTTCCGGTGGCATGCGGTGGTCCTTGTCGGGGGCAGGAGAAAGCGCCGCAGCCAGCACAACACTCGGCACACAGTGCATGGCAACAGGCGCTTTTGAATGTAACACCCGCCCTGCCCTGGCGAAACCGCGGAACTACCCTGCTTGCGCGACGGTGGCCTGGGCGCGCCAAGGGCAGCCCAGGACACCCGCGTCCGCGTGGTTTTATGGGGCCGCAGCCTCGCGCAGGCTTTCCACCAGAGCGCGCAGCCCGGCCAGATAGGAGTGGGGCCCAAAGCCCTGCACCGTGGCCTTGACGGCGGGCGAGATGATGGAATGTGCGCGCCAGGCCTCGCGTGCGGCGATGTTGGACATGTGCACCTCAATCACCGGGAAGGGCATGGCCTTGATCGCGTCGTGCAGCGGCACGCCGTGCTGGGTGAGGCCCGCCGGGTTCACCAGCGCGCCCTGTGCAGCATCGATGTTGGCGTGCAAAAAGTCGATGAGCACACCTTCGTGGTTGGACTGCACGGTGTCCAATTCCACGCCCAGTTCGGTGGCGAGATTTTGCAGCCGCTCGTTGATCTGTGCCAGTGTGGTGGTGCCGTAGATGTGGGGTTCGCGGCGCCCGAACAGGTTGAGGTTGGGGCCGTGGAGGATGAGGATTTTCATGGTGTGTCAGGCCGGATGGCTTACTTGCGGATGCGTGCCAGTTCGTCGTTGTAGAGCTTGACGATGGCCGGGTCGTAGCTGGCCGCGAACTTGTCGGCCACGGGCTGGGCGATCTGCCGCATGCGTTTTTGCTCGGCCACGGCCACTTCATTGAACTGCATGCCTTTGGCCTGCAGGTCACCCACGGCCCTTTGCGCTGCAGCGCGGCTCACCTGGCGCTGGTAGCCGCGCGACTCGTTGGCCGCATCGTGCATCATCTTCTGCTCGGCGGGGGTGAGCTGGTCCCAGAACTTCTTGCTCACCAGCACGATGTTGGCGGCATACACGTGGTTGGTGGCGCTCACGAACTTCTGCACCTCGAACATCTTGTTGGACAGGATCACGGCAAACGGGTTCTCCTGCCCATCCACGGCCTTGGCCTCCAGCGCGCCATACAGCTCGGCAAACGGCATGGGCACGGGGTTGGCCTTGAAGGCCTTGAAGGTGTCGAGGAACACCGGGTTGGGGATCACACGCAGCTTGAGGCCGTCAAAATCTTCGGCCCGGGTGATGGGGCGCCGGCTGTTGGTCACGTTGCGAAACCCGAGGTCCCAGTAGCCCAGGGCCACCAGGCCCTTCTCAGGCAACCGGGCGATCAGCGCCTGGCCCAGCGGGCCGTCCAGCAAGGCATCGGCCTGCTCAAAATTGGCCACCGTAAAGGGAAAATCCACCAACCCGAACTCTTTGACGATGCCAGCCAACGAGGTGGTGGCCGGGGCTGACATCTGCTGCACGCCACCCTGCAGGGCCGATTGCTGCTGCAGCTCATTGCCCAGCTGCGAGGCGGGGAACTCCATCACCTTGAGTTTGCCGCCGCTCTTGGCCGCCAGCAACTCGCTAAAACGCTTCACACCAAAACTCACCGGGTGATCGGCATTGTTCAGATGGCCGAAGCGGATCACGCGCTCCTGCTGGGCTGCGGCGGGCAAGGCCAGCAAGAGGGACAGGCCAGCGGTTGCCAGAAGGCAGACAGTTTTTTTCACAGAGCATCTCCAGTCAAGAAGGAACCAAGGGGTGGCCGCTGCCCGGCCGCACAGCGGTGGGGAGCACATGGTGGCGGATCGCAGAAAAAAGTGGAAACTGTTTCCATAGTAGAAACCCTTTAACAATTTTTGGTACATTGCGGCCCAGCAGACCCCGCGCAGCAGCCCCCTGCCCGCCCCCGATCGAAAGCCTTTGCCATGAGCAGCATCCTTGAGCGCAGCTTCAAAGTCCTGGAACACCTGGCACCCCACCCCGAGGGCAAGGCGCTGTCGGCCCTGGCCTCCGAGCTGGACATGCCGCTGAGCGCCACACACCGCCTGCTGGCCGAGCTGATCCGCTGCGGCTATGTGCGCCAGGACCACAGCCAGGGCAACTACCTGCTCACCATCAAACTGGTGTCGCTGGGCCTGGGTTTTCTCAGCGCCAGCGGCATCGTGGACATCGCCCAGCCGCTGCTGGACCGCCTGGCCGCCGAATCGGGCGAGCTGGTGCGCCTGGCCGTGGTGGATGGCGATGAGCTGACCTTCGTGGCCAAGGCGCAGGGGGCCATGCGCGGCCTGCGCTACGACCCGGACATGGGCCTGTCGGTGAACCTGTCGTGCAGCTCGGCCGGCCATGCGTTGCTGTCCACCCTGAGCGACGAGGAGGCGCTGGCACTGGTGGCCAAGCGCGGTTTTGGCAAGCCCGAGGACTACGGCCCGAACGCGCCCACGACCGTGAAGGCGCTGCTGGCCTACCTGCAGGCAGCACGCGAACGTGGCTTCAGCCTGATCGTGGAGGTATTCGCCCCCGCCATGACGGCCATGGCCGCCCCCATCCGCAGCAGCCACAACGGTGCGGTGATGGGCGTGGTGACGATTGCCGGGCCGCTGGTGCGCCTGACCGAGGAGCGCATGCACGCCCTGGGCCCCGCCCTGCTGGCCACCACGGCAGAACTGGCCATGGCCAGCAGCGGCTCGGCACTGCTCAGAAAACGCGGATAGGCGGGGTTGTTATTCCGTTTCCAAATCATTCGTGTCTAGGCGCGAAGCCGCAGGCCGTGCTGTAGCACGACAAGGCGAAGCAACAACGACACGGGTGATTTAGAAATGGAATTGGTGCATCAGTCCCTGGGGGCAAACAGCGCCAGGGTGTCGTGGGCAAAGGCGCCCTCGATGTCGAGCATGCGCATCTTGGTGGCGGCGCCGCCACCGGCCGAGAAACCGCCCGTCTTGCCGTTGGCCGCCAGGATGCGGTGGCAGGGCACCACGGGTGCAAACGGGTTGTGGCCCAGCGCCTGGCCCACGGCACGGGCCGCACCGGGCTCGCCCAGCTGGGCAGCCATCTCGCCATAGGTCAGGGTCTTGCCGGGCGGGATGCGGCGGGCCAGCGCGTACACACGGGCGTTGAACGGCGGCACGGTGTCGAGCGCCAAGGGCAGGTCGCACAGGTCGTCGCGCGCGCCCTCCAGCAAGGCCCCCACGCGGGCGGCCCACGCCGCCACCTGGGGCGGCATGGCGCACTCGGCCAGTTGCGGAAACCGGCGCACCATGCGGGCGCGCGTCTGGGCCTCGCCCGCGTCCTCGGGCAGTTGCACGCCCACCAGCAGCGCCCCCTGCCACGCGATGCCGCAGTGGCCGATGGCCGTAGGAAACAGTGCGTAGCCGCTGGCAACGCCCTGCTCAACATCCGTGGTGTGTGGCTCTGCAGGCATATGCTATATATTTAATAGCAATAAAAGCTTATACATAGCGCGGCAGGCACCTATTCCGCCCTTAAAGCAGCACGCAGCTGCGCGCCCACCTCGGGCTTGCCTGCAAACGGGTCGGTGGGGTTGCGGCCCAGCATGATGTCTTCCATACGTGTCTGCACCGAGGCGATGGCCTTGGGGTGGCTGTAGATGTAGAACTGGCCTTGCGCGGCAGCGTCGA
Source organism: Acidovorax sp. (assembly GCA_018780365.1). GTDB lineage: Bacteria > Pseudomonadota > Gammaproteobacteria > Burkholderiales > Burkholderiaceae_C > Acidovorax. The sequence continues at coordinate 167 of JADMJR010000175.1, read as the reverse complement.
ACACCTTCTGCGCCACGTCGGCCGCCGTGACCTTGCCGCTGGTCACGGCCTTGTCGTTCATGGCCTGGCCGATGAGCTGGCTCTTGGTGGGCTTGCCGGCCGCCATGTCCTGCGGGCGGTTGCGGTGGCTCTGGCTGATGCCGGTGGGCACAAAGAAGGGGCACAAC
>JADMJR010000167.1 GCA_018780365.1 Acidovorax sp. | reverse complement strand
TGCTGCACACCAGCGCGGCCGACCTGGAGCGCATCAAGGGCCTGGGCCCCGCCAAACGCGCCGAGCTGGTGGCCGTGCTCGAACTCGCGCGCCGCGCCCTGGCCCAGCAGCTGCGCGAACGCGAGGTGTTTGACTCGCCCGATGCCGTCAAGCACTACCTGCAGCTGCACCTGGCCGCCAAGGGGCACGAGGTGTTTGCCGTGCTGTTCCTCGACAGCCAGAACCGCCTGCTGGCCATGGAAGAACTGTTTCGCGGCACGCTCACGCAGACCAGCGTGTACCCGCGCGAAGTGGTGCTGCGCGCCCTGCACCACCAGGCCGCCGCCGTGGTGCTGGCGCACAACCACCCGAGCGGCAGCGTGGAGCCCAGCCGCGCCGATGAGGCGCTGACCCAGACCCTGAAGACCACGCTGGCCCTGGTGGATGTGCGTGTGCTCGACCATGTGATCGTGGCGCCGGGCCAGGCCCTGTCGATGGCGGAAAAGGGCCTGGTGTGACCGCCCCTGCGCCCGCACCGACCCACCCGCCCACGGCGCTGCAAGCCGCGTTGGCACGCGCTGCGCGCACGGCGGCGGGCGGCCATGCCGCAGCCGCAGAGCCAGCCCCCGCGTCAGCCCCGCCGCCTTCGACGGTCCCCCGGTCCGCCCGGCGCGCGGGCCTGGCCGACAAAAAGGCGGCGGCCAAGGCCGCCATGCGCCCGCTGCGCCACGCCCCCGCCACACCCGCAGCCGCAGACAACCCCGCACCACCCCGCCGCCGCGCCCCCCCGGCCCCGCGCCGTGCAGGCGAGCGCATCACCCAGCTGCAGGACCTGGCCACCGTGGCCCGCCGCCTGCGCGAGGATCAGGAGCGCCGCGAGGCCGAAGAGAAAGCCCGCCGCGAGGCTACCGCCCGGGCCGAAGCCGAGCACCACCTCTTCAGCCGCAGCGTGGGCCCCGTCACCCCGCTGCGCAACCCCAACCTGGCGCGCGTGCGCCGCCACCAGCCGCCGCCACTGCCGGTGCAGCACTGGCTGGACGAAGAACGGGTGCTGATGGAGTCGATCAGCGACGGCTTCGATGTGAGCACCCTGCTCGACACCGACGACCAGCTCAGCTTTCGCCGCCCCGGCATTGGCGTGGAGATCACTCGCCGCCTGCGCGCCGGCCACTGGAGCATCCAGCGCCAGCTGGACCTGCACGGCCTGCGCGTGGACGAGGCGCGCGAGGCGCTGGGTGACTTCATCCGCCACGCCCACAAGACGGGGCTGCGCTGTGTGCGTGTGGTCCACGGCAAGGGCCTGGGCTCCCCTGGCAAAAGCCCCGTGCTCAAAAGCCGCGTGCAGCGCTGGCTGGTGCAGAAAAACGAGGTGCTGGCCTTTGTGCAGGCCCGGCCCATGGACGGCGGCGCAGGCGCACTGGTGGTGTTGCTGCAGCCCGTGCTGCACAGGCATTCATAGAAAAATAGCTGCCAGCGCCCGTCCATCAAGCGCCAACAGCTATCAAAAAAGAAGCATCACATCCCGCCTGGGGCTGCGATGCGCTCTGCAGGCAAGGCCTACTTGGACAGATCCACGGCGTACTTCGACGTGCCCTTGCCCGAGCCGTCATCGGCCGCCAGCAGCGACACATTCGCCAGGCCTGCGGCCTGCGCCACGGCCTGCGCATTGGCGCCCGAGCTGAACACCACCGGCCCCGCCACCGTGGCCTTGGCAAAACGCCAGCTCTTGGCCGCACCGTTGGCCGCGCGGGTCACCGCCGGGTTCTTGCGGATGTAGTCGATGACCACGTCGCGGTTCGCATCGGGCGAGGCCCAGATGGTGCCCGAGCCGTCCAGCTTGTCGATGAAGCTCTTGCCGCTGGTGGCGCGGTAGTTGTTGGTGGCAATCACAAACTCCTGCGCCACATCGATGGGCTTGCCCAGGTACATCAGATTCTTGATGCGGCTGCCTACGGGCTGGGTCACGTCGATCTCGTACGACACGTCGGCCGTGGTGAACATGTCGAAGTTGTAGCCCGGGAAGCTGCTGATGAGCGCCTGTTCGGTGGTCTTGGCCGGGTCGATCTGGTTGAAGCGCTTGGCAGCGGCTTCGAGCCAGTTCTTGATGTCGCCACCGTTGACTTTCACCGCGTACACCGTGTTCGGGTACAGGTACAGGTCGGCCGCGTTGTTGATGGCCACCGGGCCCACCGCCACGTCGGTGTAGTCGGCGCTGCCCTGGAAGCCGCTCTTGAACGGTGCGCTCACCGACAACACGGGCAGCTGCGCATACTGCGGCAGGCTGGCCTTGAGGTAGGCCGCCACATAAGCCTGCTGCGCCTGGTTCACGATCTGGATCGCACCCGGGTCGCCCACGTCGGCAAACAGCGTGCTCATGCGGAAGTCGGTCTGGCCGATGGGCGTCTTCACGTACTGGATGGCCGCCTGGTGCTGTGGCTCGATCAGCGGCGCCACCGCTGGGTCTGCATCCACATACACGTTGGCACCCGCGGCGTTCTTGCTCTGGATGTTGCGCAGCTCGCTCTTGCTGGCGGACTTGTTGACCGTCCACTTCGCGCCATCCCACTGCAGCGCCAGCTGCACCACACCCAGCGCCTTGCCCCAGGAGCTGGCCATGACGGTTGGCACGCCATTCACGGTGCCCGCCTTGTGGTCCACGCCGGGCAGGTTGAAGCCGGGCGTGGCCGCCGTGTCGGGGAACACGCCGTGCTGGTGGCCCATCACCATGGCATCGATGCCCGCCACCTTCGAAAGATGCAGGCCGGGGTTCTCCATGGTGGGCGAGTAGGCTGCGCCATCGAGCCCGCCGTGCAGCAGCGCCACCACGATGTCAGCACCCTTGGCGCGCAGCTCGGGCACGTATTTCGTCGCAGCCTCCACCGCGCCTTCGGTGCTCACCTTGCCTTCGAGGTAGCGCTTGTCCCAGTTCATGATGCCGGGCGTGGTGAAGCCGATCACGCCCACCTTGATGGGCAGCTTCACCTCTTTGCCGTCCGCGCCCTTGGCCACCAGCGTGCGCTCCAGCACCGTGTAGGGCTGCACCAGCGGCTTCTTGGTCTTGTTGCTGATCACGTTGGCCAACACCATCGGAAAGCCCGCGCCCGCGCACTTCTTGCTCGCGTCCACGCCGTCCACCTCGAGGCCGCCGCCCAGCACCTGGTTCAAAAACGGCAGGCCGTAGTTGAACTCGTGGTTGCCCAGCGTGCCGGCGTCAAAGCCCAGCGCGCCCATGGCCTTGTACATGGACAGCTGCTGCGTGCAGGGGATGGGGCTGATGGTGGCTTCGTAGTCCGCCAGCGCCGTGCCCTGGATGGTGTCGCCGTTGTCCACCAGCAGCGTGTTGGCAAACTCCTTGCGCGCCGCGCGCACCAGCGTGGCGGTGCGCTCGAAGCCGTAGCTCTTGTCTTCGGCCAGCTTGAAGTAGTCGTAGCTGCGCACGTTGAAGTGCAGGTCGGTGGTTTCCAGCACGGCCAGCGTGGCCGTGGCGCCCGCGTTGGTGTTGTCGCTGCCACTGCCGCAGGCGGCCAGCGAGGCCGCCAGCGCCACTAGGCCCATGGTGGCCACGCGGCGTGAGAGCGGCGCAGGAGAAGAAGTCGAATGGCTCAGAGTGCGTTCAGACATGAACAGTCCCAAGATGAAACAAGGGACCGAGTGTCTGGCGGGGGTTTGACAGCGGTGTGACGTGGTTCGGGCTAAACGATGCGGTGCACGTCGCCGTTGTGGGGCGAAGCACTTTCGTGGAACAGGTCTTCAAGGAACTGCGCCAGCTCCTGCTCTTCGACAAAGTCGGGGATCACGAAGCCCGCGGGTGTCCGCTTGCCATCGGCCCTGACACGGTAGGCCTGCCACAGCGCGCCTTCGCGCCGCACTTCGACGATGCGGCCAAAGACGTTGAAACGGGGGTGCGTCGGCGCGTCCATGTGCGGCACGCCTTCACGTGGCGGGGTGTGACACCACGGTGGTGGTGGCGGTGGCGATCAGGTCCACCTCCACCGTGGCGTTCTTGGGCAGTTGCAGCACGCCCACCGACGTGCGCGTGTGCGCCCCGGCGTCACCCAGCACGGTGAACAAGACGTCGGACGCGCCATCGGCCACCTCGCTTTGCTGCGTGAAGCCGGGCGCCGACTGCACATACACGGTGATGCGCAGGATGGACTGCACGGCGTCAAGCGAACCCAGCGCACGCTGCAGCAGGGCGAGTGCCCGCATCACACACACCTTGGCGGCCTTTTGCGCATCGGCCAGCGAGGCCCCGGCACCGGCCGCGCCGGTGACCACCACGGTGTCGCCCACGCGCGGGATCTGCCCGCTCAGGTAAATGTGGTGGCCGTCGCGCACCAGTGGCACGTAGTTGCCGCCGATCTTGATTTCGCCATCAAAGCTGTAGCCCAGGGCCTGGGCCTGTTCCTCAAAACGGGCATCACGGGACATAAAAAACAACGCTCCTCTTCTTCACCACACGCAGCGCGCACCAGGTCGGGGGCGCGTCAGCACAAAAACCAATGCAGCCGTCACACGCCCTTGTTGCGCATCCAGTCTGCCGTGCCCATGAAGCTCTCCTTCAACCGCGTGCGCAGGTCCACGGGCACGCCCGTCTCGCCCATGGCCTGGTCCATGCAGGCCACCCACTGGTCGCGCTCCTTGATGCCGATGGCAAACGGCATGTGGCGCATGCGCAGGCGCGGGTGGCCAAAGCGGCTCTGGTAGTGGTCGGGCCCGCCCAGCCAGCCGCAGAGGAACCAGAACAGCTTTTGCCGAGCACTGGCCAGGTCGCTGCCATGGGCGGCGCGCAGCTCGGCGTAGGCGGGCTCCAGGTCCATGAGATCGTAAAAGCGCTCGACCAGCGCGTGCACGCGGTCTTCGCCGCCGATCCATTCGAAGGGCGTGATGGGCGGGGTGGGAGGGGAAGAGGCCTCTGGGGTGCTCGATGCTTCAGAATTCATAACAAAAACAGGCCTTTGCGCGCGTTCACCATACCTTTATAGCTATATTTTTAATAGCAAACAACACAATCATGACCTAATCGGCCGCACGGCGCAGGGTGTCCACCACGGGGCGCAGCAGCACCTCGCGCAGGCCCCACCAGCCCGCCGCCAACGCCAGCACAGCGCCAGCCAAGGCACCCGCCAGCGGCACCCAGGGGGCGGCCGTCCAGGTGAAGTCGAACACATAGCGCGCCAGCGCCCAGCCCACACCCACCGCCACCGCACTGGCCAAAAAGCCTGCCAGCAGGCCCACGCCCACCAGCTCGGCACGCTGCACCTGGCGCAGCAGGCTGGCGCGGGCGCCCACGGCGCGCATGATGGCGTACTCGCGCGCGCGCTCCTCGCGCGTGGCGGTGACGGCGGCAAACAACACCACCAGGCCCGCTGCGAGCGTGAAGGCAAACAAAAACTCCACCGCGCGGATCACCTGCTCCAGCACGCGCTGCACCTGGGCAATGGTGGCCCCCATGTCCACGTTGGTGATGTTGGGGAATTGGCGCACCAGCGCGTTGTCAAAGCCCTGGGCCTCGGGCGCGCGGTAGGCCGCGAGAAAGGTCACCGGCACATCTTTCACCGTGGCCACGGGGTACATCACGAAGAAGTTGGCCCGCATGGAGCCCCAGTCCACCTTGCGCAGGCTGGTAATGCGCGCCTCGTTCTGCACGCCGCCCATGTCAAACAGCAGGCGGTCACCCATCTTCAGGCCCAGGGTTTCAGCGATGCCCTCCTCGACGCTGATGGCGCCCTCTTCGCCCGGTGTCCACGCACCCGCCACCACCTGGTTGTGGGGTGGCGCCTCGGTGGCGTTGGAGAGGTTGAATTCGCGGTCCACCAGGCGCTTGGCGCGATCATCGGTGTAGTCGGCCGGGCCCACGGGCTTGCCGTTCACAGCCAGCAGACGGCCCCGGATCATGGGGTACCAGTCGTAGCGCGCCACGCCACTGTCCTTGAGCGTCTGCTGAAAGGCGTCTGCCTGGTCGGGCATCACGTTGATGACAAAGCGGTTGGGCGCATCGGGCGGGGTGGCCTGGCGCCAGCTGCTGATCAGGTCGGTGCGCAGCAGCACCAGCAGCACCAGCGCCAGCAGGCCCACGGCCAGGCTGCTGACCTGCACCACGGCATAGGCCGGGCGCGCCGAAATCTGCCGCGTGGCCAGCACCAGCCAGCGCGGCGCGGTGCTTTCGTTCACACTTTTTCTCAACAGTTTGACCGCCACCCACGACAGCCCCGCAAACAGGGCCACGGCCCCGGCAAAACCACCCACGGCAATCAGGCCCAGGGTTACATCGCTGCTCACCGCCAGCAGCAGGGCGGCAAACCCCGCAATGCCCACACCCAGCACGGCCAGCGAGGCGGGCTTGAGCCCGCCCACGTCACGCCGGATCACGCGCAGCGGCGGCACCTGGGCCAGTTGCAGCACAGGCGGCAGGCCAAACGCAAACAGCAGTGTGAGCCCCATGCCCAGGCCAAAGGCCACGGGCCACAGGCTGGATGCGGGCAAGGCCGACTCCACCAGCCCCGCGAGCAACAGCACAAAGGCGTAGTGCACCGCATAGCCCAGCAGCACGCCCAGAGCGCTGGCAAACAGACCCACCAGCGCAAATTCGGTGGTGTAGGCACCGGCAATGGTGCGCTGGCTCTGGCCCAGCACGCGCAGCATGGCCGAGGCATCGAGGTGGTCGGCCGCAAACCCCCGCGCGGCCAGCGCCACGGCCACGGCCGACAGCAAGGCCGCCAGCAGGGCCACCAGGCTCAAGAACTTCTGGGCGCGGTCCAGCGTCTGGCGCATCTCGGGGCGGCCGCTTTCCAGCGACTCCACCCGCACGCCGTGCACCTCGGGCTTCTTGGCCTCGGCCACCGCCCAGTCGTTGAAGGCTTTGACGGCAGGCGCGGGGCCCACCACCGCAAAGCGGTAGGTCAGGCGGCTGGCGGGCTGCACCAGGCCGGTGGCGGGCAGGTCGCGCTCGTTGACCATCACACGCGGCGCAAAACTCATGAAGCCCGCGCCCCGGTCAGGTTCGATCACGATGATGCGCGCAATGCGCAGCTGGGCATCGCCCAACAGCAGCTTGTCGCCCATGGCGAGGTTGAGCGATTCGAGCAGCGGCGCATCCACCCAC
>JADMJR010000220.1 GCA_018780365.1 Acidovorax sp. | reverse complement strand
TGGAGGCGTCCACGATGATGTCGTTGGGCGAGTGGAAGTTGGTGATGCCCTTGGCGGAATCGACCATGGCCAGCTCGGGGCGGTGCTCGTGGCAGGCGTGCAGGTCGCGCTTGATCTCGTCGCGCTGGCTCTGGGGCAGGGTCTCGATCTTGGTGTAGAGGTCCACCATGCCGTTGTTCACGTTCACGCCCAGCTCGTCAAAGGTCTTGGCGTGTTTCTCGAAAGCGTCCTTGTAGAAGATCCGCACGCAGTGGCCGAACACGATGGGGTGCGAGACCTTCATCATCGTGGCCTTCACGTGCAGCGAGAACATCACGCCGGTCTTGCGCGCGTCTTCGATTTCCTTTTCGTAGAAGGCCAGCAGCGCCTTCTTGCTCATGAACATGCTGTCGATGACCTCGCGGTCCAGCAGCGCAACCTTGGGCTTGAGGACGATGGTCTTGCCGCTCTTGGTGATCAGCTCCATCTTGACTTCACGGGCGCGGTCCAGCGTGATGGACTTTTCGCCGTGGTAGAAGTCGCCGGCGTGCATGTGCGAGACATGCGAGCGCGAGGCCTGGCTCCACTCGGCCATGCTGTGCGGGTTCTTGCGCGCGTATTCCTTCACGGCCTTGGGCGCGCGGCGGTCGGAGTTGCCTTCGCGCAGCACAGGGTTCACGGCCGAACCGATGCACTTGCCGTAGCGGGCCTTGATGTCCTTTTCCTTGTCGTCCTTGGGCTGGTCCGGGTAGTCGGGCAGTGCGTAGCCCTTGCCCTGCAGCTCGGCAATGGCCGCCTTGAGCTGGGACACCGAAGCGCTGATGTTGGGCAGCTTGATGATGTTGGCATCGGCCTGCAGTGTTTTCTTGCCCAGCTCGGCCAGGGTGTTGGGAGCGCGCTGGTCTTCCTTCAGGAACTCGGGGAACTCGCCCAGCACGCGGGCGGCCACGGAGATGTCGCTCTCCGTCACGTTGATGCCGGCAGGCGCCGCGAACGTGCGGATGATGGGCAGGAAGGACGCCGTGGCCAGACGGGGTGCCTCGTCGGTCAGGGTGTAGATGATGGTCGGTTGCTGGGTCGTCATGGCTTGTCTCACGAAACAGAGTAGGTAGATGCCCCCGGCTGCGTCGCAGCGGGGCCAAACGCGGATGCTCTCTGATTCTCCTTGCTCGGGGCTGTCTGTGCCCACAGTTTTTGCAATCGATTCTCACAATGCAAAATTTACCGGCGGGTTCCCCCTTTTTTTTCGACGTGGGGGGCCCTACGGGGGTGAAAAGACGAAAGTCCGTGGTGCCAGGCCCCATGGTTCGGCGGCTCCTATCGCAGTCGCGGCGATTGCGCAATCGGCTGTGACACGCCCCTGATTGCCGCGCACCACACCGGTGCTGCAGGGGCTTGGGGCCCCGGGCCATCCTGCGGCATATTGCCGGTTCTCCTATTCCATGAAGGAAACCACGTCATGCAATTCAAGCGTTCCCTGCTCGCGGCCGCCACCCTGGCCCTGGCAACCGTTGCACCCACCCTGTCGGCAAAACCGTTCAAGTGGGCCGGCTCCAGCGACATCCAGTCCATGGACATCCATTCGCAAAACAGTGCCCTGGGCAACGGCATCCATGCGGCGGTGTATGAGTCGCTGGTCATGTTCAACAGCCGCACCCTCAAGGTCGAGCCCCTGCTGGCCACGTCGTGGCAGCAGGTCGGCCCCACGCAGATGCGTTTCAAGCTGCGCCAGGGCGTGAAGTTCAGCGACGGCTCGGCCATGACGGCGGATGACGTGGTGTATTCGCTGCAGCGCGCGATGAGCAAGACGTCCACCTACGCCATCTACACGCAAGGCATGGACCGCATTGCCAAGGTCGATGGCGAAACCATCGACATCTTCTTGAAGAACCCCAACCCGGTGCTGCTCAACCAGCTGACCGAGCTGCGCGTGATGAGCAAGGCCTGGGCCGAGAAAAACAACTCGGTGGAGCCCAAGGACATCAAGGCCAAGGACGAGACCTTCTCGCACCGCAACGCCATGGGCACCGGGCCGTTCACGCTCAAGGAATGGGTGCCCGACCAGAAGATCGTGTTTGCCGTGAACCCCCACTGGTGGAATGCCGGCAAGGCCGAAGGCAATGTGACCGAGATCACCTACGCACCCATCAAATCCGAGGCCACGCGCATTGCCGCGCTGTTGTCGGGCGAGGTGGACATGGTGCGTGACACCAGCATCCAGGACCTGGCCCGCCTGCGTGCGCATCCCAACCTCAAGGTCATGGAGATGGTGGAGAACCGCACCGTCTACCTGGCCATGGACCAGTTCCGCGACGAGCTGCCCGGCAGCAACATCAAGGGCAAGAACCCGCTCAAGGACCTGCGCGTGCGCAAGGCGCTCTACCAGGCCATCGACAGCGCCACGCTGCAGCGCGTGACCATGCGCGGCATGTCCAAACCCACCGGCGCCATGGTGTCGCCCCTGGTCAATGGCTGGACGGAATCCGTGGACAAGCGTATGGCCTATGACGCCAACGCCGCCAAGGACCTGCTGGCCCAGGCGGGCTACAAGGACGGCTTCGAGGTGGACTTTGCCTGCAGCAACAACGCCATCGTGCAGGACGAAGAGCTGTGCCAGGCCATCACTTCGATGTGGTCGCGCATCGGCGTGAAAGCCAAGCTGCGCACACTGCCCGCCGTCACCTACTACCCCATGGCCCAGCGCCACGAGGCCAGCATCGCCATGCTGAGCTGGGGCGTGCCCACGTTCGACGCGCTGTACACGCTGCAATCGCTCACCCGCACCAAAACCACGGGCGGCGACGGCAACTACAACCTGGGCCGCTACAGCAACGAGCGCATGGACTACGTCGTGGACCGCGTGAAAACCGAGACCGACCTGCCCGTGCGCAACCGCCTGTTGACGGAAGGCCTGCAGCTGCAGAACGACACCGTGGCCCACATCCCCCTGCACAACCAGATGCTGGCCTGGGCCATGAAGAAAAATGTGGAGCTGGTGCAGCGGCCGGACAACCGCATCGACTGGCGCCTCATCAAGGTGAATTGAGGTTTTGGGCGCCGCAGTCCTTGAGACTGACGCGGCCCAGGCCAGTGCACCCGTGGAACCGGCTTTGCCGGGCCACCGGGTGCGTCCCCCTCGGGGGAAGGCGCCGAAGGCGACTCAGGGGGCACTCAATCCCCTGGCTGCAGCATGATGATCGCCATGCCCGCCAGTGCCACCAGCACCCCCGCCACATCCCACGGCGTGGGCCGGATGCCGTCCACGGCCCACAGCCAGGCCAAAGCCACACCGATGTAAGCGCCGCCGTAGGCCGCATACACGCGGCCTGCGCCCGCCGTGTCGTGCAGCGTGAGCAGCCAGGCAAACAGCGCGAGGCTCACGGCCGCAGGCAGCAGCAGCCACACCGGTTTGCCCTGGCGCAGCCACAGCCAGGGCAGGTAGCAGCCCACGATCTCGGCCAGGGCGGTGGCCACGAAAAGCAGCAGCGTTTTCATGGGCCAGCCTGCGCCTTTGTCTGTGGGGCGGCGTCGTTGCTGGCGGCCTCGCCAGCGGCAGGCGCCAGCCAGGCGCGCAGGGCCAGCTCGCCCTCGGCCGAGAAATGCAGCACGCGCGAATCCTTGTCGCGCCGGGCCCAGCCGCGCTCCAGCAGGCGCTGCAGCAATGCCGCGCCCAAGGCGCCGCCCAGGTGGTGGCGCCGTTCGCTCCAGTCCAGGCAGGGGCGGCACAACATGCGCCGCTGGCGTGCGGCCAATGCCGTATCGATGCCCTGGTGGGCAAACCATTCGGCCCCGGCCGCCGTCACAGCGAGGCCTTCTTCTGCGGGCTGCAGATAGCCCTGGCGCAGCAGCGCCTCGTGCAGCTGCACACCCACCTCGCCCGCCAGGTGGTCGTAGCACACGCGTGCGCGCCGCAGGGCGGGCTCGCGCGGGCTGGCGCGCAGGCGCACAGCGCCGGCGCGGAAGGCCACGTTCATCAGCGACTCCAGCAGCTGCGCCACGTCCTGGTCCGCCAGCCGGAAGTAGCGGTGCCGGCCCTGGTTTTCCACCACCAGCAAACCGGCGTCGAGCAGCTTGGCCAGGTGGGCGCTGATGGTCTGTTTGGTCACGCCCGCGATGTCGGCCAGCTCGGTGGCCGTGAGGGCGCGGTCGGCCATGAGGGCGGTGAGGACTTCGGCGCGCGCACTGTCGCCGATGAGCGCGGCAATGCGCGCGATGTGGGGGCCGTCTTTCATGGTTCGATCTTGGGCGAACCATTCTGGGCCGTCAACGGCCTATCGTGAAGCCCTTGCCCACCCAGGACTTCCGAACACCATGATCACCTGCTTCATCCGCTACGACATCGACCCCTTCCAACGCGACGCGTTTGCCGACTACGCGCGCCGCTGGGGCCAGATCATTCCCCGCTGCGGCGGCCACCTGCTGGGCTACTTCTTGCCGCACGAGGGCAGCAACTGCGAGGCCTGGGGCCTGATCGGCTTTGACTCCCTGGCCGCCTACGAAGCCTACCGCGCGCGCCTGCGCGCCGACCCTGAGGGCCGCGCCAACTTTGCGCTGGCACAGGACAAGCGCTTCATCCTGCGCGAGGAGCGCACCTTCACCCAGGGCGTGGAAGGCACGCTGGGTCTGCCAGCCCACCCCCTGGAGCCCGCCCCATGAGGGCCGTGATCTTCGAGGTGCTGCCCGCACCCGGTCAGAAGGATGCCTACCTGGCAACGGCTGCCGCGCTGCGGCCTTTGCTGGAGTCGGTGGACGGCTTCATCTCCATCGAGCGTTTTGAAAGCCTCAGCACCCCGGGCAAGTTGCTGTCCCTGTCGTTCTGGCGCGACGAGGACGCGGTGGCCCGCTGGCGCCAGCTGGAGGCGCACCGCGCCGCCCAGCAGGCCGGCCGTGCAGGCATCTTTGCGGACTACCGCCTGCGTGTGGCGGCGGTGGTGCGGGACTACGGCCTGCACGAGCGGGAGCAGGCGCCGCAGGATGCGCGCGCAGCGCATGGGTGAGGGGCGCGCGGTGGCGCCCTATGTGTTTTCCCGCGCGGCCTGCAGCGCCAGCGGCAGGTACTGCGCCAGCTGCTTGTGCGCCAGGTCGTCGATGGAGCGCAGCTTCAGGTGCCGGCGCCCCTTGCCCGCGCCTTCCAGGTGGCCGAAAGGGTCGTCAATGCGGGCACCCTGCCCAAACTCCACCGACACATGCCCCTGGTACGCGAACACGCCGCAAAACGACACGCCCTGTGCAGCAAACAGAATGCCGCCGTACTTCACCTCTTCCGTGGGCGCGTCAAAAGGCGGCTGCTGCACCAGGGCGCGCACGGCCTGCACGATGGCGTGCTGGGTTTCGCCGAGGAAACGGATGTCGTCAAGCAACGCGGGAACAGAGCGGTTGGCCATGGGGCGTGTGTGATGGCTGCGGGTAAGGCGTAGCGTAGGCGAGATTGCTGACAACGGGGTGGCAGCAGGGGAGACACGCCGCGATGCGATGGGCTGCAACTCGCCGGTGGGCTGGAGCACCCAGCTGCCCGCTCCCCATGTGCCGCCAGAATTTCAGAAAAAATGGCCTTCTGCGCCTGATGGTATTGTGTTTGTAGCTATCAATAAAATAGCAATCACACAACAAAGATCTTCCCAGGGTTCAGGATGTTCTTCGGGTCCAGTGCACGTTTGATAGCGCGCATCATGTCCACCGCACCCGCGCCGGTTTCGTCGAGCAAAAAGCCCATCTTGTGGATGCCCACGCCGTGTTCGCCCGTGCAGGTGCCGCCCATGCTCAGCGCGCGGGCCACCAGCTGGTGGTTGAGCTGTTCGGCGCGGTTGCGTTCGTCGGCGTCGTTGGGGTCGATGAGGTAGCCGAAGTGGAAGTTGCCGTCGCCCACATGGCCGACCAGGAAGTAGGGGATGCCGCTGGCTTCGACCTCGTCCACCGATTCAAGCAGGCAGTCGGCCAGGCGGCTGATGGGCACGCAGGTGTCGGTGCTGATGGCGCGGCAGCCGGGGCGGCTTTGCACGGCGGCGAAGTAGGCGTTGTGCCGTGCGGTCCACAGGCGGGTGCGTTCCTCCGGCGTGCTGGCCCATTCGAAGGCCTGGCCGCCGAATTCGGTGGCGATGTCCTGCACCGTTTCGGCCTGCTCCTTCACGCCCGCAGGCGAGCCGTGGAACTCCATCAGCAGCATGGGCTCCTCGCGCAGCGTGAGCTTGCTGTGCGCGTTCACCATGCGCACCGTGTGGTGGTCGATGAGCTCCACGCGCGCAATCGGCACGCCGAGCTGGATGGTCTGGATGACGGTGTGCACGGCCGCCTCGATGCTGGGGAAGGAGCAGATGGCCGCGCTCACGGCCTCGGGCAGCGGGTACAGGCGCACGGTGATCTCGGTCATGATGCCCAGCGTGCCTTCGCTGCCCACCAGGAGGCGGGTGAGGTCATAGCCCGCGCTGCTCTTTTTGGCGCGCGTGCCGGTGTGGATGACCTCGCCGCTGGCCGTGACCACCTGCAGCGCCAGCACGTTCTCGCGCATGGTGCCGTAGCGCACGGCGTTGGTGCCGCTGGCGCGCGTGGCGCTCATGCCGCCAATGCTGGCATCGGCACCGGGGTCGATGGGGAAAAACAGGCCCGTGTCCTTGATCGCGTCATTGAGCTGCTTGCGCGTGATGCCGGGCTGCACCGTCACGGTGAGGTCTTCGGCGTTCACGCTCAGCACCTGGTTCATGCGGCTCACGTCGATGCTGATGCCGCCCTGCACGGCCAGCAGGTGGCCTTCGAGCGACGATCCCGCGCCGTAGGGGATCACGGGCACGTCGTACTGGCTGGCGAGCTTCACGGCGTCGGCCACGTCCTGCGTGCTCTGGGCAAACACCACGGCCGAGGGGGGCGGGGCCTGCAGCGAGCCTTCGTCGCGCCCGTGCTGTTCGCGCACGGCCTGGGCCAGCGAGCACTGCACGCCAAAGCGGGCCTGCAGCGCATCGATGAGGGCCTGGGGCACGTCGCGCAGTTTGATGTCGGGCAGCAGGTGGGCGGCAGCGGTGGGGGCGTTCATGGTGTTGTCTCCTGGGGCGGTCAAAAAGAATAACACCGGCCGTTGTCGGGCGCCACGGCAGTGGTCAGGCTGGTGCAAGCCTGTCGCCCAGTGCGGGGTGGTGCACACATTTGAGGCTGTGGTGCGCCACTGTGGTGCATCGAACTTGTATACCAGTTGGCACGGAACCTGCATCACCGCAGGCAATGACCACCGCCACCGAGATCAGCAACCGCATCATCGAAGCCGTGATGGCGCAAAAACTCGCGCCCGGCTCCCGCCTGGGCGAGCAGCAACTGGCCATGCTGTTCGACTGCAGCCGCACCATCGTGCGCGAGGCGCTCACGCGGCTGTCCACGCGGGGCATCGTCACGGTGAGCGCGCGGCGCGGCTGGTATGTGATCGAACCCTCGCAGGACGAAGCCCGCGAGGCCTTCGAGGCGCGCCGCGTGATCGAACTCGGCCTGCTGCACCAGCTCAAGGTGGTGGACAAGGCCGCGTTGCGCCAGCTCAAGAGCCATCTGCAGCGCGAAAAGGCCGCGCTGGCGGGCACCGACGTGGGCATGCGCAGCTTTCTGCTGGGTGACTTCCACGTGTGCCTGGCCGAATGCCTGGGCAACAGCCTGCTGGCCGACACGCTGCGCGACTTCACGGCGCGCACCACGCTGATTGCCATGCTCTACCAGTCGTCGCACGACGCCGCGCAAAGCTGCGCCGACCATGTGCGCATCGTCGAGGCGCTGGAGGCGGGCGACATCGCACGCGCCGAGGCGCTGATGTCCGAACACATCGGCACGGTGCAGTCGGCCCTGCGCCTGCAGGCCAGCAGCGATCCGCTGGCCGGGCTGCGCGATGCGCTCGCTCCGGTGCGCAAGAGCCCGCCGTCTTTGGGCAGCGCAGCGCCCGCCAAGGTGCCCAGGGCGCCCAAGGCCCGCACCCGCAAAAGTTCCCTTCCACCGGCGTCCGACAAGGACGCTTCCACCGACGCATCCACCTACCTAGGAGCCTTGTTATGACCACCGTCCGCGCCCTGTCGTCCACCCGCCGCCTGACCCTGGGCGTGCTTGCTGCCGCCGGCCTGTCTGCGGCCCTGATGGCGCCTGCTGCCCACGCGCAGAACGCGCTGGACAACATCCTCAAGGCCAAGGAAATCAAGATCGCCATTCCCACCGACTACCCGCCCTACGGCTTTGTCGGCACCGACCTCAAGCCCCAGGGCCTGGACGTGGAGATGGCCAACTACATCGCCACCAAGCTGGGCGTGAAGGTCGAGCTGATCCCCGTGACCAGCGCCAACCGCATCCCCTACCTGCAGACGCAGAAGGCCGACCTGGTGATCTCCACGCTGGGCAAGAACCCCGAGCGCGAGAAGGTCATCGACTTCACCGCCGCCTATGCCCCGTTCTTCCAGGCCGTGTTTGCCAGCAAGAGCCTGGCCATCAAGAGTTTTGCCGACCTCACCGGCAAGTCGGTGGCCGTGACACGTGGCGCCATGGAGGACCAGGAACTGGCCAAGGTCGCGCCCCCCGGTGTGGACGTGAAGCGTTTTGAAGACCACGCGGCCAGCATCTCGGCCTTCGTGTCGGGCCAGACGCAGGCGATTGCCACCAGCGCATCGACGGCCGGGACCATCATGGTCAAGAACCCCAACCTGCAGACCGAATACAAGCTGCTGCTGAAAGACAGCCCCAACTTCATCGGTGTGGCCAAGGGCGAGGACAAGCTGCGCCTGCGTGTGAACGACATCATTGCCGAGGCGCGCAAATCCGGCGACATCGACAAGATGTCCAGCAAGTGGCTGGGCCGCCCTGCGGGCGACTTGCCGCTGTGATGGCCACGGGGGCTGGTGTGATCCGGCCCTTGTGACGGACTTCACCCCTACCGTTCAGGCTGAGCTTGTCGAAGCCCGCCCCGGTTGATCACGCTGCGCCCAGGCTTCGACGGGCGCAGCCCGAACGGAGGGGGGGCTGTGAAAAACGAACCCGGCATACACCGTGACGAATGACCACCGCAGGGCGCAAGCACCATGCTGATCCAACTTGATTTCTCCACCGTGTTGTCCGCCTGGCCGCTGCTGGCGCGCGGCGTGGCCTGGACCATAGCCCTCACCATTGTGGGCACGGTGCTGGGCCTGCTGCTGGGCACGGCCTGTGCCTGGGCGCGCGCGCGCAACCTGGGCCACCGGCCCACCGCGCTGCGCTGGGCCGTGGCCAGCTATGTGGAACTGGTGCGCAACACGCCCTTCATCGTGCAGCTGTTTTTTCTGTTCTTCGGCCTGCCCGCGCTGGGGCTCAAGCTGTCGCCCGAGTTCGCGTCGGTGCTGGCCATGGTGATCAACCTGGGGGCCTATTCGGCCGAGATCATCCGCGCGGGCATCGAGGCCACGCCACGTGGCCAGATCGAGGCCGCGCACAGCCTGGCCCTCACGCCAGGCCAGACCTTCCGGCGTGTGGTGCTGCCGCCCGCGCTGCAAAAGGTGTGGCCCGCCATGGTGAGCCAGATCATCATCGTGATGCTGGGCTCGGCCGTGTGTGGGCAGATCTCCACGCCCGAGCTGAGCTACGCCGCCAACCTCATTTCGAGCAACACCTTCCGCGCGTTCGAGGCCTTCATCCTGGCCACGGTGGTGTATCTGCTGTTGTCCATGCTCACCCGCCGGCTGCTGGTGTGGGTGGGCGCGCGTTTCCTGGTCGGGAGGTAACACCCCATGGTTGATTTCTCGTTGTGGGACATCCTGCGCAACCTGCTGCTGGCGGCGCGCTGGACGGTGAGTCTCTCCCTCATCGCCTTCATCGGTGGTGGCCTGGTGGGCCTGCTGTTGCTGGTAGCGCGCCTGTCCAAAGTGCGTGGTGCCGAGCGGGCCGTGGGTGCCTATGTGCAGGTGTTCCAGGGCACGCCGCTGCTCATGCAGCTGTTCCTGGCGTACTTCGGCATCGCGCTGTTCGGCATCAAGACCTCGCCGTGGACGGCGGCCGCGTTTGCGCTCACGCTCTACACCAGCGCCTACCTCACCGAGATCTGGCGCGGCTGTGTGGCCGCCATCCCCAAGGGGCAGTGGGAGGCTGCGCAGAGCCTGGCGCTGAACTTCGGCGAGCAGTTGCGCCATGTGGTGCTGCCGCAGGCGCTGCGCATTGCGGTGCCGCCCACGGTGGGTTTTCTGGTGCAGGTGATCAAGGGCACGGCGCTGGCGTCGGTGATCGGCTTCGTGGAGCTGACCAAGGCGGGCAGCATGATCTCCAACGCCACCTACCAGCCCTTTTTGGTCTACGCCTGCGTGGCCCTGCTGTACTTTGTTTTGTGCTTCCCGGTGAGCCTGGTGGCGCAGTCCCTTGAAAGGAAACTCCATGGCAACCGCCGTTGAAATCCCGACTCCCGCCCACGATGGCATCGTGGTGGGTGAGCCACCCATCGTGGACATCACGGCCCTGCGCAAGTCCTATGGCACAAACGAAGTGCTGAAGGGCATCGACCTCAAGGTGCAGCGTGGCGAGGTGATCGCCATCATCGGCAAAAGCGGCTCGGGCAAAAGCACGCTGCTGCGGTGTGTGAACGGGCTGGAAGAGTTCCAGGAAGGCGCACTCAGCGTCAATGGCAAGAAGCTGTTGCACGACAGCCCCACGGCCATGCGCGAGCTGCGCCAGCAGGTGGGCATGATCTTCCAGAGCTTCAACCTGTTCCCGCACCTCAGTGTGGGCCGCAACATCATGCTGGCGCCCACGCTGGTGAAAGCACGCGATGCCAAGGCCGCCGAGGCGCAGGCGCGCCAGCTGTTGGCCCGCGTGGGCCTGGCCGAAAAGTTCGACGCCATGCCCGACCAGCTCTCGGGCGGGCAGCAGCAGCGCGTGGCCATTGCGCGCGCACTGGCCATGGAGCCGCAGGTGCTGCTGTGCGACGAGATCACCTCGGCGCTGGACCCCGAACTGGTGGGCGAAGTGCTGCGCGTGGTGGAGTCGCTGGCGCAAGAGGGCATGACGCTGATGATGGTCACGCACGAAATGGCCTTCGCCCGCAAGGTCAGCGACCGCGTGATCTTCATGCACCAGGGGCGGGTGCATGAGCAGGGGACGCCTGCAGAGCTGTTCGGCAACCCGCAGACGCCGGAGCTGCAGCAGTTCTTGTCGTCGCTGCACGATTGAGTGACTGCGGGTTTCCGGGACACAGTGCATGCGCCCAGCCCTTCTCGGGAGTTGGTTCCCGGAAGGGCCTGTGAAGTACCGTGGATGGAGATTCGCCGGAAGCAAGCTTGGCGGTCATGGCCCCGGCGAACATGGATCGATCAAGAGTGCATGCCCTTCTCGAATTCGGACGTGGACAGCGTTCCGTTCTGATCCGTGTCGAGTTCCTTGAAGCGCTGGCTGATGGCTGGCAGTCGGGTCGCTTCTTTCTCGCTCAGTTTGCCGTCCTTGTCGGTGTCGGCGCGGTTGAAGGCGTCGGTCGCCGCCCTGGACGGGTTGCCCGTGCCGGGGCCATAGGAATAGGGCGCGGCCTGGCTGGAGGACGCGGCGGTCTGCGCATGCAATGCACCCATGCCGCCCAGGGAGAGGGCCGCAAAAAGCATCACGCTGCGGGTGTCGAACGAATAAGTGCGTCGTTGCAGTGCTTTCATGGGAAGCGAAGCTCCTTCGAAGTTGAACAGGGTTTCATTGCACCGCAGCCAGGCCGCACACGCCAGCACTCTTGCCTGCTGTTGCCTGGGCCAACATTTGCCTGCGCCATGTAACGGTGGGGGCGCGTTGTGTGTTGTTGTGTGGCCGGGATGTGCCAAGACGTAGCTCAATAGCCATGTGGCGCGGCTGGCGGAGAATCACGCTTCTCCTTCTTCCACGTTTTCTGCAAGGCACCGCCATGGCCAACCGACTTTCACAGATCGCCACGCGCACCGGCGACGCAGGCACCACGGGCCTGGGCAACAACCAGCGCGTCTCCAAGAACAGCTTGCGCATCCACGCCATGGGGGATGTGGATGAACTCAATTCCCACATCGGCCTGCTGCTGTGCGAGCCCATGCCCGATGACGTCCGCACCCTGCTGGTCGAGGTGCAGCACCAGCTGTTCAACCTGGGTGGCGAGCTGTCGATTCCGGGCTTTGAATTGCTCAAGGCCGACGCGGTGCTGGCACTGGACGACGCCTTGGCCCACCACAACGCCGCGCTGCCGCGCCTGCAGGAGTTCATCCTGCCCGCAGGCACCCGCGCCGCATCCCAGGCCCACATCTGCCGCACGGTGGCCCGCCGCGCTGAACGCGCCGTGGTCGCCCTGGGCAACGAAGAGGCCTTGAACGACGCCCCGCGCCAGTACCTCAACCGCCTCTCCGACCTGATGTTCGTGCTCGCCCGCGTGCTCAACCGCATGGACGGCGGCGACGATGTGTACTGGAAAAGCGAGCGCCTGGCGCAGCAGAATGCTACTGAATAGATAGCTATCAATGCATGTTGGTCGCGCGGTAACGGCCAATTCCACTCGAATTTCCAGCAACCGTTTGAAATCGGCGCGCCCCAGACCAGGGATGCCGAGCAAGGGCCGCCCCGCAGCGAGGGCATCGTCCCCCTTCTCTCGAATCGCGCCAGCGATTCGAGAGAAGGGGGAAGCGGCGCAGCCGCTCAGGGGGAAGTCCTCTACCTCGGTGCGAGGATCGCCATCGTCAGCCGCGACACACAGGTCAGCTCGCCCGCTTCGTTGTGCAGATCGATGTGCCACACATGCGTGGTGCGGCCGATGTGCACAGGCTTGGCCGTGCCGGTCACCCAGCCGCTGGTGGCAGAGCGCAGGTGGTTGGCGTTGATGTCCAGGCCCACGGCGCGGTAGCCCTCGGGCAGGGCGTAGTAGGCGCCTGTGGAGCCCATGGACTCGGCCAGCACCACACTGACGCCGCCGTGCAGCAGGCCAAAAGGCTGGATGGTGCGGTGGTCCACCGGCACCCGGGCGCGCAGAAAGTCGTCACCCACCTCGACAAATTCGATGCCCAGGTGCTCTACGGCGGTGTTGCGGTTGGCGGCCTTCAGCAGGGCCAGATCGATGGGCTTTTTCCAGATGGGCATGGCGGTCTCGAAAAGGGGGCGGGGTAGAGGCAGCACACTACTGCGCCGCCAGGTTGCTACATAGAATGCCGGGTTCCCCCGGGAGTCGGCGGCTTGCCGGGTCAGCATGCAGATTCATCCTGCGTGCCCGGGTTGTGCATTGTGCTTTTTTCCCGGAGTCGGTTCCCCATGCAGCGTCGCCAGTTTGTCACCCTTGCCTCCCGTGCCACCGCCGTGATGGCCGCCCCCGTGTTCATGCGCAATGCCTGGGCGCAAGAGGGCGGCATCACCGGCAAGACGCTCGCCATCGGCTGCTCGGCCGCACTCAGCGGCCCGCTGGCGGGTTTTGGGCAGGACATCAAGCAGGGTGCCGAAGCGGCGCTCTCACACATCAACGGCCGGGGCGGCGTGCATGGCCGCACGCTGCAGTTCAACATGGTGGACGACGGCTATGTGCCCCAGCGCACCACCGACAACGTCAAGCAGATGATTGGCCAGGGCAGCGCCTTTGCGCTGCTGTCCTGTGTGGGCACGCCCAACAACACGGCCATCCTGCCGCTGATCGAAGAGGCCGGCATCCCTTATGTGGCGCCGCTCACGGGCGCGTCGTCGCTGCGCAAGGGCGGGCGCAACGTGTTCCATGTGCGCGCCAGCTACACCGACGAAGTGCGCCGCCTGGTGCAGCGCCTGGCGGGCATGGGGCTCAAGGGCATTGGTGTGGTGTACCTGGACAACGGCTATGGCCGCGAGATGCTGGAAGACGCCACGCGCGCGCTGGCCGAGCAGAACATCCAACCCACCGTCCAGGCCGCACTCGCCACCGACGGCAAGAACCTGGCCGACGTGCTGGCCAAGGTGGCCGAGGCCCGCCCCGCCGCCGTGCTGCTGGCCACGGCGGGCGCGGCCTCGGTGGAGCTGGTGCGCGGCGTCAAGAAAACCGTGCCGGGCGTGCTGATGGCCGGGGTGAGCGTGACGCTGACCAGCGACGGCCTCAAGCAGCTGGGCGATGCGGGCAGCGGCATTGCCGTGACCATGGTCATGCCCGACCCCAACCGTGCCAAGACCCAGCTGGTGCGCGACTACCAGGCCGCCATGCGGGCCAAGGGCCAGCAGGACTTCACGCTGGGCAGCCTGGAGGCCTACGTCAACATGCGTGTGCTGGCCGAAGGCCTGGAGCGCGCGGGCTCGGACCCCAGCCGCACCAAGCTGCGCAATGCGCTGGCCGGTATCCGCAACTGGGACATGGGCGGTTTTGTGGTCGATTACAGCGGCCAGTCGCCTTTTGTGGGCTCGCGTTTCATCGACCTCGGGGTGCTCAACGGCGCGGGCCGCTTCCTGGGCTGATGCCGCAGCCCGGTCACGCCCGGTGCCGGGCGTGGTGCGGCGTGGCCCGTGGTCAGCCGATCAGCCGATAAAGCGGCCGTTGGCGCCCATCACGCCCAGGTCCAGAAAACGCGATCCCACATAGGGCGCGCCGCCTGCGTAGTCGATGGACAGGCCGCCCAGGTCATTGCTGCGGATGCCTGCGAGGGCGTTGCGCAGCTTGGCGCGGGTCAGGTCGCGGCCGGCGCGCTCCAGGCCTTCGGCCAGCACGCGGGCGTTCACATAGCCTTCAAAGCTGCGGGCCGAGAACTCCTGGTAGCCCAGTGCGCGCATGGCCTTCTGGTAGTCGCGCACCACGGCAAAGCTGGTGCGGGCCGCGTCAGGCAGCACCATCGACAGTGCAATGCCCGAGGCCTTGCCGCCCAGCTGGCGCAGGTTGTCGCCCGACAGCGCCACGCTGGTGGCGGCCAGCGGCGTGCTGGGCGAGACCTTCTTGAACTCATTGACCAGCGTGGCGGTGATGTCGCCTGCCGTGCCCAGCAGCACCGCATTGGGCTTGGCGGCCACGGCCTTGCCCACCACGTCGGCCACCTGCGCGCCTTGTGCATCGAGCTTGAAGGCCTTGGGCGCGGGCTGCTTGGCGGCGGCCAGGGCCTTGCTCACATCGGCCAGAAACTCGCGGCCAAAGGCCGTGTCCTGGTACACCACGGCCAGCTCGGTGATGCCCATGGACACCAGCTTCTGCGCCAGGCGCTGGGCCTCGTCGGTGTAGCTGGCACGCACGTGGAACACCGAGCGGTATTCGGCCTTGCGCAGCGAGGTGGCGCCGCTTTGCGGGGCCACGTAGGGAATCTGCGCTTCGTCCACCAGCGGCAGGATGCGCTGGTTGTTGGCCGTGCCCATGCACGACAGCAGGGCCACCACATTGCTGTCGGCGATCAGCTTGCGTGCGTTGTCTTCCGAGCGCGCAGCGTCGTAGCCATCGTCCATGGCCAGCAGCTTGATCTCGCGGCCATGGATGCCCTTGGTATTGGCCTGTGCAATGCCCGCATCCAGCCCCTGCTTGAGCTCTTTGCCCAGGCTGGCCAGTGCGCCACTGGTGCCCAGCGAGCAGCCAATGGTCACGCTCTTGGCGTCCATGGGGTCTTGCACGCCCACGGCGCGCGACGAGGTGGCAAGCAGCAGGCCGGTGCTGGCGGCCACGAGGGATTGGGTGAATTGACGGCGTTGCATGGTGAAAATGGGCAGACAAAAAAGCCACCAGCCCCGGGCAGGGGCTGGTGGATGTTGAACAGGGGAGGTCTCTGGACCTAGGGTTAACCCTGATTTTATCTGCCCAAGCTGCCATTTGGCTGTCAAAGGCCTGTGGGCTGGGGGGAGACCTTTATGCCGGGCTGGCGGGGTTGGCGGGGGCCGCTGGCGCGCGCATGCTGCCCGTCTCCACATACCGCTGGTGCCACGACAACGCTTCGTTCAGCAGGTGCGGTGTGTGCTGGCCCACGGCGCCCCGCTTGGCGCGGGCCACGTAGTCGTGCAGCGCAGGGCGGAAGTCCGGGTGCGCGCAGCGGTCGATGATGATCTGCGCCCGTTGCGAGGGCGAGTGCCCACGCAGGTCGGCCAAACCCTGCTCGGTCACGAGGATCTGCACATCGTGCTCGGTGTGGTCCACATGCGAGGCCATGGGCACGATGCACGAGATGCTGCCGTTCTTGGCCAGCGATGGTGTCATGAAGATCGACAGGTAGGCATTGCGCGCAAAGTCGCCCGAGCCGCCGATGCCGTTCATGATGGCCGAGCCCATGATGTGCGTGCTGTTCACGTTGCCGTAGATGTCGGCCTCGATCATGCCGTTCATCGCGATCAGGCCCATGCGCCGGATCAGCTCGGGGTGGTTGCTGATCTCCTGCGGGCGCAGCACGATGCGCTGCTTGTAGTAGTCGATGCGCTCGTTGAAGTCCTGCATGGCGGCGGGGCTCAGCGACAGCGCCGTGGCCGAGGCGCTGGCGAGTTTGCCCGAGCGCAGCATGTCCAGCATGCCGTCCTGCAGCACCTCGGTGTAGGCCGTGAGGTTCTCGAACGGCCCGTGGTTCAGCCCCGCCAGCACCGCGTTGGCGATGTTGCCCACGCCCGACTGCAGCGGCAGCAGGTCCTGGGGCAGGCGGCCCTTCTTCACCTCGTGCTGCAAAAATTCGATGATGTGGCCCGCAATGCGGTTCGAGGTGTCGTCGGGTGCGGCGTAGACGCTGTTGCGGTCGGGCTGGTTCGTCACCACCACGGCAATCACTTTGGACGGGTCGCAGCGCAGGTAGGGCTCGCCGATGCGCTCGTCGGGCCGCGTCATAGGGATGGGCTTGCGGTGTGGCGGCACGTCGGTGCCGTAGTAGATGTCGTGCATGCCCTCCAGCTGCGGGTTGTGCCAGGCATTCACTTCCAGGATCACCTTGTCGGCCTGGTCCAGCCAGGTCTTGTTGTTGCCCACCGACGATGACGGGATCAGCCGCCCGTCGGGCAACACGCCCGCCACCTCGACCACCGCCACATCGAGCTTGCCCAGAAAGCCAAACCACACAAACTGCGCCACGTGCGACAGGTGGATGTCCACATACTGCATGTGCCCCGCATTGATCTGGCGGCGCACCGTGGGGTCGGACTGGTAGGGCAGGCGCATCTCGATGCCGTCCACCTGGGCCAGCGCGCCGTCCAGCTCGGGTGCGGTGCTGGCGCCCGTCCACAGGCCGATCTTGAAGCCATGGCCTTGCGCGTTCAGGCTCTCGATGCGGCGCGCCAGCGCGCCGGGCACGGCCTTGGGGTAGCCCGCGCCGGTAAAGCCGCTCATGCCCACATGGGCACCGGCAGGGATCAACGCGGCCGCCTCGTCGGCAGACATCGTGCGGGAGAGAAAGTCGGGGTACAGCACCCGATCGGCCAGGGACATGGAACAGGCTCCGCAAAAAGAAAAGGGCCGTGCGCCTCGCAGGCGAACGGCCCGGAACAAAGCCAGGATGCTAGCGTTTGTTGCTTACAAATTAAGGGTTAACCCTTACAAACTTCATCGGGCTTTGCGATTGAGCAAGGCGTACAGCAGGATCGCTCCAAACGTGGCCGTGCCAATGCCGCCCAGCGCAAACTGGCCGAACTTGAGCGTGAAGTCGCCCGTGCCCAGGATGAGGGTGATGGCCGCCACGATGAGGTTCTTGTTCTGCGAAAAGTCCACCTTGTTGTCCACCCAGATCTTGGCGCCCGCCACCGCGATCAGGCCAAACACCACGATGGACACGCCGCCCATCACCGGCAGCGGAATGGTCTGGATCAGCGCGCCGAACTTGGGGGAAAAGCCCAGCACCAGCGCAAACACACCCGCCAGCAAGAACACGGCGGTGGAATAGATCTTGGTCGCCGCCATCACACCGATGTTTTCGGCATAGGTCGTCACGCCCGTGCCGCCTGCAGCGCCGCTCACCATGGTGGCCACACCATCGCCAATGAAAGCGCGGCCCATGTAGCGGTCCAGGTCCTGGCCCGTCATGGCCGTCACGGCCTTGATGTGGCCCAGGTTCTCGGCCACCAGGATGATGGCCACGGGCGCAATCAGCAGCATGGCATTGGCTTCGAACACCGGCGCAGCAAAGTTGGGCAAACCAAACCATGCAGCGTTGGCCAGTGCGGACAGGTCCATGGGCTTGCCCAGCCCCAGGCCGTTGGTCAGCACCGCGTAGATGATGCTCGCCACGATCAAGCCCACCAGAATCAGCAGGCGCTGCACCATGCCGCGCGTGAGTACGGCCACCAGGCCCACGCTCACAAAGGTCACCACCTGCATCCAGCTGTCGAAGTTGCTGGCCGCCATGTTCTTGATGGGGATGCCCGCCAGGTTCAGGCCGATCACCGCCACCACCGAGCCCGTGACCACGGGCGGCATGAAGCGCTCGATCCAGCCCGTGCCCACCGCCTGCACCAGCACGCCAATCAGCGTGTAGAGCAAACCGCAGGCGATGATGCCGCCCAGCGCCACGGCAATGTTGGCATTGGGCCCCTGGCCCGCATACCCCGTGGCCGCAATCACCACGCCGATGAACGCAAAACTCGACCCCAGGTAGCTGGGCACCTTGCCGCCGGTGACGAGGAAGAAGATCAGCGTGCCCACGCCGCTCATCAAGATCGCCACGTTCGGGTCAAACCCCATCAGGATGGGCGCCAGCACCGTGGCGCCAAACATCGCAATCACGTGCTGCACGCCCATCACCGCCGTCTGCGGCCAGGGCAGCCGCTCGTCGGGCGCAATCACCCCGCCTTGTTGCAGCACATCGGCGCTTTTTGCGCGCCAGTTCATGAATCCCATGTTGTTGGTTCCTTGTTGTTGAGGCGCGAATGCTAGTGGATGGGCATGGCGTTGCCGTGAACCTGCGCGTCATTCGCCAGGCGCCCGCCCGCCTTGCGCCGGGTTAGCATTTGGGCCAATCCCGCTCTGCCTCCTACAGGCACCGCCGCCATGCACCCTCTGCCTTCCTGCCCCTCCTGCCGCCAGCCCATGGAGGTACACCGTTTCACCAGCAACCAGGGGCACTCACTGGAGCTGGACATCTGTTTTGCCTGCCAGGGCCTGTGGTTCGACCGGCACGAAAACCTCAAGCTCGCGCCCCAGTCGGTGGTCGAGCTGTTCCGCCTGCTGCACGAACACCGCACCGACCAGCACCAGCCCCTGGCAGAACGCATGGCCTGCCCGCGCTGCAACACCAGCCTGGCCAAAGGTTTTGACGTGGTGCGCAGCGGCCGCTACATGATCTACCGCTGCGGGCGCCTGCATGGCCGCTTCAGCACCTTCTCGTCCTTCATGGTCGAAAAAGGCTTTGTGCGCCACATGACGCGCCCCGAGATCGACGACCTGGCCAAACGCGTGGGCGCCATCTACTGCACCAGCTGTGGCGCCCCCGTGGACATCCGCAAGGACCACGCCTGCCCCTACTGCCGCGCCGCGTTCTCCCTCATCGACCCCGACGCCGTGGTGCGCGCCATGGAGGGCTACGCCAAGGCCAGCACCGAGCGCACCACCCACGCCACCCCCTCGGTGGACATCGGCGACGCCCTGGTGGCCCTGGAGCGCGACCGCAGCCGCGCCGAACGCGAACGGCAAAAGCGTGCATTTACCAGCAGCAGCGATGCTGCCGACAGCTTATTCACGGGCGACCTGGTGGCGGCGGGGGTGGCGCTGGTGTGGGCGTTGGTGAAAGACTAGCGCGGGCGCCCAGACCTTCCAAGCCGTTGGCGGGCTTGCCTGTGGCGAGGTCAGCGGCGCTCGGTCTTGAACACGCGCTGGCCCAGGGCGTTGTGGGCGTATTTGCTTTGGGGGGCGTCTGCCCCTTCCCCCGTGGTGTGCGCGGTCTGTTCAAAGCCCAGCAGCCGGGCTGGCCTTGCCGTGTTGAGCGCCAAATTGGGTGTTACCGCCCGCTGGGTAAGCATCGGTAGCTATCGATTTAGGAGTTTTCAACAGCTACCTGCTGATGCAGGGCGCATTGCAATTCAGCTTGAATCCTCCGCTTCGGGATGCGACAGCTAGCTTCACATCTTTGACACGTACCGGCGGCGCAGATCGTCAACAAATGTCATGCCTCCTTCTCACAGGTGTTGGGCAGAGGTATCTTTCAAATCGCACTTCCCGACCCGTTGCAGGCAGCCAAGAAACGACAAGGCGCTGTATTGGGTTCAGCCAAATGGCGCAAAGGGGAGTCTCAAAGACACATCTAAACATTCATCCCAATCAACCCACCAGCAGCATGACCGTCGAACACAGAAGAAGCGCGGAGCGGCGCAGCGGCAAAGATCGCCGCCAGATCGACAATGGCCCTCCCACCAACTATGAGCGTCGTCGCGCAATCGAAGCGAGGCAGCCAGAGCTGATAGAGGTGCATATGAGCGAGGACGAGATCCGCGCGCTGGGGTTTGTGTTTGAACAAGCCACTGCGTCAGTGAGCGGCTGAGGCCGGTACACCCTGTTGTGTCACGGCTCAGTGCGCGCGCTCAAGGCCTCGCAGTGCAGCGCGGGTTGAGCAGTGCCTCGAATACGTAGGTCCAGCCCCGCTTCTCGGCATCGCTGGTGGCGGGGCTCCAGAGTTTGCTGAAGAAGAAGTTGAGCAATTGCTGGATAAGGCCGGGCTGTTCGCCCTGGGGCTCCCTGTCGTCGTCGCCGTCATCGGCCAGCAGGTTGTTCAGGTTCTTGGTGCTGGCGGGTTTGCCTGCGGCGCCGTTGCATCCGGCGGCAGCGGGCCGCTCAAAGCCCAGCAGCCGGTTGGCCTTGCTGGGTTTGGAGCCAAATTGGGCGTTTCCGCCTGATGGACAAGCTCTGATAGCTATCAATTTAGGACTACTCAATAGCTACAAGCCGGCATATGTGGGGCGGGTCACATTTCAGCTTGAATCCTGCATTTTTTGTGATTCAGGTAAAGGGCAAGACTGATCCCGATACCCGCATTGATGCTATCGATTAATAAGCTGATGCGAAAATCTTCCAGATGTTATTTCAACGATTGAACCACCAGAAAATACCATTTCATGGATCAAATATGACCGCTCGATTCGCATCTCATGCATAAGCAAGTCACCATGTCCTACTAACGGGTTTTTCGTGACTCGGCCTGCAGTAATTTTGTACTCTTGCACGTCAATATACTTCAATTCAATGTAGCAGTCGTGAAAGGGCCCCAGAAGACGACACTCAATCTGAATACCTCTGGTCTCTGACCTAGCACCTGTGGCCGGCTCGCTAACCAAAAACCACTCAAGCCAGGCATCGTGAAGACTTTGGTGGCTAGTTAAATCATAGTTTCTTTGGTCCAACGCAAAATTAATTGCTTCCAGCGGAAATTTTCCCTGATTGGCATTTAAATAAACAAAGTAGGCTGTCAAATCCCACTCTCCTCCTGGAAATTGCTGGATATATTTCATGGAGCTGTCAGTAATCAGTTTTTCGGAGAATTCAGTTGTATGGAATCCTGTTTGGATTAAATGGTCTGAGGCCCCCGCCTCCACCGCCTCCACCGACAAAACCTCCTCCGCCTCCCCTTTGCTCGGTCATCCAGCGGTCGCCCTTAATATTTGCTTGACCTTTGGGTGGAAGAGCCCCCGAACGGCGAAGGATATCTATCGCATGGCCCTTGAGGTGATCCTCTACTCCCGGTGGGCAGTTTGCGGGTTTGCCCTTGTGACCGTGTTTGTCAAACCATCCATTCGGGCCATACATTCCAACTTCCTTGCCAGATTTGTCGAATACATGAATTTCAAATTTCCCTGGTGAATTGGGAATAATATCAACTCCACCCGTCCAACCTCCGCCGAGATTTACAATGCTTCGGTCTAAGCCCAAGGGATCGATGAAGTTCAGCGAATTTCCCTCCACATACCCAAACCGATTCCACCCCCCATCCAACCCAATCGGATCGGCCTGCGTATATCTACCGCTTAGCGGTGAATAAGAGCGGAAATAGTTGTAATGGAGATTCGTCTCCTTGTCGAAGTACTGCCCTGGATACCGCAGGTTGAACGTGACTTCGGGAGTGCTGGTCGTGCCCGTAGTCGGGACAGTCATCTCACTCGTAAACCGCTTGGCCGCCGTGGTCGGCTGTTCATCCCCAAACGCACTGTACGCCCACTGCCACACCGCCTGCCCATTGGCCTGGGTGAGTTTTCTGGGGGTGTTCAGGTGGTCGCTGTGCACAGCATAGGTCTGGCCGTTGACCACCGCCGCAATGGGCATGGGGCCATTGGCCGTGGGCAGCCACAGGTATTGCGCGCTGCCTGAGGTGGCGGCGCTGCCTTCACCGTACTCGGCCAGCAGGCTGCCGTCTTCTGCGTACACATAGGTCCAGCCCAGCTTCTCGGCATCGCTGGTGGCGGGGCTCCAGAGTTTGCTGAAGAAGAAGTTGAGCAATTGCTGGATGAGGCCGGGCTGTTCGCCCTGGGGAGCCTTGTCGCTATCTCCGTCATCGGCCAGCAGGTTGTTCAGGTTCTTGGTGCTGGCGGGTTTGCGTGCGGCGCTGCTGCCTCCAGCGGCAGCGGGCTGCTCAAAGCCCAGCAGGCGGTTGGTCTTGCTGGGTTTGAAGCTAAATTGGGCGTTTCCGCCTGATGGGTAAGCGCTGATAGCTATCAATTTAGGAGTTTTGAGTAGCTACAAGCCAGCATGTGCGCGGCGGGTTGCAAT
Source organism: Acidovorax sp. (assembly GCA_018780365.1). Classification (GTDB taxonomy): domain Bacteria; phylum Pseudomonadota; class Gammaproteobacteria; order Burkholderiales; family Burkholderiaceae_C; genus Acidovorax. The sequence goes on along the minus strand of JADMJR010000220.1, from coordinate 12,114 downwards.
TCAGTTTGAATCCTTTGCTTCGTTATCTAGGCAAAAGGCAAGACCTGACCCCGTTGCTCAACTTGTGCTTACACTCTCGAATCAGTACTCATCAAACGGTTTGAGAATGCTTTGAACCTCAAGGTCTCGTAGATGTCGCGAGAACACCTCAGAGCCATGTTGCAGCGGTAAATCCATTAATCCAAATACGCGCTCTACTCTGTAGAACAACCATGCAACCTCAACTCCATCCGAAGTAATGTAATAGGATTCTCTGGATCTCCCCATTGCATTTGCGGTAATGTAGGCATCCGCCTCGCTTTCAGCATTGATTAAAACGATGACTTCTTCCCACAGATTCGTCTCTGCAAACTGGCCATTTCGTGAAGAACGGAATAGCAAATTCGCGGCAAATTGTGGGCCACTATTTCTTGAATCGGTTGTCATTGATAAGCTTCCATGCCTTCTTGGCGGCACTGTCGCCACTTTTTGCTTGATCGAGAATTTCCTTCAACGTGCGGTCTCTAAACTGCCCGGGAAACTCGCGATTGATAGAGCCTTGGCAGTTTTTTCCAATCCAGTCGCCAGCCCGCGAAGTGAACTTCTCGATTGCATTGCGTGCAGCGGCTTGCTGTGCGGGTGATAACCCTTCCATAAGGGCTTCCAATTGCCGCACATCGCCGCGAGCGATAGCTGATGCGAGTGCGTCATCAAAACTATCCACCAAGCCCATCGGATCGGTAAAGCTAAGCGGATTCTCCCTCACATACCCAAACCGATCCCACCCCCCATCCAGCCCAATCGGATCAGCCTGCGTATACCGCCCCGTACCCGGCGCATACGTACGGAAGTAGTTGTAATGGAGCCCCGTCTCCTTATCAAAGTACTGCCCCGGATACCGCAGGTTGAATGTAACTTCAGGGATGCTGGTCGTGCCCGTCGTCGGGACGGTCATCTCACTCGTAAACCGCTTGGCCGCCGTGGTCGGCTGCTCATCCCCAAACGCACTGTACGCCCACTGCCACACCGCCTGCCCATTGGCCTGGGTGAGTTTTCTGGGGGTGTTCAGGTGGTCGCTGTGCACAGCATAGGTCTGGCCGTTGACCACCGCCGCAATGGGCATGGGGCCATTGGCCGTGGGCAGCCACAGGTATTGCGCGCTGCCTGAGGTGGCGGCGCTGCCTTCACCGTACTCGGCCAGCAGGCTGCCGTCTTCTGCGTACACATAGGTCCAGCCCAGCTTCTCGGCATCGCTGGTGGCGGGGCTCCAGAGTTTGCTGAAGAAGAAGTTGAGCAATTGCTGGATAAGGCCGGGCTGTTCGCCCTGGGGCTCCCTGTCGTCGTCGCCGTCATCGGCCAGCAGGTTGTTCAGGTTCTTGGTGCTGGCGGGTTTGCCTGCGGCGCTGTACAGCGGCTCGGTCTTGAACACGCGCTGGCCCAGGGCGTTGTGGGCGTATTTGGTTTGGGGGGCGTCAGCCCCTTCGCCGGTGGTGGCGCTTTCCATGCGGCCCTGGCTGTCGTAGGCGTAGCTGCGCAGGCCGTCGCCCAGCAAATCGCCTGCGGCGTTGTACTGGTAGGCCACGCTGCTGGTGGCGCTGTTGCTTCCGGCGGCGGCGGTCTGCGCAAAGCCCAGCAGCCGGTTGTGGCCTGCGGCGGTGCCGTAGGTGCGGCTGATGCTGCTGGTGGCGGCGGGTGTGCCTGTGGTGGTGGTCTGCACGCTGGCGGTGCGGTTGCCGTTGGCGTCGTACTGGTAGGTGGTGGTGCGCACGCTGTCGCCCATCTGGGTGATGCGGCCCAGGGTGTCGTACTGCACGGTCCAGGTGGTGTCGGCGCGGGCCAGGGTGCTTTGCAGCGGGTTCGTACTACCGGGCTTCCAGAGGTTCTGCGTGAGGCTGGTGATGCGCCCTGCGCTGTTGTACTGGTAGCTGCTGAACTCGGTGGCGGTGAGCTGGCCTGCGGTGTTGTAGCTGCGGGTGGCCGGGATGGCGGCTGTGGCACCGGGCAGGTTCCAGCGCCAGCCGGTGGGCTGGCCCAGGGGGTTCCAGGTGATGTTGCTCACCAGGCTCTGGCCCCCCCAGGTCAGGCCGGTGAGCAGGCCGGTGCTGTTGTAGACATGCTGCAGCACTTGCCCGCCGGGGTAGGTGGTGCTGGCCAGCAGGCCGTTGGCGGCGTAGGCATAGCCCACGCTGCGGGCGGTGCCGCTGAGCAGGGTCTGGGTCTTGGCGGTGGCGCGGCCGAAGTGGTCGCGCTGGTAGGTGGTGGTGCCGCTGGCGTCCACGATTTCGCTCAAGGCGCCTTTGCTGGCGTTGGGCTGGTCGGTCTGGTTGTAGGCGGGGCCCGCAAGGTCGTAGCGCAGGGTGGTGGTGGTGCCGCCCGGCTGGGTGATGAGCGTGGGGCGGCCCAGCAGGTCGCGGTCGATGTGGGTGGCCTGGCCCAGGGCATCTGTCACGGTGCTGGGCAGGCCTAGGGCATCGTACTGGGTGCTTTGCAGGCCGCTGTCGGGGCTGGATTCGCCGGTGGCGTTGCCCAGGGCGTCGCGGGCGTAGGTGGTGCCTACGCCTTTGAAGTCGCTGGCCTGGGTGACGGCATCCAGGGCGTTGTAGCTCAGGGATGCGGTTGCGTTGGCGGCGTTGGTGATGGTCTTGACGCGGCGCAGGGCGTCTAGGCCCAGGTGGGTGGATTCGTTGGCGCCGTTGGTGCTGCGCACGGTCTCGCCGTTGGCATCGAATCCGTAACCGGTGGTTTGCTGGCCGCCCACGGTGGTGCTTTCCACGCGGTTCAGGCTGTTGATGCTGCGCGCCAGCAGCCACACCAGTTGCCCTTGGGCGTTGCGCACTTCCTCGCGGGTGCGGTTGCCGATGGCGTCCAGGGTGTAGGTGCCGGTGTTGTTGCGGTTGTCGCTCCAGCCGGTCATGCGCTGGGCGGCGTCGTAGGTGTAGGTGATGGTGTGGCTGTAGGGCAACCTGACGGTGGCCACCTGCCCCGAGGGGCGGTAGGTGAGCCTGGTGGTTTGCCCGCCCCGGTTGGCGGTGAGCATGCGGCCCCGGGCGTCGTAGGTATAGGTGGTCACGAGGCCGGCGGGGGCGGTGTGGGTGAGCACGCGGCCGGCTGTGTCGTGGGTGTAGGTGTTGACATGGCCCAGGGCGTTGGTGGTGCTGGTGAGATTGCCCGCACTGTCGTACTGGTAGCTGGTGACGGCGCCGTTGGGGGCGGTTTCAGTGGCGACCAGGCCCGAGGGGTGGTACGTCCAGCTGGTGGTGCGGGCGGTGCCACTGCCCATGCCCGCACCGGTGTCGGTGATGGTCTGGGTGAGGGGGTTGCCCGCGCTGTCGTAGGTGGTGCTGGTGGTGCGTCCGGGCTCGCTCACAGTGGCCGGCAGGCGCCACTGGGGGTGCCAGCTGGTGACGGTGGTGCGCTCTTCGGGTTGGCCTGCGGCTTCGGTGACGGCGGTGGGCAGGCGGCGGGCGGTGTCCCAGGCGTAGCTGGTGGTGGTGCCCAGGAAGTCGGTTTCTGCGGTGACCAGGCCCAGCGGGCTTTGCACGCGGCTGGCGGCGTCGCGCTGGCCCAGGCCGTCGGGCTTGTCTGCGCCGGTAACGGCGAGCTGGCCCAGGCTGGCGCTGTAGTTGAAAGAGCGCACCGTGCCCAGGGGGTCGGTGATGGTCGTGGCCCCACCGCTGCTGGCGGGGTAGCCGACCTGGTAGCGCTCGACCGCACCGGCATGCTCGGTGCTGACGGCCCGGCCCACGTCGTCATAGGCGTAGGTGGCGAAGCGCTGGTTGTTTTCGTCCACGATGCCGGTCAGGGCGTGCGGGTAGCTGGAGTTTTCGTAGAGGTAGGTGTTGGTGGTGTTGTCGGCATAGCGCGCGGTCAACAAACGATCGGATGTGTCGTATTCGTAGCTCACCTGCACCTTGCTGCCCGCAGCAACCGAGACCAGCTGGCCCTTGGTGTTGTAGTTGAGCTGCAGTTTGCGGCCAAACTGGTTGGTCACCGTTTTCAGCATGGGAATGCTGTTGATCTGCACATAGCCATAGGTGGTCACCCAGCCGTTGCGGCCGGTCACGCTTTGCAGCAGCCCGGTGGCAGAAAACTGCAGTCTGCGGTCTGCGTCCAGATCGGTGTAAAGCCAGCCGCTGGCATTGGGATGCAGCTTCTTGCTGCCGTTCTGGTTTTGCCAGGTGGCGGTGGATGCGGAATAGGTGAACCGCTGCAGGTCACCATTGCCCATGACGAGGGTCTGTGCGGTGCCGTCGCTCCACGCGATGGCACTACCCGCTGGTTGAAGCCTTGCGCCGTGGTTGTGGCTCCAGCCAATGGCTAAGCCTGTATTGGGCAGCACATAAGTAGCGCGGCTGTTGGCGTACAGGCTGCGGTAGCTGCGGGTCCAGCGCAATGCATGAGGCCCTTGCACAAGAATGTCAGCAGCCTGCTGACTTTTGTCGCCAGTTGCTGGAAAAATCGGATTGCCAGCATGCTCCCCGGCAGGGCAGCTAGGTGGGCCTGGGGGCTTAGGAGGTCTGGAGGGGCCAGAGGGGTCAGGGGGAGTATCGGGACCATTGCCGGGATCGCCTGGCAATGGTGGTGTTTCAGGGGGATCAATCTGCTTAGTGCAGACCATTGAGATGCCACCGTATCGTGGGCTGTAGAAACGCGATCCATCCTGAAATGCGTGGGAGTATGTCCAATAGTTCCCGGCTTCGCATTGCTCTATCAGGTATGGAATACGCCAGATGACCTGATCCGTGGCATTGGCCCAATCCTTCCAAGCTTGCGCCGCACCACACCAAGTTGGCCCACGGTACTCAGGGGTATCTTCCGAATAGAAGAAATACTTCAGCTTTTCCCCGACAGGGCAGGCTGTCAGGCTGGTGTTGCTATACACCACATCCGTCGAATCACTCCGAGTGGCATTCTTCAAGAGGGCTGAGCGGGCCAGGGGGCGTGTTGATACTCCGGTAGATGCAGCCCCCAACGGTGCCGGTGCAGCGAATGGTTGGTTTTGCGCGAAGGCTGCTGGTGCGACAACCGCTACAGCGCCCACAACCGCGAAACAACTCCCTGCAATGGCTGCGAGCGCACGCAAGCCACCGCGCCTTTTTCCAAGACGTCGCATTTTTTCTTCCCTCCCTTTGGTGCGCCAGACTGTAGGGACCACACAGCCACGGGGCAAGGGATTCAGGCCTGCTGCGTTGTAAGCCCGTGTAACGCTGCGGATACCCGCACCGCGCCCGATCCGTTCACAATGGCGCAGGCCTGTGCCCCGGGCCTCACTGCATCCCACCCCACCGTGGCGCCTGCTGCCACAGGAGGAACGCCCCGTGCCGCAGACCCCCGCCCGACGCCGTGTTCGGCCACCGCGCAGCCCCGTGCCGCGTGTGGCCCCGGCCAGCCGCCCCAGCCGCCCCAGCAGCCTGCTGCAGCGCGCCCACCTGCACCCTGTGCCCAGCACCCTGCTGATCCCGCTGGCGGCGAGGGCGCTGGGCGCGCGCTACTTTCCCTGGCTGGACTGCCGCGATGCCGTGGCGGCGGGCCTGCTGGAGCGACTGGGCGCCGATGTGGATGCCACGCTGGACGACCTGGCCACGGTGTTCCATGTGCTGTGGCGCACGCGCGCCATCCAGGATGCGGGGCGTGCCTTTTTTGCGGCGCACCCGCAGGGCCTGGGCGCCAACCTGGGCTGTGGGCTCACGCAGCATTTCCAGTGGTTCGATACGGACGCCAACCAGTGGCTGGATGCCGACCTGCCCGAGGTGATGGCGCTGCGCCGCCCGTTGTTGCCGGTGTGGGGCCCGCGCGCGCGGCAGGCCGAGGTGGACCTCACCCAGCCTGGCTGGTGGCAGCGCCTGGGGCTGCCATCGCGCAGCGGCGCACCGCCGGTGCTGCTGGTGTGCGAGGGCGTGCTCATGTACCTGCAGCCCGCGCAGGTGCAGGCCATCCTGGCCGAGTTTGCGCAGTGTGCGCCCCCCGGCTCGCGCATGGTGCTGGACGTGCTGACGCGCCAGGCCGTGGGCCATGCGGCCCGGCACCCCAGTGTGGGGCCCACGGGGGCCGAGTTCTGCTGGGGCGTGGGCCGCATGGCCGAGCTGGCTGCCGTGCATCCGCGCCTGCGGCTGCTGCGCGAGCAGAGCGCGGCCGAGGGCTATGGCTGGGCGGGCATCGCGCTGGATGTGCTGTGGCGGCCCTGGCTGGGCGCGCCGGTGTATGGGGTGGCCACGTTGGCGGTGACGGATTGAAGCCCATCTGAGTCGCCTTTGGCGCCTTCCCCTGCAGGGGGGCGCCACCCGTGGCCTGGCAAAGCCAGTTCCACGGGTAGCACTGGCCTGGGACGAGCCAATGGCAGAGGTTGTGCAGCTGAAAAGTAGCTGTCCGCTTCAATGTTGAGGGACAACTATCCGAAAGCCTGTAGAGCTTGGCGCTGGCCGCTAGCCGTTGCGTAGCCCCGCCGCTTGTCCGGGCGCCAGCATGCGCATCCACGCGGGGGTCTGGCCCGTCAGCTGTCCCACGATGGCCGCCTGCAGCGGCGGCAGGCGCCGCGCGCCCTGCAGCACCAGCTGGCGCAGCAGGCGCGGCACCGGGCGGGCGTCGGTGTACAGGCGCACGATGGCGTTGGTGCCCTGGTAGATGGGCCAGGCATGGCGGTGGTGGCCCTGGGCGTAGAGGGCTAGGGCGTCGGCGCTGCCAATGTCCTGCCCGCGTTGGCGGGCGCTGACCAGAGCGGCCGTGAGCCGCTCCACCCCGGCCAGACCCAGGTTGTAGCCATGGGCCGTCACGGGGTGCATGCCCACGGCGGCGTCGCCCAGCAGCGCGCAGCGGTGGCCCGCAAAACGCTGGGCATACACGGCGACCAGCGGGTAGGCATAACGCTCGCCCACCAGGGCCATGGGGCCCAGCCGGTCGCTGAACTGGGCCTGCACCTGGGCAGTAAAGGCTTCGGGGCTTTGTGCCATCAGCGCGGCGGCGTCGGCAGCACCGGCGGTGACGACCACCGAGCACAGCGCGTGCCCCTCCTGGGGGTCGTCCGGCAGCGGCAGCACGGCCAGGGTGCGGTCGTAGCCAAAACACTCGTGCGCCACGCCGCCATGGGGCAGGGTGTGGCGCATGCGGCAGACGATGACGGTGCGGCCAAAGTCGGTCATCTGCGCGCCCAGGCCCAGCTGGCGGCGCGTGGCCGAGAAGCGGCTGTCGGCGGCCACCAGCAGCGGGGCCGTCAGGCGCTGGGGTGTGGTGTGGTCGCCGGGGGCGGTGGGCACACAGTCCAGCTCGGCATGGCCGGGCAGCGTGGCCACGCGGGTGACCTGGGTGCTGGTGAGCAGGCGCACGCCCGGCGTGCAAGCGGCCACGGTGTGGGCCGTGCGGCGCAGCGCGTGGTTGGGCACGATGAAGCCCAGGGCGCCGGGGGCCGCCGTATCGCCGCTGTGTGTGCCGCTGGCCGCGTTCAGCTGCAGCGCGCTGTGGCGGCCCAGCGGGCCGTCGTGCACCTGGGCCTCGGCGATCTGGCCCACCTCGTGGTCGGCCAAATGGGCCCAGCTGCCCAGCCGCTGCAGCGTGGCCCGGCTGGGGTGGGTGAGGGCGATCTCGCGGCCGTCGGGCGCGGGCTGGGCCAGGGCGCTGTCGCTCTGCTGCTCGACCACGGTGGCGGTGAAGCCGGCCTGGGCCAGGGAGATGGCCAGCGACAGGCCCGCCGGGCCTGCGCCGACGATGAGCACGTCGCTGTGGTGGGGGGTGGTCATGGCGGGGTGAAATCCAACAAGGCCAGACAAGGCGTCTGGCGCGCCCGCCATTGTGGGCGCGGCCTGTGCGGCGGGTTTTGCCCTGGGTCAAGCGGCTGTGTGCATGATTGCTATGCAATTAATAGCTAATAATCCAATACCACCGCGCGCCAGAGGCTTAAAAACTTCAAATTTTGGTGAACCCGGTGTGGTGGGCGGGGTTCTTCGGTTGGCTCAGTCCTTGGCCGCCTTGCGCGGGCCCTTGGCCGGTTTCTTCTTGGCCGGGCCCGCCTTTTTGCCGCGCAGGTGCAGCCCCCAGGTCACCAGCAGCCACAGGTAAGACGCGGGGATGCTGTACGCGGCAAAGGCGGCCAGTGACAGCGGGGGCGCGGTGATGGAGCGGGGGTTGGCGATGGTCGCCAGCAGCTGGCGTGTGCCCGTGCCCACCTCGGGTGTGGTGTGCTGGCTGCCCGAGCGGGCCATGAGTGCGCCCATGAAGGTGAAAAATTCCATGAGCAGCGCGCCGATCAGAAAACACGCTGCCAGGGCCAGCAGCTGCGCAAACGCCCGGCGGTTGCCCTTGGCCAGGAAAACGATGGCCGACACCAGCACCAGGGCGGGCAGCAGCAGCACCAGGGCGGGCCAGGCGGACATGAGCAGGGGCATTGGCATGGGGCGCGAAGAAAGGACAGGAGAGGCGAGGGGCGCAGGGCGGCGGGTGTCGGCGGGTGTGGCTGCGGATGATAGACGCATGCACCGCGCACTTTCTTGCGGGCCTAGGGCTGCGGGGGCGGCCCCACCATCTCGCGCAGGCGGCGGCGCAGGGCGCGGTCGCGGCGGTCCTCGGCCTCCCAGTCGGCCTTCACGCCGCGCCACAGCGCCAGCGCCATGAGCAGGATGACGGCGGTGAAGGGCAGCGCGAACACGATGGTGGCGGTCTGCACCGCCTTCACGCCGCCGGCCAGCAGCAGGCTGATGGCAATGCCCGAGATCAGCAGGCCCCAGACGACCTTGACGCGTGCCGAGGGGTTCTCTTGCCCGCCGGTGCTCATCATGCCCAGCACCAGCGTGGCCGAGTCGCCCGAGGTCACGAAGAACACCAGCACCAGCACGGTGGCCACCCCCGACATCACCGCCCCCCAGGGCAGGGCGTGGAACATGGCGAACAGCGCGGTGGAGACATCGGCATTCACCGCATCCGCCAGGGGCACGCCCTGCATGATCTGCAGGTGCAGCGCCGCGCCGCCGAACACCGAGAACCACACGAACGCCGCCAGCGTGGGCGCCAGCACCGTGCCCAGGATGAACTCGCGGATGGTGCGCCCGCGCGAGACCCGCGCAATGAACAGGCCCACAAACGGCGACCAGCTCACCCACCAGGCCCAGTAGAACACCGTCCAGTTGCCCACCCAGCTGCTGTCGCGGAAGGGCGTCATGCGCAGGCTCATGCGCACGAAGTCGCTCAGGTAGCTGCCCAGCGTGTTGGTGAAGGTGTCGATGATGACCACCGTGGGCCCGAGCACAAACACCGCCAGCGCCAGCAGCGCCGCCACCAGCAGGTTGAAGGTGGACAGCCACTTGATGCCACGCCCCAGGCCCGACACCGCCGAAATGAGGAACAGCGCCGTGGTCACCACGATGATGCCCACCTGCCAGGCCGCGCCCACCGGCACGCCCAGCACGGTGTGCAGCCCGCTGTTGATCTGCAGCGCCCCCATGCCCAGCGAGGCCGCTACACCAAACGCGGTGGCGATCACGGCCAGGATGTTGACCGCCGGGCCGATGCGCTGCAGCGGCGCCCAGGGCAGGGCCAACACCGCCGTGCTGGCCAGCGCCGAGCCGCCTTTGCGGAACTGGAAAAACGCAATCGCCAGCGCCACGATGCTGTACACCGCCCAGGGGTGCAGCCCCCAGTGGAAGAAGCTGTAGCGCATGGCGGCGTTGGCGGCCTCGGGCGTGCGCGGCACCACGCCGGGCGGCGGCGTGCCGTAGTGCGAGATGGGCTCGGCCACGCCCCAGAACACCAGGCCGATGCCCATGCCCGCCGCAAACAGCATGGCAAACCAGGCGCCGATGGAGAACTCGGGCTCGTCGTCTTCCTGGCCCAGCTTCAGGTCGCCATAGCGGCTGAACGCCAGCACCAGCGCCATCACCACCAGGCCCAGCACCACCCACAGGTAGAGCCAGCCGAAGTTGCGCGTGATGGCGGCCAGCGCCGTGTCGAACACCGCGCCCAGGGCGTCCGGGGCAACAACGCCCCAGAGCACGATGGCGAGGATCAGGCCCGCCGAGATGAGAAGTTCCATGGATCACCTTTCTGACAATCGGAAAAGGGGATGTACCCACCGTACCCAGCGCAGCGGTGCCGCAGTGCGCGAACGCACCCGCACACCTGCGTGCCTGCATGCCTGCTTGCCCACGGGGCGATGAGGCCCGAAAAAGCGGCGCAGCACAAGCCGCCGCGCCTGCGCAGACGGCACACGAACGGGGCCAGAGAGGGACGGCGCGGGCAGGGCCGCAGGGCCACTGCACCCGCCGGTACATCGCGGGGGGCGGGCCGCGCCCGGCACATGGTGTGTGCCTGCCGGGCGCGCTGGCTGCGCACCCTGCCGTGGCGTGGCCCGGTGCCGATGCGCGCAGCGGTGGCGCGGCAAGGCGGGGAAGGGCAAGAAAGAAGAAGAAAACAAAACTCTGCGCCGTGCGCAGAACGAGGAAGGCCGGCAGTGTAGGCAATGCCCACGCGGGGCGCGGCGCAATACCGCAGTCAAGCCCAGGGATGCTATGCATGCTGTCAATTCGGAGACGGCCCGGCATGGTCAGCGCGCGGGGGCGCTGGTACGCTGCGTCGCCATGGAGACAACCACACCCCCCACCCCGCCCTTCATCCCGCAGATCCGTCTGTACCAGGACTGGCTGCGCGATGCGCGCGGCCTGCAGTTCGACAGCTACGACGCGCTGTGGCGCTGGTCCACCACCGAGCTGGATGCTTTTTGGCAAAGCGTGTGGGACTACTTCCAACTCGAATCGCCCACGCCCCACACCGCCGTGCTGGGCCAGAACACCATGCCCGGCGCGGTGTGGTTCCCCGGCGCCCAGGTCAACTACGCGCGCCAGGCGCTGCGGCATGTGGATGCGGCGCACGCCGCCGGCCAACCCGCCATCATCAGCCGCAATGAAAAAGGCAACCACCGTGAGCTGAGCTGGCCCGCGCTGCGCCGCCAGGTCGCGTCGCTGGCGCTGCACCTCAAGGCCCAGGGCGTGGTGCCCGGCGACCGCGTGGCCGCGTATCTGCCCAACGTGCCCGAGGCCATGGTCGCCTTCCTGGCCACGGTGAGCATCGGCGGCGTGTGGAGCATCTGCGCGCCCGACATGGGCACGCATGCGGTGCTCGACCGCTTCCGCCAGATCGAGCCCAAGGTGCTGATCGGCGTGGATGGCGTGAGCTACGGTGGCCGCGACCACGACCGCACTGCCGTGTTGGCAGAACTGCGCGAGGCCCTGCCCAGCCTGCGGCACACCGTGCTGCTGGGCAACCTGGATGCTTCTGTTTCGATAGCTGGTTGGGCAGACTGGATAAGCGCTACAGCCCGAAATGATGCTGAAACCACGGCCTTTGAGCCGATGTGGCTGCCGTTTGACCACCCGCTGTGGATCGTCTATTCCAGCGGCACCACCGGGTTACCGAAGCCCATCGTGCATGGCCACGGCGGCACGGTGCTGGTGGCGCTGCAGCTCAAGGTGCTGCACAACGACATCGGCTGCAGCTACGAGCCCAACAGCTTTGGCGAGCGCTACCACTGGTACAGCTCCACCGGCTGGGTGATGTGGAACGCGCAGATGAGCGGCCTGCTCTCGGGCACCACCTGCGTGATCTTTGACGGCAACCCCGGCGGCAGCAAAGAGAAGCCGGACTGGGGCGTGCTGTGGCGTTTTGCGGCCGAAACGGGCGTGACCTTCTTCGGCGCAGGTGCGGCGTTTTTTGCCAACTGCATGAAGGCGGGCATCGCGCTGGCTGACTACGGCGACCTCACGCGCATCCGCGCGTTGGGCACGACCGGCTCGCCGCTGTCGCCCGAGGTGCAGGAGTGGGGTACGGCGCAGTTCGAGGCGCTGGGCACATCCGGCATCTGGTGGAACAACATCTCGGGCGGCACGGATTTCTGTGGGGCTTTCATCGGCGGCCACCGCGAGATGCCCCAGGTGCCCGGCGAGATGCAGTGCCGCATGCTGGGCGCGGCCGTGGAGTCGTGGAACGCCCAGGGTTTGCCGGTGAAGGACGAAGTGGGCGAGCTGGTGTGTGCGCAGCCGATTCCGTCGATGCCTCTCTACCTGTGGGGCGACAAGGATGGCAGCCGCTACCTGTCGAGCTATTTCGACATGTACCCCGCAGGCCACGGCCGCCAGCCCGGCGGTGGCGACGGCCCCG
>JADMJR010000087.1 GCA_018780365.1 Acidovorax sp. | reverse complement strand
CCCCCCCCCCCCCCCCCCCCCCCCCCCCCCCCCCCCCCCCCCCCCCCCCGTGGGTGGATGAATGGCTTCGGTGATGGGACTAGTGGTTTCAACGGCGCGCATACCCGAGGCACGCTCCTGCATTCGGTGCGCCGTGGCATTCGCGGGTCAGTCTTTTGTCACGTTCTTGTCTGGACTCTTCTGATGGGCTGGCGTGGTGCTTAGCTTTGGGGGAGCCTTTGATTTTCTTTGTCTTGGATTCGTTGGCGGGGTGGTGGGATTTTGTCGTGCCTGGGGCGCTGTTGACATTGATGGGTGTGGCAAGGGTGCCAAGTGCTAGGCAGGTGCTCAACAGCGCGCCTAGCAAGCGGCTGCGCCCTTTGTTCTGCTTGGTGTGTCGTTGGTGGTTTTGCATCGGGGTTTCGCGGCTCTCGTTCAGTGATGTATGGCTGGTGTGTCTTGGCGTGCAATGAGCTCAAGGGTGGGTAATGGCTATCATAGGTAGCCTACGGGTGAGTGTCTGCAATCGGATGGGCTGGAGTTGTTCTTTTGTTCACTCTGTCCTTGGAACCGGTTCAAAATCTTTTGAACCGAAGGGCCAAGAATGCCAGATGGACGAACTGCAAGCTGGTGTTGAGTTTGCGCTCGCAGTTCTTTCATTGGGCGGCAAGTTGTTCGGTTTTGAGTACAGCCGCATGCTGTTGTAGAAGCCCACGATGTAGTGGCGATTTTGGTCATGGTCCCGGCATGGTTGGCGTAGTCGTGCTGCCAAACCCGCTCCGTCTTGAGGCTCAGGAATAAGCGCTCCATTACCGCGTTGTTCCAGCAGTTGCCCTTGCGGCTCATGCTGCAGACTAGGCTGTGGCGCGCCAACAGCGTCTGGTGCAACGCGCTGGTGTACTGGCTGCCTCTGTCGGAATGCGCGATCAACCGTCGGCGACGGCTGACGCTGCGCAATGGCGAGTTGCAGCGCTGCACGCAGCAGCTCCGCATGCATGGTTGGCGCCATGCCCAGTCCACTATCTTGCGGGCATGCAGAACCAACACCACCGATAGGTACAGCCTGCCGCTGCGCGTGTGGATATACGTGATGTCGCTCACCCAGGCCTGGTTGAGGTCACTGAGGTTGAAACGCCTGGCCAATGCATTGGCCGAGACCGGCAGCGCGTGGCCGCTGTCGGTGGTATGTAAAATTTGCGCCGGCCACAGAGGCCGCAGCCTGTTCTGTTGCATCAAACGTTGCACCCAATCTGCGCTGTTGTTGTGTTTTGCTACGGTCTTGGTTAGATTGCGTCTGGGTGCTGGATATAAGGGCCGGCTGGCCGCCATCCCCCCGCAAATCGGCCTGCCGATCGTCAATGCCTCAATAGCCCTGCGGGGCGGATGGCCGTTGCCGCGAAACCGGCACCTGTCGAGTCTGGTGGATGAGGTGCATGAGCGCCTTTGCTGTGAAGACTCTTCCTATGGTTGTGCACCCAGTTTGTTGGATCTGGTGGGGTCCGAAGATCGACGGATTGTTGCGCACAGTTTTTTCAGGAGCTTTCTGGTGGCGGGCTGGCGTTTGTGGTGGATGGTCATGCCTGCATCCATGACCCTCACATGGGCAAGCTGACTGAATTCAGTACCTCCTGTTTCGGTGTGTTCGCGCAGCGTGTCGGGCTGGCGGTCCCGGCGCCCGAGGATGAAATCACGCCGCGGGTGGTTGTTCATCTGGAACGCTGCGGCGACACCTTGGTGCCAGCTTTTGCTGAGGGGCTTGGTGTGGAGGTGACTGCCGCCTAGTGTAGGGCGCATGCCTTCTGCTGCATGGTGGGGTGGTGGCCTCCTGGGGGGGGGCAAGTGGCGGGTGATGGATGTAGGAGTGGACCTGGCTCCGGGCTGTGCATTCGATTCCGAGGCGCAGGATTGGTTGCGCTGCTGTTTTGGCCTCTTGAGCACCTGCACGGGGGGTTGTGCAGCTGAAAAAACGTCTCGGGGTATAATCAAAAGGTTTTGCATGGTGCAAGACGCACGCCTGTGGCCGTTCCAGCTGCTGGCGCAAGTAAAAACCATGGCCTGCTTTCACGCTAGGCCACATCAAAGGAAAAACATGATCGCATCCTCCATCAAGGCCGAAGTCGTCAAGGCAAACGCCCGTGCTGCCAATGACACTGGTAGCCCAGAAGTGCAAGTGGCCCTGCTGACCGCCCGCATCAACGAACTGACTCCCCACTTCAAGACGCACGCCAAGGACCACCATGGTCGCCGTGGCCTGCTGCGCATGGTGAGCCGTCGTCGCAAGCTGCTGGACTACCTGAAGGCCAAGGACGCTGACCGTTACACCGCGCTGATCGCCAAGTTGGGTCTGCGCAAGTAATTTTCATTGCATGCGAAAACGCCTGGGTTAGTCCGCTAGCTCAGGCGTTTTTTACTTCGGAGTTGCAAAACAGAGCGAAGCTGTGTCATTCCAATGGGGTTGCTGCTACCGGCTGGCAGGCAGCTTCACTGGAATGGCATCGTGTTCTGAATTGCCCTCCAGGACAATCTGGTAGTGCGCTACCAGCTATTAAAACAGGAGCTGAACATGAGCATTTTCAACAAAGTCACCAAGACTTTCCAATGGGGTGACAAGACCGTCGTCATGGAAACGGGCGAGATCGCCCGTCAGGCATCCGGCGCCGTGCTGGTGAATATTGACGACACCGTGGTGTTGGCTACCGTGGTTGCCTCCAAGGGCGCCAAGCCCGGTCAGGATTTCTTCCCCCTGACGGTGGACTACATCGAGAAGACCTACGCCGCAGGCAAGATCCCCGGCAGCTTCTTCAAGCGCGAAGCCAAGCCCAGCGAACACGAAACCCTGACCAGCCGCCTGATCGATCGCCCGATCCGCCCGCTGTTCCCGGAAGGCTTCTTCAACGAAGTGCACGTGGTGATCCATACCGTGTCGCTGAACCCTGAAGTCGACGCCGATATCGCCGCCCTGATCGCCACCAGCGCCGCCCTGGCCATCTCCGGCATCCCGTTCACCGGCCCCATCGGCGCCGCGCGCGTGGGCTACATCAATGGCGAATACGTGCTGAACCCCGGCCAGACTGCGCGCAAGAGCTCGCAGATGGACTTGGTGGTGGCGGGTACCGAAGCCGCCGTGCTGATGGTGGAATCCGAAGCCCAGCAGCTGTCCGAAGAAATCATGCTCGGCGCCGTGGTGTTCGGCCACCAGCAGGGCAATGTGGCCATCAACGCCATCCATGACCTGGTGCGCGACGCCGGCAAGCCCGCATGGACCTGGCAAGCCCCCGCCAAGGACGAAGCCCTGATCGCCAAGGTCGGCGCCCTGGCCGACGACAAGCTCGCCGCCGCCTACCAGATCCGCAACAAGCAAAGCCGCACCCAGGCCTGCCGCGAAGCCTACGCTGCCGTGATGGCTGGCCTCAAGGCCGAAGGCGTGGAATTCGACGCCGTCAAGGTCGAAGGCATGCTGTTCGACATCGAGGCGCGCCTGGTGCGCAGCCAGATCCTGGCCGGTGAGCCGCGCATCGACGGCCGCGACACGCGCACCGTGCGCCCCATCGAGATCCGCAACAGCGTGCTGCCCCGTGCCCACGGCTCGGCCCTGTTCACGCGCGGCGAAACCCAGGCGCTGGTCGTGACCACATTGGGCACGGAGCGCGATGCCCAGCGCATCGACGCCCTGGCCGGCGAGTACGAAGACCGCTTCATGATGCACTACAACATGCCTCCCTTCGCCACCGGCGAAGTGGGCCGCATGGGCTCGACCAAGCGCCGCGAAATCGGCCACGGCCGCCTGGCCAAGCGCGCTCTGATTGCTGTTCTGCCGACCAAGGAAGAATTCCCCTACACCATGCGCGTGGTGTCGGAAATCACCGAATCCAATGGCTCCTCGTCCATGGCCTCGGTCTGCGGCGGCTGCCTGTCGATGATGGACGCCGGCGTGCCCATGAAGGCGCACGTGGCCGGTATCGCCATGGGCCTGATCAAGGACGCCAACCGCTTTGCCGTGCTGACCGACATCCTGGGTGATGAAGATCATCTGGGCGACATGGACTTCAAGGTCGCCGGTACCACCAATGGCATTACCGCGCTGCAGATGGACATCAAGATCCAGGGCATCACCAAGGAAATCATGCAGGTCGCCCTGGCCCAGGCCAAGGAAGCGCGCATGCACATCCTGGGCAAGATGCAAGAGGCCATGGGTGAAGCCAAGACCGAAGTGTCGAACTTCGCGCCCAAGCTCTACACGATGAAGATCAACCCCGAGAAGATCCGTGACGTGATCGGCAAGGGTGGTTCCGTGATCCGTGCGCTGACCGAAGAGACCGGCTGCCAGATCAACATCGAGGAAGACGGCACGATCACCATCGCCGCCACCGACAACGCCAAGGCCGACGAGGCCAAGCGTCGCATCGAGCAGATCACGGCCGAAGTCGAAATCGGCAAGATCTACGAAGGCCCTGTGACCAAGATCCTGGACTTCGGTGCGCTGATCAACCTGTTGCCTGGTAAGGATGGCTTGCTGCACATCAGCCAGATTGCCCATGAGCGCGTCGAAAAAGTATCCGACTACCTGACCGAAGGCCAGATCGTCAAGGTCAAGGTCATGGAAACCGACGAAAAGGGCCGTATCAAGCTGTCGATGAAGGTGCTGGCTGAGCGTCCCGCTGGTGGCAGTGACCGCCCGGCGCCCGCCGAGCGTGGTGACCGCGAGCCACGCCGCGACCATGGTCGTGACGGTGGCCGCCAGCCCGCTGAACAGCAGCAGCAACAATCCCTGTTGTCGGACGGTGCGTCTGAACAGGTGGTTGGATAATCGATCTGGGTGCTATTGATTTTGTAGCTGTTAGCGCTTATCTGTAAGGCGCTGGCAGCCAAATTCACTTGAATCCTACTTTCCATGGATTGCAATATGCGCGCAGTCGAGATCACGTCCTTTGGCGGGCCGGAGGTGTTGGTTCTGGGTGAGCGTCCCGTGCCGCAACCGGGTGCGGGCGAGTTGCTGATCCGTGTCCGTGCCAGTGGCATCAACCGGCCTGATGTGCTGCAGCGGCTGGGGCACTATGCCCCTCCCGCGGGCGCATCGGATCTGCCGGGGCTGGAGGTGGCGGGCGTGGTGGAGTCGGGTGACGCCTTGGCGATGGCCGAAGCGGGCATCCGGGTGGGTGACCGTGTCTGCGCGCTGGTGGCCGGTGGTGGCTATGCCGAATGGTGCGTGGCGCCGGTCGTGCAGTGCTTGCCGGTGCCTGAGGGTTTGAGCGATGTGGAGGCCGCATCGCTGCCCGAGACGTTCTTCACGGTGTGGAGCAATGTCTTTGACCGCGGCCGCCTGCAAGCGGGTGAGGTCCTGCTTGTGCAGGGTGGCACCAGCGGCATTGGCGTCACGGCCATCCAACTGGCCCGTGCCTTTGGGGCGGTGGTCATCGCCACGGCGGGCAGCGACGACAAGTGCTCCGCCTGTTTGGTGCTGGGTGCGCACCATGCCATCAACTACAAATCGCAAGATTTTGTGGTCGAGGCCAAGCGCATCACGCAAGGGCGGGGTGTTGATGTGGTGCTCGATATGGTGGCTGGCGACTATGTGGCGCGTGAGGTGGACTGCCTGGCGGAAGATGGTCGCATTGTGATCATTGCCGTGCAGGGCGGTGCCAAGAGCGACTTCAATGCGGGGCTGGTGTTGCGGCGTCGGCTCACCATCACAGGCTCTACGCTGCGCCCGCGTCCGGTGGCCTTCAAGGGGGCGATTGCGCGCGCTCTGCGTGAGCGCGTGTGGCCTCTGCTGGCGGCGGGCAAGGTACGTCCTGTCATCCACAGCACATTTGCGGCGTTGGATGCATCACAAGCCCATGCGCTGATGGAGTCGAACCAGCATATCGGCAAGATTGTTTTGACGTGGTAATCATGAATAACAAGAAAAAACTCATTGCAGGGAACTGGAAGATGAATGGCGGCCTGGCTGCCAATGAGGGCTTGTTGAAGGCCCTCATCGCGGGTTTGGGTGGTGCGGCGTGTGATGTTGCGGTGGCGGTGCCTGCCCCCTATCTGGCGCAGGTACAGGCGCTGACGGCTGGCACGGTGGTCGCCACAGCGGCGCAGGATGTGTCCCGGCACGAATCGGGTGCCTATACCGGCGAAGTTTCTGTGGGCATGCTCAAGGATTTCGGGGTGCGTTATGCGCTGGTGGGGCATTCGGAGCGCCGCCAGTACCATGGTGAAACAGACGTGGTCGTGGCTGAGAAGGCGCAGCGTGCGTTGGCTGTCGGTGTCACTCCCATCGTCTGCGTGGGTGAAACACTGCAGGAGCGCGATGCGGGGCAGACCGAGGTGGTGGTCAAGCGCCAACTTGCGGCGGTGATCCATCTCAATGGCCATTGCATCAGCGAAATCGTGGTGGCGTATGAGCCGGTCTGGGCCATTGGCACGGGGCGTACTGCGTCGCCGGAGCAGGCGCAGGCGGTCCACGCCGTGCTGCGTGCGCAGCTCTCGGCGGCGAGCGAGCACGCAGACCGTATCCGCTTGTTGTACGGTGGCAGCATGAATGCGGCCAATGCGGCGCAGTTGCTGGCACAGCCCGATATCGACGGTGGACTGGTTGGTGGTGCCTCGCTGAAGGCCGCTGACTTTTTGCAAATCATTGCGGCAGCCCATTGAGGCTGCGGCGAGCTATTCAATCAGGAGTGAACAGAGAATGAACGTGATCGTGAATGTGATTTTGGCGGTGCAGATGTTGGCGGCCTTGGTGATGATCGGTCTGATCCTCATCCAGCATGGCAAGGGGGCGGATATGGGGGCGGCCTTTGGCAGTGGTAGCTCTGGCAGCTTGTTTGGCGCCAGCGGCAGTGCCAACTTCCTGTCGCGCACCACGGCGGTCCTGGCGGCGGTGTTTTTTGTCTCCACGCTGGCCTTGGCCTACTTTGGTAACGTTCGTCCTGCTACCTCTGGTAGTGTGTTGGAGACGCCTGCTGCTGCGGTGCCATCGGGCGCACCAGCGGCTGCCTCGGATGCTGCGGCCGTGCCTGCTGTCCCGGCGTCGGGTGCAGCACAAATTCCGACCAAATAATCTGCACTAATTTGGGTCCTGGAGATCGAAGCAGGGTTTTTCCGGAGTAGAATTCCGGATTGTCTGGAAAGCCAAAACCGC
>JADMJR010000004.1 GCA_018780365.1 Acidovorax sp. | reverse complement strand
CCCAGCCATCGCCCAGCGCCCAGGGCAGCGCCATCGTGGTGCAAGACCAGGCCAGTCTGCGCGCTGCACCGCGCGATGGTGCCCAGCAGCAGGCCAGCCTGTGGCAGGGCGAAATGCTCGAAGTGCGCGGCGAGCGCCTCGACTATTTGCAGGTGTGGGACCACAAGCGTGAGCGCGGTGGCTTCATCCGCACCAGCGATGTGCGCCGGTTGGCCCTGACCGAGGCAGAAGGCCCCGCGCTGCTGGCCGTGATGCGCTTTGTGCAGGACACGCCGGGTGCCGAGGCGCTGGGCATTGGCCTCACCGCCGCCTACCTGCAGGCCGCGCCTGCCAAGGCGCTGGCGGGTGTGGAGGGCGCGCAGGCCTTTGATGCCCTGGGCACCTTTGCCGACCGGCTGGCGCGCCGTGCCTCGGTGGCCGTGCCGGGCAAGGCCTCGGGTGCCACGCTGTCCGCACACCTGGATGTGGCCAACGGCTACGGCGTGCGATTTGCCACCTACGAGGTCGAAGGCCGCATGCAGGTCTGCTACGAGGGCGAGGCCTTTCGCCGCCTGCTGGCCATGCCCGTGGCCGATGCCGAGCAGCGCGCCCGCGCCGTCCTGGCGCTGACCCGCCCCGAATGCATCAACCCCGACCTGCCCGCACACGAGCGTGCCAAGGTCACCACCTGGCAGGCCGAGGTGCTGGAGCGCGTGGACGTGGCGGGTCTGCCCGGCTACCTGCGCAACCGGGTGCAGATGCGCCGCGCCAGCGTGTGGGGTGCTGCAGCCTTTCAGCAGGCGCGCAAAAACGCGGCCGACCCGGCGGTGGCCGCCGCCGCTGCCCGTGCATTGACCGAATTCACTGGCGTGAGCAAGGCCGAGCTGCCCGACGAGGACCAGAGCGCCTACAACGACGCCGCCATGCGGGTGAGTGCGGTGCGCTGGGCGCTGGTGCCTGCTGTTGTGCCTGTCGCGACCGCCGCCGGAGCCCGCCCCACACTGCTGACCGAACCCGGCGCCCCTGGCGAAACCTGTGTGCTGCTGGTGGACACGCAGCACAGCACCAAGGCGCCGCTGCTGCGCCGCTGCACCTATGGCGTGGTGTGGGCCGCGTCGGCCAGCACCAACCGCGAGGGCACGGCCGTGGCCCTGGCCGTGCAGCCCATGGAAGGCTGGCGCGAGCTGTGGGTGCTGCGCAAGACGGAAGGTGGCTGGCTGGCCGATGTGCTGCCGCCCGCCGCCGCCACGCCCGAAACCGGCGTGGCCGAATGGGCGGGCTGGGTGCCCGGCGGCCAGCAGATGCTGGTGGCGCGCGAAGCCCGGGGCCAGGGCCGCTACCGCAAGAGTTTTGAGGTGGTGCGGCTGGAGGGTCTGACCACCGAGCGCGTGACGGGCGATGTGGCAGCGCTGCCTTTGTTCCAGCGTTGGCAAGACCCCGCCTGGAAGCGGCAGACCTTGAGTTTGCGTTGAGGGTGTGGGTGTGGGTGTTGGGGTGGCGTGGGCGGATGCCCTCGCCTCCTTAAACTTGGTGCTCTTTTCTCTTCTTTTCTTGAGCCCGCCCCATGCCCGACCACGCCACCACCGCCCTGTCTTCCTTGTTGTCCCGCACCGATGCCGTCATCGTGGACCTGGACGGGACCATGGTGGACACAATGGGCGACTTCAACGAGGCGCTCAACCGCATGCTTGCCGAGTTGGCCCTGCCGGCCATCGGTGCCGAGCACATCGAAGCCATGGTGGGAAAAGGCTCGGAACATTTGCTGCGTTCAGTGCTAAAACACGTGCTGCCGCGCGATGGCATTGATCAGATTGCTATCAAAATTGAAGAGATCTACCCCTCGGCCTGGGCCAGCTACCAACGCCACTACCTGGCGATCAACGGCCAGTTTGCCGGGGTGTACAGCGGCGCAGAGGCTGGACTGCAGGCGCTGCGCGCCCGGGGGCTGCGCCTGGCCTGCCTGACCAACAAACCCACGGACTTCGCGCTGCCGCTGCTGGAGTCGAAGGGGCTCGCCGGGTACTTTGAACATGTGTTTGGCGGCGATGCCTTTGAGCGCAAGAAGCCTGACCCGCTGCCCCTCCTCAAGACCTGCGAAGCCCTGGGCACTGCCCCGGCGCGCACGCTGATGGTGGGCGACTCCAGCAACGATGCGCAGGCCGCGCGCGCTGCCGGATGCCCGGTGGTGCTGGTCACCTACGGCTACAACCACGGCCAGCCGGTGCGGGCCGTGGATGCCGATGGGTTTGTGGATTCGCTGGCGCAGCTCGCCTGAGCGCGCCTTTTCTGTCCTCTTTTTTCTGTCTTCTTTTTTCAGACCGTCAACTGACGCGGCGCCACGGCGCGGTAGTCCAGCCGCGATGCGCTGGTGTTGCTGCCGCCGCGCGCGGGTGCGGGCATCGCATCGCCGTGGCGTGCCACATGGGCTGACAGCCGGAACACCGCCACCGCATCCACCAACTGCCCCGCCTGGGTCTTGAGGCTGTCGGCCGCAGCGGCACTTTGCTCCACCAGGGCGGCGTTCTGCTGGGTGGCCTGGTCCATCTGGGTGATGGCCTCGCCCACCTGGCTGACGCCCTGGCTCTGCTCGCTGCTGGCGGCGCTGATCTCGCCCATGATGTCGGTCACGCGGCGGATCGAGGCGACCACTTCGCTCATGGTGGCGCCCGCCTTGTCCACCAGGGCCGTGCCGCGCTCCACGCGTTCCACGCTGGTGCCGATCAGGCCCTTGATCTCCTTGGCCGCCTCGGCGCTGCGCTGGGCCAGGCTGCGCACCTCGCCCGCCACCACCGCAAAGCCCCGGCCTTGTTCGCCTGCGCGGGCGGCTTCAACGGCCGCGTTCAGCGCCAGGATATTGGTCTGGAAGGCAATGCCATCGATCACGCTGATGATGTCGGCAATTTTGCGGCTGCTGTCGTTGATGCCCTTCATGGTGTCCACGACCTCGGCCACCACGTCGCCGCCCTGCTGGGCCACGGTGGATGCATTCATCGCCAGCTGGTTCGCCTGGCGTGCGTTGTCGGCGTTCTGGCGCACGGTGGAGCCCAGTTGCTCCATCGAGGCGGCCGTCTCCTGCAGCGCGCTGGCCTGCTGCTCGGTGCGGGCCGACAGGTCGTTGTTGCCCGAGGCGATCTCGGTGCTGGCGGTGGCCACGCCCTCTGCGTTGTGGCGCACGTTGCCCACGATGGAGGCCAGGCGCGATTGCATGGTGGCCAGCGCCTGCAGCAATTGCCCGGTTTCGTCGTTGCCGCTGGCTTCGATGGGGTGGGTCAGGTCGCCGTCGGCGATGTTTTCGGCGGCCTGTTTGCCGAGTTGCACGGGGCGCACGATGGAGCGCGTGACGGTGAAGGCCAGCAGCGCTCCCAGCGCCACGGCAATCAGTGTGCCCACACCCAGCAGCACCTGGCTGCCTTTGGCCAGGGTGGAGGTGTCGGCCTGGCTCTCGGCCAACTGGGTGCCCATGGCCCGGCGCAGGTCGTCCAGCGACTTCAGGTACTTGTCGGCCAGCGGGCGCAGGTCCTTGTCCACCATGGCGGGCACATTGGGCTCACCGCCCCGGTGCAGTTCGCGGATTTCATCGAGTTTGTCGTTATAGGCCTTGCGGGCCGTGGCAATGGCCGCCAGCAGGCCCCGCGCCTGCTCGCCCTGCGCCAGGGCCTCGATGCGCTTGACCTTGGCCTCCATGCCCGTGGCGGTGGCCTGGTTGTCGGCCGTGAGCTTGTCCATGTAGTCGCGGTCGATGGCCTTGAGGAAGGCCTCGGTGCGCACCCAGTTCAGGCGGATGTCCGAGGCCCAGTCCTCCACCAGGGTTTGCTGCTCGATCTCCTGGGTGGCCACGCGCTCACTGGCGCTTTGCAGGCTGGCAATGCGCCACATGCCGGTGGCCGCGATGAGGGCGGTGATGAGCAGGATGGCGCCAAAGGATGCGCCCAGGCGCAGGCCGACGGAAAGATTGCTGAGTTTCATGGTCATGTCTGGCGCGGAAGAAGCTTGGGGCAAGGGGGCGGGGCGGGTCACGCAGCGCGCGTTGCAGACCCTTGTGCGGGCGGCTGCTCTGCGGTGGGAGGTGGGCAGGAGGGGAAAAGAGGGAAGGGCGACGAAGAAAAAAAGGAGCCGGCGGACTCCCCTCAGCGTACGCCCCGGCCCGGGTAGCTGGTGTCGGGCGAGTGACAGCCAGGGGCCTGTGGGCGTGGGGGTTTGTCCTTAGCGGGGTGTCCTGGCTTGATGCCGGTCACGCCTTATGCGGGTTTGCCCAGCAGGGCGTCCTTGAGCTTCCAGTCGGCGGGCGTGTTGCCCAGCCAGATGCCCAGCAGCGCGTTGAAGAATTCGGGCTCCTTGAACGGCTCGCCCTGGGGCTTGCCCTTGACGGTGATCACCGTGCCCGTGCCGGGAATCCAGTCGATCTGGAACTGGTCGCCCGCTACGAGCTTCTTGTGGTCCGAGAAGATCTGGCTCATGCGCAGCACACCGGGGATGAGTTTGGAAAACGCCGCGCGGTCCATGTTGTCCTCCATGCCGCGCGAGAACAGCTTGCCCAGCTCGGTGGAGTCGATCTCGCGCAGCATGGTGATGCTCATGCGCTTGGGGCCTTTGAGAGCGGCGATGTCCTGGGTGGTCCCCGCCTTTTTTTCGAGATACAGCCCCGCCGTATACACCTTGAACACGGCCTTGTAGCGCACCCCCGCGCCATTGAGTTGCAGCGTGCTGCCGCTCAGGCTGGCGGATTCTTCGTATTTCACGTCGGCCACGGTGATGGGCTGGGCGGCGACGGTGGTTGCCAGCAGGCAGGCCCCGGCCATCAAAGCGCATCGCTGGAGGAAGTTCATGCACAGCTCCTAAAAAAGAACGGTCGTTCGTTTCTAATTGTTGCAGCGCTCCGTGCGGCCTGCAACAGGGTTTTCGAGTGGTTGTGTGATCTCGCCTTGAGGGTTGTCAAATCGGGCCGCCAAAAAAGCTTTGCTACACTTTGGCCCATGTTCATTCACCACGTGTTCATCACAGGTTGCAGCGACCGGGGAGCCTGGCCCTGGCGTCAGCCTGTCCTTTTGAACGCCTGATGGCACCTGGGCAAACGCCCCAGCGTGCACCCGTGGCCTCTACCCCGATGCGGTGAGGCCGATTGAATGGACCGCAGCGCCCCTTTTTGTCGTTGCACAGGGACACGCGCTGCGACAGCTGGGAGCCCTCCCCGTGATCACAGAACTTGAATTCAAAAGCCTGGCCAGCGAAGGCTACAACCGCATTCCGCTCATGGTCGAGGCCTTTGCGGACCTGGAAACCCCGCTCTCGCTGTACCTGAAGCTGGCGCACACCAAAGACGGCGGCAAGCACAGCTTTTTGCTTGAATCCGTGGTGGGCGGCGAGCGCTTCGGGCGCTACAGCTTCATCGGCCTGCCTGCGCGCACCTTGCTGCGCGCCAGCGGCTTTGGCGCTGCAGCCCGTACAGAGGTCGTTACCGACGGCCAGGTAGTGGAAACCGCCGAAGGCAACCCGCTCGATTTCGTCGAGGCGTACCAAAAACGCTTCAAGGTGGCCCTGCGCCCTGGTCTGCCGCGTTTTTGTGGCGGCCTGGCAGGTTACTTTGGCTACGACGCAGTGCGCTACATCGAGAAAAAGCTCGAAAACACCTGCCCGCCCGACACCCTGGGCTGCCCCGACATCCTGCTGCTGCAATGCGAGGAGCTGGCCGTCATCGACAACCTCTCGGGCAAGCTCTACCTCATCGTCTACGCCGACCCGGCCCAGCCTGAGGCCTACACCCGCGCCAAGAAGCGCCTGCGTGAGCTGAAAGAGCAGCTCAAGTATTCGGTGAGTGCCCCCGTGGTCAAGGCCACCGAAAGCCACCCCGCCCAGCGCGACTTTGCCAAGGCCGACTACCTGGCCGCCGTGCACCGCGCCAAGGAGTTGATCGCCGCGGGCGACTTCATGCAGGTGCAGGTGGGCCAGCGCATCCACAAGCGCTACACCGAATCGCCCCTGTCGCTGTACCGCGCGCTGCGCTCGCTGAACCCGTCGCCGTACATGTATTTCTACGACTTCGGTGACTTCCATGTGGTGGGCGCCAGCCCCGAAATTTTGGTGCGCCAGGAGAAAACCGAAGAAGGCACCAAGGTCACCATTCGCCCCCTGGCCGGCACCCGCCCGCGCGGCGCCACGCCCGAGAAGGACAAGGCCACCGAGGTTGAACTCATCAACGACCCCAAGGAACGCGCCGAGCACGTGATGCTGATCGACCTGGCGCGCAACGACATCGGCCGCATCGCCCAGACCGGCACCGTGAAGGTGACTGAGGCCTTTGCCGTGGAGCGCTACAGCCACGTGATGCACATCGTGAGCAACGTGGAAGGCATCCTGAACGAGGGCATGACCAGCATGGACGTGCTCAAGGCCACCTTCCCCGCAGGCACGCTGACCGGCGCGCCCAAGGTGCATGCCATGGAACTCATCGACCAGCTCGAACCCACCAAGCGCGGCCTGTACGGCGGCGCCTGCGGGTATCTCAGCTACGCGGGCGACATGGACGTGGCCATTGCCATCCGCACCGGCATCATCAAGAACGGCACGCTCTACGTGCAGGCGGCTGCCGGTGTGGTGGCCGATTCGGTGCCCGAGCTGGAGTGGAAAGAAACCGAGCACAAGGCCCGTGCGCTGCTGCGCGCCGCCGAACTGGTTGAGGAGGGGCTGGAATGACCCTCGCTATCACCCGAGTCAAACCCTGCACCACCATGCAGGACGTGCGCCGCGAAGTGAACGCGCTGGACGACGTCCTGGTGCCCTTGCTGGTGGAGCGCGTGGGCTACATGACCCAGGCCGCCCGCATCAAGCAAGGTGCGGAGCAGGTGCGCGATGAAGCGCGCATCGAGGCCATCGTGGCCCGCGTGCGCGAGAGCGCCCAGGCCGAAGGCGGCGACGCCGACGTGATGGAAGCCATCTACCGCAGCCTCATGGAAGCCTGCATTGCCTATGAACACCGCGAGTTCGCCCGTCTGCGCGAGCCCGCCCTTGCCGGGAGCGCCGCATGACTAAACTCTTGATGGTCGACAACTACGATAGCTTCACTTACAACATCGTCCAGTACTTTGGTGAACTGGGTGCCGAGGTCGAGGTGTTCCGCAACGACGAGATCACCGTGGCCGAGATCGAGGCGCGCCTCAACGCGGGCCAGCTCGACCGCCTGGTGATTTCGCCCGGCCCCTGCTCTCCGGCGGAAGCGGGCATTTCGGTGGCCGCTATCCAGCACTTTGCCGGCAAGCTGCCCATCCTGGGCGTGTGCCTGGGCCACCAGAGCATTGGCGCGGCCTTTGGCGGCACCATCATCCGCGCGCAGGAGTTGATGCACGGCAAGACCAGCGTCATCACCACCACGCAAAAGGGCGTGTTTGCGGGCCTGCCCGAGCAATTCACCGTCAACCGCTACCACTCGCTGGCCATCGAGCGCGCCACCTGCCCCGATGTGCTCGAAGTGACGGCCTGGACGGAGGACGGCGAGATCATGGGCGTGCGCCACAAGACGCTGGCGATCGAAGGTGTGCAGTTCCACCCCGAAAGCATCCTCACCGAACACGGCCACGCCATGCTCAAGAACTTTCTGGAGCAGCGCACATGAACTTCATCGACACCCACCAGCTGGTGATGTTCATCGCGGCCGGCTGGCTGCTCAACCTCACGCCCGGGCCCGATGTGCTCTACATCGTGACCAACGCGCTCAAGTCCGGCACCCGCGCGGGCATCGTGGCGGGGCTGGGCATCACGGCCGGGTGTTTCGTGCACATCTTTGCGGCCGCCGTGGGCGTGGGCGCGCTGCTGGCCGCATCGGCCACGGCGTTCACTGTGCTCAAGTGGATGGGGGCGGCCTACCTGATGTGGATGGGCGTGCGCATGCTGCTGTCCAAGCCCGGTGCGGATGGTGGCAACAGCGCAGCGCTGGCGGCTGCGCAGGCGGCCCCTGCGCCGCACACGCCGCTTCGCAAGGTGTTCCTCGGCGGCTTCTGGACCAATGTGCTCAACCCCAAGGTCGCCATCTTCTTCCTGGCCTTTGTGCCGCAGTTCATCGCGCCGGGCACCGACAACAAGGCGCTGGCCTTTGTGCTGCTGGGCGTGCTGTTCAACATCAACGCCATCCCCGTCAACATGGGCTGGGCGCTGGCGGCCTCGTGGATGGCGCGCCGTGCCACGGCCATCCAGCGCGGCATGCACTGGCTGGACCGCGTAGCGGGCGCCATGTTCATCGGCTTCGGACTCAAGCTGGCCTTTACTGATCAACCGGCGGCTTGACCGCCACCCCAGGAGACACCGTCATGCCCATCACCCCCCAGGAAGCGCTGCAGCGCACCATCGAGCACCGCGAAATCTTCCACGACGAGATGCTGCACCTGATGCGGCTCATCATGAACGGCGAACTCTCGCCCGTCATGACCGCATCCATCATCACCGGCCTGCGCGTGAAGAAGGAAACCATCGGCGAGATCACCGCTGCCGCGCAGGTGATGCGCGAGTTCAGCACCAAAGTCCATGTGAAGGACGCGACCCATATGGTGGACATCGTGGGTACGGGCGGCGATGGCGCCAACACCTTCAACATCTCCACCTGCTCGATGTTCGTGGCGGCCGCAGCGGGCGCCAAGGTCAGCAAACATGGCGGGCGCGGTGTGTCGAGCAAAAGCGGCAGCGCCGACGTGATGGAGGCCCTGGGCATCCACATCAACCTCAAGCCCGAGCAGATCGCCCAGTGCATCGCTGAAGTCGGCATCGGCTTCATGTTCGCGCCCAACCACCACCCCGCCATGAAGAACGTGGCCCCGGTGCGCAAGGAGCTCGGCGTGCGCACCATCTTCAACATCCTGGGCCCGCTCACCAACCCGGCGGGGGCGCCCAACATCTTGATGGGCGTGTTCCACCCCGACCTCGTCGGCATCCAGGTGCGCGCGCTGCAGCGCCTGGGCGCAGAGCACGCGCTGGTGGTCTACGGCCGCGATGGCATGGACGAAGTCAGCCTGGGCGCCGCCACCCTGGTGGGCGAGCTGAAAAACGGCCAGATCACCGAATACGAGATCCACCCCGAGGACTTCGGCCTCAGCATGTCCAGCAACCGCGCACTCAAGGTGGAAACGCCCGAACAGTCGCGCGAGATGCTGATCGGCGTGCTCAAGGGCGAGCCCGGCGCCGCGCAAGACATCGTGTGCCTGAACGCCGGTGTGGCGCTGTATGCGGCCAATGTGGTCGATTCGGTGCCTGCAGGGCTTGCCAAGGCCCGTGCGGCGATTGCCTCGGGTGCCGCGCTGGCCAAGCTGGAACAGGTGGTCACGCGCACGCATGCGTTGGCCGGTGCTGCAGTGTGACAACAACCAACAAGGTTTCCCCATGAGTGACATCCTCAACAAAATCGTGGCCGTCAAGCACGAAGAAGTGACCGCCGCCAAGAAGCGCCTGCCTCTGGACGCCATGCGCGCCGATGCCGAGAGCCGTGTGCTCACGCGCGATTTCGAAGGCGCGCTGCGTGCCAAGATCGCCAAGGGCCAGGCGGCCGTGATTGCCGAGGTCAAGAAAGCCAGCCCCAGCAAAGGCGTGCTGCGCGCCGATTTCGAGCCCGCCGACATCGCCCAGAGCTACATGGAAGGCGACGGCAAAGTCAGCGCGGCCTGCCTGTCGGTGCTGACCGACCGGCAGTTTTTCCAAGGCCAGCCCGACTACCTGAAACAGGCCCGCGCCAGCACCTTGCTGCCGGTGCTGCGCAAGGATTTCATGGTGGATGCGTACCAGATCTACGAATCGCGCGCCATGGGCGCCGATGCCATCCTGCTGATCGCCGCCTGCCTGGATGACGCGCAGATGGCCGACTTCGAGGCCATTGCCCGGAGCCTGGACATGGCGGTGCTGGTGGAGGTGCACGACCGGCCCGAGCTGGAGCGGGCGCTCAAGCTCAAGACGCCGCTGGTGGGCATCAACAACCGCAACCTGCGCACCTTCGAGGTCACGTTGGACACGACGCTCTCCATGCTCAAGGACGTGCCCGCCGACCGTTTGCTGGTCACCGAGTCGGGCATCTTGAAGCCCGCCGATGTGAAGACCCTGCGCGACGCGGGTGTGCATGCCTTCCTGGTGGGTGAGGCCTTCATGCGGGCGGACGACCCGGGCCTGGCGCTCGCCAAGCTGTTTGCCTGAGGGAATTGGGTACTATTGTTTTGATAGCTGTTAGCGCTTGCCCATAGCGCGCAGAAGGCCTTTTTACCATGAATTCACCCGCACAAACCCCCACCCAGCTTCAGGGCGCCGATCCGGCCGCATGGCCCGTGGCGCCTGGGTGGCAGCCCTTGGTGGACGCCTTCTTTGCGGGCGCGCGGGGCCAGGCGTTGCAGGGGTTTCTGCAGGAGCGGCTCAGCGCCGGGGCGGTGGTGTTCCCGCCCCAGCCGCTGCGCGCGCTGGAGCTGACGCCGCCCGACGCCGTGCGCGTGGTCATCCTGGGCCAAGACCCGTACCACGGCCGGGGCCAGGCCGAGGGGCTGGCGTTTTCCGTCGCGCCGGGTGTGCCGCTGCCGCCGTCGCTGCGCAATATCTTCAAGGAGATGCAGCGCGACCTGGGCACGGCCTTTCCGCCCATGCCCGAGCCGGGCGGCAGCCTGGTGAAGTGGGCGAAAAATGGTGTGCTGCTGCTCAACACCGGCCTCACGGTGGAAGAGGGCCAGCCCGCCAGCCACGCCGGCAAGGGCTGGGAGGCGCTGACCGACGCCGTGATCCGCCATGTGGCCGAGGGCCCGCGCCCGGTGGTGTTCATGCTCTGGGGCGCGCACGCGCAGTCCAAGCGCGCCTTCATCCCGCAGGACCGGGGGCACCTGGTACTCACGTCCAACCACCCCTCGCCGTTGTCGGCACTGCGCCCGCCCGTGCCCTTCATCGGCAACGGGCACTTTGGCAAGGCGCGCGACTTCCGCCAGCAGCACGGCTACTGATACGGATTCGCGGTCGATCCATCAGAGGGAATCGTTCGGGCTTGTCGAAGCCTCGCGCAGCGCTTCGACAAGCTCAGCGTGAACGGGTTTTTTTGAATGCGTCCCGGTATGAGGCGTCGTTGGCGATGCCGGCTACCAGGGCCCCGGCAACCGCTCCCGCAGCAAATCCATGAACGCCTGCACGGCCACCGGCAGGCTGCGGCCCGCCAGGGTCTGCACCTCCAGGTCGCGCAGGTCCATGCCCGCATCGCTGATGGGCAGGGCCACGATGGCGCCCGCCGCCACCAGGTGGCGCGCCGCGATCTCGCTGGCCACCGACAGCCCGCCGCCATGGGCCACAAAGTTGAGCACCGTCTTGGCATGGTTGCTGATGAGCACCGCCGAGAGCTGCAGGCCCTGGCGGCTGCAGACGATGTCGATCATCTGGCGCACCGTGGTTTCGGCCGGCGGAAGCGCCAGCGGGTATTCGGCCATTTGCGCCAGCGTCACGCTGCCAGCGCCCGCCAGCGGGTGGCCGGGCGGGACCAGGGCCAGCACGGGCGCGGTCTGGCGGTAGGCCACCTCGATGCCCTTGTGTGGCGCGCGGCTGAAACACAGGCCGATGTCGGCCGCGCCGCTGCGCACCGCGTCGGGCACCTGGGCGGTGGGCAGCGCGATCACGCTGAATTGGATGCCGGTGTGGGTGCGCTGAAACTCCACACACAGGCGCGGCACCAGCTCGTTGGCAAACGCATCCGACGTGGCCAGCCGCACCTGCCCGGCGCGCAGGCCCTGCAGCGCGCCGATCTCGCCCAGCGCGCGTTCGGCGTCCAGCACCGAGCGGCGCGCGTGCACGGCCAGGATCTCGCCCGCCGCCGTGAGCACCATGCCGCGCGGGTGGCGCTCGAACAGCGGCGTGCCCAGTTGCGCCTCCAGCCCCGCGATCTGGCGGCTCAGCGCCGAGGCAGCCACATGCAGCCGGGCCGAGGCTTCGGTGAGCGAGCCGCTCTGGGCCACTTCCAGAAAGTAGCGCAGGGTGGTGTCTTGCAGCAATTGGGCGCGCATGGCGGGTGGGGTGGCGTGGGGATGTGGGGCGGCGCAGGGTTTGCCTGCCAAGGTGATAAGTATGAAGTGCTTTGCCGTCACGGCAAAGCTGTTTGCCGAATTGGTGGTGGTCATCCCCGGCGCGCGTTTCTAAGATGGTTGTTCTGCCTGGCCTGTGATGGATGTCATCGGGCTGCCTGTTCCTGCCGCTTTTGGGGAGTGCTTGTATGTGTCGTTTGTCCTGGGGTCGTGGCCTGTGTGGCCTGGCGTTGCTGATGGCCTGGGTGGCGGGCGCCCATGCGCAAGCCAACTGGCCGGACCGGCCCGTGCGGGTGATCGTGCCCTTTCCGGCCAGCGGCGCGACCGACCTGGTGGCGCGTGTGGTCACCCAGCGCGTGGCGGCCGACCTGGGCCAGCAGATGGTGGTGGACAACAAACCCGGCGCGGGTGGCACCATTGGCACGGCCGAGGCCGCCAAGGCCCCGGCCGACGGCTACACCCTGCTGCTGACCACCAGCAGCACCCACGCGATCTCGCCCCACCTCATGCCCAAGCTGGCCTACGACCCGCGCAAGGACTTTGTGCCCGTGGCCCATGTGGCCGACGCGCCCAGCGTGCTGCTGGTCCCCAACTCATTGCCCGTCAAAACCGTGGGCGAGCTCATTGCTTACGGCAAGGCCCACCCGGCCAAGCTCAATTACGCCACCAGCGGCAACGGCACCATCGTGCATCTGAACACCGCCGCCTTCAGCGCGCAGGCGGGTGTGGAGATGACGCACATCCCCTACAAGGGCACGGCGCTGGCCATTCCCGACCTCATTGCCGGGCAGACGCATGTGCTGTTCGATTCCCTGCCCACGGGCATGCCCCACGCCAAGGCCGGGCGCCTGCGCGCGCTGGCCGTGACCAGCGAAAAACGCAGCGCCCTGGCGCCCGAACTGCCCACACTGGCCGAATCCGGCCTGCCCGGTTATTCGTCGGTGACCTGGTTTGGTGTGTACCTGCCTGCGGGTGCGCCGCCGGCCTTGGTGGACCGCGTGCACAAGGCCTTTGCCAAGGCCGTGCAGGCGCCCGAGGTGGCCGAGAGCCTGGCCAAGCTGGGCGTGGAGCCCGCCGCGCCGCGCACGCCTGCGCAGTTTGGTGCCATGGTGCAGGCGGACAGCAACCGCTGGGCCACGGTGATCCGGCAGCACAAAATAGTGGTGGAGTGATTGACCCCCCCCTGTGTCGCCTTCGGCGCCTTCCCCTTGGGGGGATGGCGCCCTCGGTGCGGGGCGGCCCTTCCTCGGCGTCTCTCGCTTTGCGCCGTGCCTGTTTCACGCACCGCGACACCTTGCTAGCAACAGAGTCAGAACGTTATGAACACCCCATCCCTCGACTGGTCCCTTCCCTACGCCTCCCACCGCAGCGCGGTGATGGGGCGCAACGTGGTCTCCACCTCGCAGCCGCTGGCGGCGCAGGCGGGCCTGCGCATGCTGCTGGCGGGCGGCAATGCGGTGGATGCCGCCATTGCCGCCGCCATGGTGCTCACCGTGGTGGAGCCCACGGGCTGTGGCCTGGGCAGCGACGGGTTTGCCATCGTGTGGGACGGCAAGGAGCTGCATGGCCTGAACGCCTCCGGCCGCTCGCCTGCGGCGTGGACGCCTGAATACTTCGAGAAGCTCGGCGGCATCCCCGAAACCGGCTGGAACGCCGTCACCGTGCCCGGTGCCGTGTCGGCCTGGGTGGCGCTCTCCAAGCGCCTGGGCAAGCTGCCGTTTGCGCAGCTGGCACAGCCCGCCATCGACTACGCGCGCAACGGTTTTCCCGTGTCGCCCACCATTGCGCGGCAATGGGCGCTGGGCGCGGCCAAGCTGGGTGCGCAGCCCGGGTTTGCCGAGTGTTTTATGCCCGACTACCTGGGGGGCCGTGCGCCGCTGGCTGGGGAGACCTTCCGCAGCGAAGCCCACGCGCGCACGCTGGAGCTGATCGCCGAGACCGAGGGCGAAGCCTTCTACCGGGGCGTGATCGCCGAGCGCATCGCCGCCCATTCGCAGGCCCACGGCGGCGCGATGACGCTGGCCGACCTGGCCGCGCACCAGGCCGACTGGGTGGGCACCATCCACCAGCGCTTTGGCGATTCGGTGGTCCATGAGATTCCGCCCAACGGCCAGGGCATTGCCGCGCTGATGGCGCTGGGCATGCTCGACGCCCATGGCATTGGCACCCACCCGCTGGACAGCGTGGAGACCGTGCACGCCAGCATCGAGGCCATGAAACTCGCGCTGGCCGACCTGTACCAGTACAACGCCGACATCGACGCCATGCAGGCCGTGGCGCCGCAGCACTTGCTGGATGCGACCTACCTCGCAGGCCGCGCCCAGCGGATCGACCCCGAACATGCGGGCGACCCCGGCCATGGCGCTCCGCGCCCTGGGGGCACGGTGTACCTGGCGGCGGCGGATGCGTCGGGGATGATGGTGTCCTTCATCCAGTCCAACTACATGGGTTTTGGCTCGGGTGTGGTGGTGCCGGGCACGGGCATCAGCCTGCAGAACCGGGGCCACGGCTTCAATCTCACGCCCGGCCACGCCAACCAGGTGGCGCCGCGCAAGCGCCCCTCGCACACCATCATCCCGGCCTTTGCCATGCATGCCGACGGCACGCCGCAGATGGCGTTTGGCGTGATGGGCGGCCCCATGCAGAGCCAGGGCCACACCCAGATGGCACTGCGCGTGCTGCGCTACGGCCAGAACCCCCAGGCCGCCGCCGATGCGCCCCGCTGGCGCGTGACGGGCGGCAAGGGCGTGGCCGTGGAGCCGGGCTTTGACCCGGCCGTGGTCGCCGCGCTGCGCGCACGCGGGCACGAGGTGACGGTGGAAGAGGGCAACGGCGTGTTCGCCTTTGGTGGCGCGCAGCTGGTGCTGAAGAACGGCAACAGCTACATCGCAGGCTCTGACCCCCGCAAGGACGGGCACGCGGTGGCGTACTGAGTCGTTTTGCTATAAAAATAGGAGCTATCGGCGCTTTGTGGTCGCGCGCAAAGCCCTGTTTTTTCTTAAAAAAGTGGCACCTACCGCGTCTCGCGCACGGTCAGCCACGCACTGGCCGCGCCGCTGAGCACAATGGCGGCGATGCCCGCCATCGACCAGGCATCGGGCACATGGCGGTACACCAGCCAGCCCGCCAGCATCGCAAAGCCGATCTGTGAATACAGAAACGGCGCAATCGTCACCGGCGTGGTGCGCGCATAGGCGTTGAGCAGCAGCATGTGCCCCACCGCGCTCGACAGGCCCATGGTGAACATGCCCGCCCACAGCCACGGGTCGCCCACGGGCTGCCAGAAAAACGGCACGCCCAGCGACACCAGCGCGGTGGCGATCCAGCTGGTGTAGAGCTGCGTGGTGGCGGGGCTCTCCTGGCCCGCCATCTTGCTGCTGAGCACCTGGTAGCCCGTGCCCGCAGCCAGCATGCACAGTGGCCACAGCAGCGCCCCGGTGAAGGCCTCGCCGCCGGGCCGGATGATGGCCAGCGTGCCCGCCAGCCCGGCCACGACCAGCAGCCAGCGCACCGTGCTCACGGGCTGGCGCAGCCACAGGGCCGCCACCACCGTCACACACAGCGGCACGCTGGCCACGATGGCCGTGAACTCCGCCAGCGGCAGGGCCGTGAGGCTGATGAAGCCGAACAGGCTGGTCATGGCGAACAGCGCGCCGCGCAAGGCCTGGAAGCGGGGCTGCGTGGTGCGCAGGGCAGAGCGCCCCGCCCGCTGCAACACGAAGGCCGTGGTCAGCAGCGACTGGAACACATAGCGCATCCACAGCGCCATGACGATGGGCACGCTCG
The DNA here is from genome assembly GCA_018780365.1 of Acidovorax sp. Lineage (GTDB taxonomy): Bacteria > Pseudomonadota > Gammaproteobacteria > Burkholderiales > Burkholderiaceae_C > Acidovorax. Next base: position 19,082 of record JADMJR010000004.1, on the reverse strand, counting down.
CGCTGACCAGCTTGCTTGCGGTGTCCAGCATGGCAAAAAACGCGCAGGCCGCCACGGCGAGTGCGATGCCCGCCAGCGCTGCGTGCAGGCGGGTGGCGGGCGTGGGGGCGGCAGGGCTCACGGCTGGCTGCGCGGGCGCTCCAGCAGCATCGCGTCGCCGTAGCTGAAGAAGCGGTACTGCTGCGCCATCGCGTGGCGGTACAGGCCCATCACGTGGGCGTAGCCCGCAAACGCGCTCACCAGCATCATCAGCGTGCTTTTGGGCAGGTGGAAGTTGGTGACCAGCACATCCACCACGCGGAACTCGAAGCCCGGCGTGATGAAGATGTTGGTGTCGCCCGAGGTGAGGCCGGAGCGGGCCCAGGATTCGAGCGTGCGCACGGTGGTTGTGCCCACGGCCACCACGCGCCCGCCGCGCTGGCGGCAGCGCTCCAGCGCGGCCAGCGTGGCCAGGGGCACCTCGTACCACTCGCTGTGCATCTGGTGCTCGGCCAGGTTCTCGGTCTTGCAGGGCTGGAAGGTGCCCGCGCCCACATGCAGCGTGACGCTGGCGCGTTCGATGCCGCGTGCGGCCAGGTCGGCCAGCACGCCTTCGTCAAAGTGCAGCGCGGCGGTGGGGGCGGCCACGGCGCCGGGCGCGCGCGCAAACACGGTCTGGTAGCGCTGGCTGTCCTCGGCCTCGTCAGGGTCGTGGTCGGTGTTCTGGTGGCGTTCGATGTAGGGCGGCAGCGGCAGGTGGCCGTGGCGGTCCATCAGATCCCAGGGCGATTCGCTGGCAGGGCCCAGCAGCGCAAAGCGGAACAGCGGGCCGTCTTCGGTGGGCCAGCGGCCGAGCAGCAGGGCGTCAAAACCCCCGCCCTTGCGGCCACCGGCCATGTGCACCAGGCTACCGGGCAGGGGCTTTTTGCTGACCTTCATGTGGGCCACGACTTCGTTACCCGGGTTGCCAGCCTCGGCGGGCAGCACACGCTCGATCAGCAGCTCCAGCTTGCCGCCGCTGGCCTTCTCGCCAAAGATGCGCGCCTTGACCACGCGGGTGTCGTTGAAGACCAGCAGATCGCCCTCGCGCAGCAGGCCGGGCAGCTCGCGGAAGATGCGGTCCACGGGCTGCATGGCGCGGCCGTCGAGCAGGCGCGAGGCGCTGCGCTCGGGGGCCGGGTGCTGGGCGATGAGTTCGGGGGGCAGCGAAAAATCGAAATCGCTGAGGGTGAAGACGCGCGGTGTGGGGGGGGCGCTGGAGACGGGGGGCGCGTTGTGCGCTCCGGGAGAGAAATCGGTCATCGTGCTTGAGGGCCGAACGGGCCCGTGCCAAGGTGAAAATTGCGGAAGGCGCGATTGTCCCACGGGGCTGCCTGGCCCGCAGGGGGGATGGTTATGGCTGGGCCGCGAATGCCACGGGCACCGGCACGCTGTGCACCAGCCGCCGCACATCGTCCGCCTGGGCCAGCGTGGTGCCGGGGTGCAACAAGGCCGCGGCCCCTGCGGCCACGCCCCAGCGCAGGGCCTCGGCGGGGGCGTCGCCCCGGTCCAGCGCCCAGACCAGGGCGCCCAGAAAACAGTCGCCCGCACCCGTGGTGCCGGTGGTGGCGGGCACGTTCAGCGCCGGGGCCTGCCACACGCCCTCGCGCGTGGCCAGCACGGCGCCCTGTTCGCCCACCGACAGGGCCACGATTTCGGCGGCGCCGCTGTGCGCCAGCGATTGGGCGGCGGTGCACCAATCCGCCGCGTGCTCCAGCGGTTGCTGCATCACCTCGCGCAGCTCCCGCAGGCTGGGCTTGACCAGGGCCACCCCGGCCTGCAGCGCAGCGGCCAGCGGCGGGCCCGAGGTATCGACGACCACCCGCACGCCCCGGCCAGACAGAGCCTGGGCCAGCCGGGCATAGAAGTCGTCCGGCGTGCCGGGCGGCAGGCTGCCGCTGGCAATGAGCCAGTGGGGCGGTGGTGTGTGGGCGGCCAGCGCATCCAGGCAGGCCTGCCACTCGGCGGCTTGTAATGTGGGGCCAGGCAGCACAAACCGAAACTCCTGGCCCGTGCTGGTCTCGACCACCGAGAAGTTCTCGCGCGTGTCGCCCGCAATGGCTTGCAGTGCCGTGGGCACCCCTTCGTCGGCCAGCAGTTGCTGCACCTGCGTGCCTGCGGCGCCGCCCGCCAGGGTCCAGGCCAGCACATCGGCGCCCAGCCGGTGCAGCACGCGCGCCACGTTGATGCCGCCACCGCCCGCAAAACGCTGCACCGGGCCGCAGCGCAGCTTGTGGGTGGGCGCAACGTGGTCCGTGGTGGTGGCCAGGTCGAGCGCGGGGTTCAGGGTCAGGGTGATCAGGGCGGGCACAGAGGAAGCGCGAGGCAGGGCAGGGACGGGAATGGTGGCCAGATCAGCCGGGCAGGGCTACCAGGCCTTTTCGGCAAACCCCGACCAGAGTTCATCGATGTCCGGGAAGCGCCATTTCTCGGGGTCTTCACGGGCCACGATTTTTTCGTTGCAGCCGGGGGCGGCCAGGTCCACCAGCTCGGGAGGGATGCGCAGGTCGGACTTGGTCGAGAAGAACACCTTGACGATGGGCGTGGTGAGGGCCGTGGGGGCCTGTTCGGTCACCACGCCAATGCGCCCCGAGGTCAGCCGCACCAGCGAGCCCACGGGGTAGATGCCGATGCTCTTGACGAAGGCCTGGAACAGGCGCGCATCGAAGTGGTCGTTGGTCCACTCGGCCATGCGGCGCAGGGATTCGGACGGGTCCCAGCCGCTTTTGTAGGGGCGGTCGGAGGTGATGGCGTCGTACACGTCGCAGATGGCCGTCATGCGCGCGATCACGCTGATGCCCTCGCCCTGCAGCTTGTCGGGGTAGCCCGACCCGTCGATTTTTTCGTGGTGGTGCAGGCAGGCGTCGAGCACGGCGTCGGGCACGTTGCCGCCCTCCTTGAGCATGTGGAAGCCCTCCAGCGGGTGGCTGCGCACCACGGTGAACTCCTTGTCGGTGAGCTTGCCCGGCTTGTTGAGCACCGACATCGGGACCGCTGCCTTGCCCAGGTCGTGCAGCAGGCCCGCCATGCCCGCCAGGCGCGCCTGCTCGTCGTTGAGCTTGAGCTGTTTGGCCAGTGCCACCATCAGCGCACACACGGCGACCGAGTGCATGTAGGTGTAGTCGTCGGCCGTTTTCAGGCGCGCCAGGCTGATCAGCGCCCCCGGGTTGCGGGTGACGGAGTCCGAGATTTCTTCCACCAGGTTCTGCGCGCCCACGGAGTCCACCGCGCGGCCCATGCGGGCCTCGTTGAACATCGACACCACGGCTTTTTTGGACTTCACGCAGATGGCGGCGGCCATCTTGAGTTCGCCCTGCATGTCGTTGGGCACGCGGTTTCGAATGGGCGGCGGTGGCACAGGCAGGCTCACCTGGATGGGGGGCAGGTCTTCCAGGCGGCTGAAGTCGGTTTCGATCTTGGCATCCACCTCTTCGCGCGACACCGAGGTGGTGCCCGTGGCCACGTCCAGGCCCTTGGCGGTGTCGATCCAGCATTCGTGGATGGCGGTGGCCTGGATGCGGGCCAGATCCTTGGGGTCTTTGAGCAGGAACTTGGCGCGCCAGAACGGGTGCTCCATCCACGAGCCGCAGAACTCGTGCAGGTACATGCCCAGGGTCAGGTGTTGGATTTGGATGCGCTTGAGCATGGTGGGGCCTGGACTCTGAATAAACGCCCGTCTTCAGGCGTTATCAACGGTAACCATGGTAGCCTTTTTGCCCTGCTCCTGTCGTTCGTAAAACCCGCTACATGCCTGCCGCCGTCCCCCGAGTTTCCCCTAGTGCCAAGGCCCCGGCGGCCCCTGCTGCGGCCAAGGGCGGGGCCTCGGTGGCGCAGAAGGCGCTGCAAAAAATCGGGCTGCGCCGCGACATCGACCTGGCCCTGCATTTGCCCCTGCGCTACGAAGACGAAACGCGCATCATTCCGCTGGCCAACGCCCGTGACGGGCAGATGGCGCAGATCGAGGCCACCGTGGTGGCAAGTGAGGTGCAGTTGCGCCCACGCCGCCAGCTGGTGGTGCAGGTGGAAGACGACAGCGGCAGCTGCGAGCTGCGCTTCTTCAGCTTCTACCCCTCACACCAAAAAACGATGGCCGTGGGGGCTCGCCTGCGCATCCGGGGCGAGGTCAAGGGCGGCTTCTGGGGGCGGCAGATGCTGCACCCGGCGTTCCGCGTGGCGGGCGGCGAGCTGCCTGCCGCGCTCACGCCCGTCTATCCCACCACGGCCGGCCTGCCCCAGCCCTACCTGCGCCGTGCCGTGGTCAGCGCACTGGCGCGGGTGGACCTGTCGGACACACTGCCACCCGGCGCCGAGCCGTTGATTGCACGGTTTAACCATCAAAATGGCCTTCACCGCGCATTCAGCTTGCGTGAGGCGCTCACATTTTTGCACCACCCCACGCCGGACGTGGCGCTGTCCACGCTGGAAGACCACAGCCACCCGGCCTGGCAGCGCCTGAAGGCCGAGGAGCTGCTGGCCCAGCAGCTGTCGCAGTACCAGTCGCGGCGCGAGCGTGACCGGCTGCGCGCCCCGGTGCTGCGCCCGCAGCCTGCCCAGGATGGCGCGCTGCCCCTGCACGAGCAGCTTTTGGCCGTGCTGCCCTTCAGCCTCACCGCCGCCCAGCGCCGCGTGGGTGAAGAAATCGCCGTGGACCTGGCCCGAAAGGTGCCCATGCACCGCTTGCTGCAGGGCGATGTGGGCTCGGGCAAAACCGTGGTGTCGGCCCTGGCCGCCTGCCTGGCCATGGACGCGGGCTGGCAGTGCGCGCTGATGGCGCCCACCGAAATCCTGGCCGAGCAGCACTTCGCCAAGATGATCGGCTGGCTCGAACCGCTGCTGGCCGCGCGCGGCCGCAAGGTGGCCTGGCTGGTGGGCGGGCAAAAAAAGAAGGACCGCACCGCCATGCTCGCGCTGGTGGCCAGCGGCGAGGCTGCGCTGGTGGTGGGCACGCACGCCGTGATCCAGGAGCAGGTGCAGTTCAAGAACCTGGCGCTGGCCATCATCGACGAGCAGCACCGTTTTGGTGTGGCGCAGCGGCTGGCGCTGCGGCAGAAACTCGCGGCCCACGGCATGGAGCCGCACATGCTCATGATGAGTGCCACGCCCATCCCGCGCACCTTGGCGATGAGCTACTACGCCGATCTCGACGTGTCGGTCATCGACGAGCTGCCGCCAGGCCGCACGCCCATCGTCACCAAACTCATTGCCGACAGCCGCAAGGACGAAGTGATCGAGCGCATCGGCGCGCAAGTCGAGGCCGGGCGGCAGGTCTACTGGGTGTGCCCGCTGATTGAAGAAAGCGAGGCGCTGGACCTGAGCAACGCCACCGCCACCCATGCCGACCTGAGCGAGGCCTTGCCGGGCTGCAGGGTCGGCCTGCTGCACTCGCGCATGCCCACCGCCGAAAAGAAGGCCGTGATGGCGCTCTTCACCAGCGGCCAGATGGGCGTACTGGTCAGCACCACCGTGATTGAAGTGGGGGTGGACGTGCCCAACGCGTCACTCATGGTCATCGAACATGCCGAGCGTTTTGGCCTCTCGCAGCTGCACCAGCTGCGCGGCCGGGTGGGGCGCGGCGCGGCGGCCTCGGCCTGTGTGCTGCTGTACGCCACCAACGACAGCGGTCGCGTGGGTGAAACCGCCAAGGAGCGCCTGCGCGCCATGGCCGAGACCAACGACGGCTTCGAGATCGCCCGCCGCGACCTGGAGATCCGGGGCCCCGGCGAGTTTCTGGGCGCGCGCCAGTCGGGCGATGCGCTGCTGCGGTTTGCCGACCTGGCCACCGACACGCATTTGCTCGAATGGGCGCGTGAACTGGCGCCGCAGATGCTGGACCGGTATCCTGAACTGGCGGCGAAACACGTGGCGCGCTGGTTGGGTGGAAAATCGGACTATCTCAAGGCATAACACCATGACCCTCACCGAACTCAAGTACATCGTTGCGGTGGCGCGGGAGAAACACTTTGGCCATGCGGCCGATGCTTGCTACGTGTCGCAGCCCACGCTCTCGGTGGCCATCAAGAAGCTCGAAGAAGAGCTGGATGTGAAGCTGTTCGAGCGCAGCGCGGGCGAGGTGACCGTGACGCCGCTGGGCGAGGACATCGTGCGCCAGGCGCAGAGCGTGCTGGAGCAGGCGGCGGCCATCAAGGAAATTGCCAAGCGTGGCAAGGACCCGCTGGCCGGGCCGCTCACGCTGGGTGTGATCTACACCATCGGGCCCTATCTGCTGCCCGAGCTGGTGCGCCAGTCCATCACGCGCACGCCGCAGATGCCGCTGATGCTGCAGGAGAACTTCACCGTCAAGCTGCTGGAGATGCTGCGCACCGGCGAGATCGACTGCGCCATCCTGGCCGAACCTTTCCCCGACACGGGCCTGGCCATGGCGCCGCTGTATGACGAGCCTTTCATGGCGGCCGTGCCCAGCTCACACCCGCTGGCGGGCAAAAAATCCGTGACGGCGGCCGAACTCAAGAGTGAGACCATGCTGCTGCTGGGCGCGGGCCATTGTTTCCGCGACCATGTGCTGGAGGTCTGCCCCGAGTTCGCCCGGTTTGCGAGCAATGCCGAGGGCATCCGCAAGTCGTTTGAAGGCTCGTCGCTGGAGACCATCAAACACATGGTGGCCGCCGGCATGGGCGTGACGCTGGTGCCGCGCCTTTCGGTGCCGCGCGACGCGCTGCTCACCGTGTCGCGCCGCCGCAAAAGCGACGAAACCTACATCCGCTACCTGCCCATCCGCGAGGAAGACGGCGGCCCGCCGCCCATGCGCCGCGTGGTGCTGGCCTGGCGCCGCAGCTTCACGCGTTATGAGGCCATCGCCGCCCTGCGCAACGCCATTTACGCCTGCGAGCTGCCGGGCGTGAACCGCCTGTCCTGAACCGGCCCTGCGGCCGCGTTTTTGCCACGGGGAATCGGCGCTACACTCGCGCCGCCCCTGCGCTGGCCGACCTGGCCTGTGCAGCTGGGGCATGCATGTTGCGCAGTGTCCGTAGACCATCGTCCGGCTGCGCCCCGCTTTCTACAGAAGGTTCCCATGAAGAAGCTCTGGCTGACCGCCTCCCTGGCCGCCGTGTTGACGGCGTGCTCGTCCATTCCCCCCTCCACCACGGCGACCACGGCCGCCACGCTGAAGAAGCCCGCACTCGACCGCATTGCGGCCACGCCCAGCGCAGCGGCGGCGGCGGACTTCCGCCAGTTCCTGGCGCTGGCCGCGCAGATGCAGCCCGAGCTGCAACCCGCCGTGGCTGTTTATGCAGCGAACAAGCCCCTGGCGGGCGATGACCTGGTCAACATCAGCCGCCTTCTCGGCCTGCACAACCGCCTGCGCAACCAGGCGGCCGTGATCGATGCCACCGCGAAGATGGTGGCCATCCCCACCGTGCGGTCTGCCAAGGTGCCGCCGCATGAAGACCCGGCCATCATTGCCTTTGGCACCCTGGTCGAAGGCATGGCGCGCGACTTCGGCCTGCAGTACCGCAACGTGGACAACCGCATCTTTGAAGTGAAGCTGCCCGGCAGCGGCCCCGAAGAGTTCGGCATCCTTACCCATGCCGACGTGGTGCCCGTGGTGGCCGACGAATGGGTGCTGGACGACGGCACCAAGCTCGACCCCTTCAAGCTGACCCGCGTGGGCGGCAATCTGTATGGCCGGGGCTCCATCGACGACAAGGGCTCCATCGCCACCGTGCTGTTTGCGATGAAGGCCGTGAAGGACAGCGGCCTGCCGCTGGCGCGCACCATCCGCCTCATGATCGAAACCACCGAGGAAACCGGTGGTGACGCGATGAAGTACTACCGCGCCAAGACCGCGCTGCCCGAGTACAACATCGTGCTCGACAGCAAGTACCCCGCCGTGGTGGCCGAAAAGGGCTCGGGCGCGCTGCGCGCCTCGTTCCCGCTGCAGCCTGCTGCCAATACCGGCGCGACGGCGATCACCGCCATGGCCGGGGCTGCTTCAACCAACGCCGTGCCGCAGACCGCCACGGCCCGGCTGCAGGGCGGCAACACCGCCGACGTGGCGGCGCGCCTGAACGCTGCGAAGGCGGCGTTCGTCGAGAAGTACCTGCCGCAGGGCGGCGCCTTCCGCATTGACGTCACGCAAGACGGCGCCGCCGTGGCCGTGAAGGTCACGGGCGCATCGGCCCACGGCTCGCGCCCCGAAGAGGGCGTCAACCCGCTGCCGCGCCTGGCGCTGTTCCTGAAGGAGTCGGGCGTGGCGCTGGCCCCCAATGGCTACGCGCAGGCCGTGCGTTACCTCACCGACCTGTACGGCGTGGACTACCTGGGCCGCACCCTGGGACTGGCCTACAGCGACGACTTCATGGGCCCGCTCACGATGTCGCCCAACCTCATCCGCGAGAAGGATGGCCAGGTCGATGTGCTGGTGAACGTGCGCATGCCCCGTGGCAGCACGCCCGAGGCACTCACGCGGGCGACCTCGGCCAAGGTCAAGGCCTGGGGCGCCCAGGCCGGTGTGGCCGTGGAGGTGGACCACCAGCAGGGCAACTGGATGGCGCGCGACCCCAAGGGCGCCTGGCTGGCCACGCTGCTCAACACCTTTGGCGACACCACGGGCCTGGAAGCCAAGCCCGTGCCCACGGCGGGCAGCACCACGGCCAAGCTCATGCCCAACGCGATCAACTTCGGCCCCGCCATGCCGGGCAAGAAGTACACGGCCCACAACGCCAAGGAGTTCAAGGAAGTGGTGGACCTGGACGCCGACATGCAGATGTTCACCGAGATGCTGGTGCGCATCGGGAATTTGAGCCAGATGCAATGAAGGGTTTGGGGCTTGCGCTAAAGTGACCGCGAGCCGCCGCGCTGTGGCCCCGGGCACACCTGCCAGGGGCTCTGCGGCGCGGCAGATCCATCGATTGCATTTCAACGAAGGAGCCTCCATGGCCAAAGCCGCCAAGACCACCGCCGCCCCCAGCATCAACATCGGCATCAGCGACAAGGACCGCGCCGCCATTGCCCAGGGCCTGTCGCGCCTGCTGGCCGACACCTACACGCTGTACCTGACCACGCACAACTTCCACTGGAACGTGACGGGCCCCATGTTCAACACGCTGCACACCATGTTCATGGCGCAGTACACCGAACTGTGGAACGCGGTGGACCCGATCGCCGAGCGCATCCGCTCGCTGGGCCATGTGGCACCCGGCTCGTATGCCGAATTCGGCAAGCTGGCCACGGTGCCCGATGCGCCCGCCAAGCCGCCCAAGGCACTCGAGATGGTGCGCGTGCTGGTCGAAGGCCACGAGGCCGTGGCCCGCACCGCGCGCAGCCTGTTCCCCCTGGCCGACAAAGCCAGCGACGAGCCCACGGCCGACCTGCTGACCCAGCGCCTCACGGTGCATGAGCAGACCGCGTGGATGCTGCGCTCGCTGCTCGAAGAATAAGTTCAGCAGCAATCACTTCACCGCGTGGTGAACCGAACGCCCGGTGGCCGCAAGGCCATCGGGCGTTTTTCTTGCCGGGCCTGCATCTGGGAAAATCCCGCCCCATGACCGCCGCCACCACCGTCCCCCGCAGCCGCTTCTCGCTCTACCTCGACCTGATCCGCTGGGACCGGCCCGCCGGTTGGCTGGTGTGCCTGTGGCCCACGCTGTCTGCGTTGTGGATCGCGGCCGACGGGTTTCCGGGCTGGCACCTGCTGGTGGTGTTTGTGCTGGGCACCTTCCTCATGCGCAGCGCGGGCTGCTGCGTGAACGATGTGGCCGACCGCGACTTCGACAAATACGTCAAGCGCACGGCACAACGGCCCGTGACCACGGGCGCCGTGTCGGTCAAGGAGGCGCTGGGCCTGGGCGCCGTGCTGGCCATCGTGTCGTTTGGACTGGTGCTCACCACCAACACCGCCGCCATCCTGTGGTCCGTGCCCGCCGTGCTGGTGGCCATTGCCTACCCGTTCACCAAGCGCCTTATCTCCATGCCGCAGGCGGTGCTGGGCATTGCCTTCAACTTTGGCATCGTCATCGCGTTTGCCGCCGTGCAGGGCAGCGTGCCCTTTGTTGCCTGGTGGATGTGGCTGGGCAACCTGTTCTGGGTGCTGGCCTATGACACCGAATACGCCATGGTGGACCGCGACGACGACCTCAAGATCGGTATCAAGACCTCGGCCATCACCCTGGGGCGCTGGGATGTGGCAGGCATTGTGCTGTTCTACCTGCTCTTTATCGGTATTTGGGCGGTAGCGCTTGCCCCGTATGCGCTAGGTGCTATTTTTTACATAGCGCTTGCTGCGGCGCTGGCGCAGGCCGTGTGGCATTTCACCCTCATCCGCACCCGCACCCGCGAGGGCTGCTTCAAGGCCTTCCGCATCAACCACTGGCTGGGCGCCACGGTGTTTGCGGGCATCGCGGGCAGCTACCTGGTGCGGGTGATACTCACAAATTGATAGCTGTTAGCGCTTGATGGGTAAGCGCAGAGGGCAAAAAAAGCTATAAAAACTGTTCACGATTCCCCGCAGAGCCGTGAACAGGGTGCCGGGGGTCAGGCCCCGAACTCGTTGCCGAGTTCGTTGGCGCGTTTTTCGGCGGCGCGCATGGCGGCCTCGAACGCCTGCGACACGCCGCTGGCCTCCATCGACTGCAGGGCCGCATAGGTCGTGCCGCCCTTGGAGGTGACACGTTCACGCAGCACGGCCGGGGACTCGTCGGAGCGGCGGGCCAGCTCGGAGGCGCCCACAAACGTGCCCACGGCCAGCTGGTGCGCCTGCTGCGCGGACAGGCCCATGCCCACACCGGCGCGGGTCATGGCTTCCAGGAAATAGAACACATAGGCCGGGCCGGAGCCCGAGAGGGCGGTGACGGCGTCCAGCTGCGTCTCGCTCTCCACCCACAGGAACTCGCCCGTGGATGCCATGATGGCCTCCACGCTCTGGCGCTCGGCGCTGGTCACGGCGGGGCGTGCGTAGATTGCGCTCATGCCCTTGCCCACCAGCGCGGGCGTGTTGGGCATGGTGCGCACGACGCGCTCGGTGGCGAGCCACTGCGCGATGCTGTCCGAGCGGATGCCCGCCGCCACGCTCAGGTGCAGGGCCTGCTGGGTGTGCGGCTGGGCCTGAGCGGCGGCGTCCTTGAAGGTTTGGGGCTTGACCGCCCAGACAACGATGCTGGCGCGTTGCAGCGCGGCGCCCGCCTCGGGCTGCGCCGTGAGGCCGAAGTTCTTGAGCAGCGCCTCGCGCGTGGGGGCGTAGGGCTCGACCACTTCGATCTGGCTGGCCGGGTGGCCCTGGCGGATCAGCCCGCCAATGATGGCGCTGGCCATGTTGCCGCCGCCGATGAAGGCGATGGTGGGGAGTTGGGAATTTGCTGCGGCGGAAGCGGAGGAGGTCATGCTACGGTCAGGCGAGAAAGGGAGGCGCCATGGTAGCGCCGGAGACCTGTGATTGTCCGAATGGCCTGCGCAACTGGCGCGGCCCATGCCAGTGCTCCCGCGCAAGGGCCGCCAGCATTCCCAGGTAGGGGCGCTGGGAACGTCCCCCCGCCCGCAACGCACAGCGATGCGAGAGCGGGGGGAAGGCGCCGAAGGCGACTCAGGGGGCTACTCTGCAACAGTCTGCCGCACCGCGTGTTCCCAGTTCGCCATCAGTTCCTGCGCACGTGCGCTGCTGAGCGTGGGCACAAAACGCCGGTCGGCGCGCCACAGCTGCGAGAGCTCATCCGTGCTGCGGTACACGCCGCTCGATAGCCCCGCCAGGTAGGCAGCGCCCAACGCAGTGGTTTCGATGACCGCAGGGCGCACCACCGGGATGCCCAGCAGGTCGGCCTGGAACTGCATCAGCAGGTCGTTGATGCAGGCGCCGCCGTCCACACGCAACTCGCTCACGGGCGCGCCGCCGGCGGCCACGGCGTCGCGGCTCATGGCCAGCAGCAGGGCGGCGCTCTGGTAGGCAATGCTCTCCAGGGCCGCGCGGGCAATGTGGCCCAGCGTGGTGCCGCGTGTCAGGCCGGTGATGGTGCCGCGTGCGTCGGGCTTCCAGTAGGGTGCGCCCAGGCCGGTGAAGGCGGGCACCATCATCACGCCGCCCGAGTCGGGCACGCTTTGCGCCAGCGACTCGACCTCGCCGCTGGTGGAGATGGCGCGCAGGCCGTCGCGCAGCCACTGCACCACGGCGCCGCCCACAAACACGCTGCCTTCCATGGCGAATTCGGGCTGCGTGCCCGGCTGCGCCGCGCTGGTGGTGAGCAGGCCGTTCTGGCTGGTCTGGAACGCCCCGCCCGTGTGCATGAGCATGAAGCAGCCCGTGCCGTAGGTGTTCTTGGCCATGCCCGCCGTGAAGCAGGCCTGGCCGAACAGCGCGCTTTGCTGGTCGCCCGCCACGCCGCCGATGCGGATGCTGTGGCCCAGCAGGTCGGCCGCGATGTCGCCAAAGTGGGCGCTGGACGGCAGCACCTCGGGCATCAGCGCCTTGGGAATGCGCAGCAGCGCCAGCAGCTCGTCGTCCCACTGGTTGGTGTGCACATTGAACAGCATGGTGCGCGAGGCGTTGCTCACGTCCGTCACATGCACCTGGCCGTGGGTGAGTTTCCACATCAGCCAGCTGTCCACCGTGCCAAAGGCCAGCTCGCCGCGCTCGGCCGCATCGCGTGCGCCGGGCACGTGGTCCAGCAGCCACTGCAGCTTGGTGCCCGAGAAGTAGGCGTCCACCAGCAGGCCCGTCTTGGCCTGGATGGTGGCGGCATGGCCTTCGCTTCGCAGCTGGGCGCAGGCGGGCTCGGCGCGGCGGTCCTGCCAGACGATGGCGTGGTGCACGGGCTGGCCCGTCTTGCGGTTCCACAGCACCGTGGTTTCGCGCTGGTTGGTGATGCCCACCGCGCGCACGGCGCTGGCCGCAATGCCCGCTTTGGCCAGCGCATCGCGCGCGGTGGCCAGCTGGGTGCGCCAGATCTCCAGCGGGTCGTGCTCCACCCAGCCGGGCTGGGGGTAGATCTGTGGCAGCTCCAGCTGCGCCTGGGCCACGATGTGGCCGCGTTCGTCAAACACGATGCTGCGGGAGCTGGAGGTGCCTTGGTCGAGGGCGAGCAGGTAGGTCATGGTGGACAAGGAAAAGTCGGCAATGCACTGCCGGAGTGCGTGGTAGTGGTTCGCGTTCAATCCTTCAATACCGTTCCGGCTGAGCCTGTCGAAGCCCCGCGCGGCGCTTCGACAGGCTCAGCCCGAACGGTTTTGTAGTTTGAAAGCCATGGGTTGGGAAGGGGTCAGGCTGCCACGGTGCAGATGACACCAGCGTCTTGCAACAAAGCGGGGAAGGGCTCGGGCGGCGGGGCATCGGTGAACAGGCGGCCAATCTGGCCCAGCGTGGCCAGCTGCACCATGGCCGGGCGGTTGAACTTGCTGTGGTCGGCCGCCAGCCAGACTTCGCGCGACTGCTTGATGATGGTTTGCGCCACCTTCACCTCGCGGTAGTCGAAGTCGCGCAGCGAGCCGTCGGGCTCGATGCCCGAGATGCCGATGAGCGCGATGTCCACCTTGAACTGGCGGATGAAGTCCACCGCTGCCTCGCCCACGATGCCCCGGTCGCGGGCGCGCACCACGCCGCCGGCCACGATCACTTCGCACTCGGGGTTGCCGCTCAGGATGGCGGCCACGTTCAGGTTGTTGGTGATCACACGCAGGCCGCGGTGGTGCAGCAGCGCTTTGGCGATGGCTTCGGTGGTGGTGCCGATGTTCAGGATCAGCGAGCAGTCGTTGGGCACCTGCTCGGCCACGGCGCGCGCAATGCGCGCCTTGCCTTCGGCGTGCAGCGTTTCGCGCTGGGTGTGGGCCAGGTTTTCGACCGTGGAGCTGGGCACGCGCACGCCGCCATGAAAACGCGTCAGCAGGCCGGACTCGGCCAGGCGCTGCACGTCGCGGCGCACGGTCTGCAGGGTCACGCCCAGGGTGTCGGCCAGTTGTTCCACCGTGGCGGATTTGCGCGCACGGACTTCTTCCAGAAGCAGCAGTTGTCGGGGGTTCGTATTCACGCGGATGTGGGAGACGTAAGGTGGTAGATACTTTAAATCGAACAAAAAGGAACCTGTTAAGGGTAAACCTTGATTCGATATGATCAAAAAAGAACAAAAATGAACGCAATCGAAAACCGAGAGGGCTTGCTGTGTCTGATGTCGCAGCGGCGCAGGATTCACAAGGCCCTTGGGGCTTAAAACGAAAGGTTGCGTGATGCAGCTGGCATTGGACAGCATCAGCAAGAAGGTGGGGGCACAGACCTGGCTGTATGACATGAGCCTGGCGCTCCAGAGCGGCGCCGTCACGGTGCTGCTGGGCGCCACGCAGGCGGGCAAGACCAGCCTCATGCGCATCATGGCCGGGCTGGATACGCCCACTTCGGGCGCGGTCAAGGTCGATGGCGTGGATGTGACGGGCATGCCCGTGCGCGACCGCAACGTGGCCATGGTATACCAGCAGTTCATCAACTACCCCTCGATGAAGGTGGCGGCCAACATTGCGTCGCCCCTCAAGCTGCGCGGCGAAAAGAACATCGACGCCCGGGTGCGTGAGATCGCCAGCCGTCTGCACATCGACATGTTCCTGGACCGCTATCCTGCCGAGCTGTCGGGCGGCCAGCAGCAGCGCGTGGCGCTGGCCCGCGCGCTGGCCAAGGGCGCGCCGCTGATGCTGCTGGACGAACCCCTGGTGAACCTGGACTACAAGCTGCGCGAAGAATTGCGCGAAGAGCTGACCCAGCTGTTTGCCGCCGGTCAATCCACCGTGGTGTATGCCACCACCGAGCCGGGCGAGGCCCTGCTGCTGGGCGGCTACACGGCGGTGCTGGACGAGGGCCAGCTGCTGCAGTACGGCCCCACGGCCGAGGTCTTCCATGCGCCCAATTCGCTGCGCGTGGCGCGCGCTTTCAGCGACCCCCCGATGAACCTGATGGCGGCCTCGGCCACCGCGCAGGGCGTGCGCCTGCAGGGCGGGGCCGAGCTGACGCTGCCCCTGCCACAAGGCGTGGCGACGGCGGCCGGACTGACGGTGGGCGTGCGCGCCAGTGCGCTGCGGGTGCACGCACGCCCCGGCGACGTGAGCGTGGCCGGGGTGGTGGAGCTGGCGGAGATTTCGGGCTCTGACACCTTTGTGCATGCCTCCACGCCCTGGGGCGACCTGGTGGCACAGCTCACCGGCGTGCATTACTTTGAACTGGGGACGGCCATCACGCTGCACCTGGACCCGGCCCAGGCCTATGTGTTTGGTGCCGATGGCCGCCTGGCCCGGGCGCCCGCGCGGCCCGTTACCGCACAAGGAGGTCGCTGAGATGGCCCGCATCAGTCTGGACTTGGCGCATTCGTACAAGCCCAACCCCCAGCAGGACAGCGACTACGCGCTGCTGCCTTTGAAGATGGAGTTCGAGGACGGTGGTGCCTATGCGCTGCTCGGCCCCTCGGGCTGTGGCAAGACCACCATGCTCAACATCATGTCGGGGCTGCTTGTGCCATCGCATGGCAAGGTGCTGTTTGATGGCCGCGACGTGACGCGCGCCAGCCCGCAGGAGCGCAACATTGCGCAGGTGTTCCAGTTCCCGGTGATCTACGACACCATGACGGTGGCCGAGAACCTCGCTTTCCCGCTGCGCAACCGCAAGGTGCCCGAGGACCAGATCAAGCAGCGTGTGGGCGTGATTGCCGAGATGCTGGAGATGAGCGGCCAGCTCAACCAGCGCGCCGCAGGCCTGGCGGCCGACGCCAAGCAGAAGATCTCGCTGGGCCGTGGCCTGGTGCGCGCCGACGTGGCGGCGGTGCTGTTCGACGAACCGCTCACGGTGATCGACCCGCACCTCAAGTGGCAGCTGCGGCGCAAGCTCAAGCAGATCCACCACGAGCTCAAGCTCACGCTGATCTATGTGACACACGACCAGGTCGAGGCGCTGACCTTTGCCGACCAGGTGGTGGTGATGACACGCGGCCGCGCCGTGCAGGTGGGCTCGGCCGATGCGCTGTTCGAGCGGCCCCAGCATGTGTTTGTGGGGCATTTCATTGGCTCGCCCGGCATGAACTTCCTGTCCGCGCAGGTGGATGGGGGGCAGCTCAGCATTGCGGGCCACCGTTTGCAGGCACCTGCAGGGCGCGACTTTCCAGCCGGGGTGCTGCAGGTGGGCGTGCGGCCGGAGTACCTGGCGCTGGCATCGGCCGAGCAGCCGGGGGCCATTGCCTGCAAGGTGGCGCAGGTGCAGGACATCGGCACCTATCTGATGCTGACCGCCAAGGTGGGCGAACACACGCTCAAGGCGCGCTTCAGCCCCGAGACGCGACTGCCCTCGGCGGGCGATACCGTCTGGCTGCAGGTGCTGGGTGAGCACACCTGTTTTTACAAGAATGAGGAGTTGCTGGCATGAGCGCAACCACCAAACCGGTGAACCAGAAAGCCTGGTTCCTGATCCTGCCCGTGATTCTGTGCGTGGCCTTCTCGGCCATCCTGCCGCTGATGACGGTGGTGAACTACTCGGTGCAGGACATCATCTCGCCCGAGCGGCGCGTGTTTGTGGGCACCGAATGGTTTGCCGCCGTGATGCGCGACGAGGAGCTGCACGCGGCGCTGTGGCGCCAGCTGACCTTCTCGCTGGCGGTGCTGGCGGTGGAGATCCCGCTGGGCATCCTGCTGGCGCTGTCCATGCCCGCACAGGGCTGGAAGTCATCGGCCGTGCTGGTGGTGGTGGCGCTGTCGCTGCTGATCCCCTGGAACGTGGTGGGCACCATCTGGCAGATCTATGGCCGCGCCGACATCGGCCTCATGGGCCGCATGCTGCAGGAGGCGGGCATCGAGTACAGCTACACAGGCAATGCCACGCAGGCCTGGCTCACGGTGCTGCTGATGGATGTGTGGCACTGGACGCCGCTGGTCGCGCTGCTGGCCTTTGCCGGGCTGCGCTCCATCCCCGATGCCTACTACCAGGCGGCCCGCATCGACGGTGCGAGCAAGTTTGCGGTGTTCCGCTACATCCAGCTGCCCAAGATGCGCGGCGTGCTGATGATTGCAGTGCTGCTGCGCTTCATGGACAGTTTCATGATCTACACCGAGCCCTTCGTGCTCACGGGGGGCGGGCCGGGCAATGCCACCACGTTCCTCAGCCAGTACCTCACGACCAAGGCGGTCGGCCAGTTCGACCTGGGCCCTGCGGCCGCCTTCTCGCTGATCTATTTCTTCATCATCCTGCTGCTGTGTTTCATCCTCTACAACTGGATGCAGCGCGTGGGCACCGTCAGCGACGAAGGAGCCGGCCATGAATGAAAAACGTTTTCAAAAACGCACGCTGTTCCTGATTGCGTACCTGCTGTTTGCGCTGTTGCCCATCTACTGGATGGTCAACATGAGCTTCAAGACGAACGCCGAGATCCTCTCCACGTTCTCGTTCTTCCCGCAGCACTTCACGTGGGACAACTACAAGACCATCTTCACCGACGAGTCCTGGTATTCGGGCTACATCAACAGCCTGATCTACGTCAGCATCAACATGGTGATCACGCTCACCGTGGCCCTGCCAGCGGCCTATGCGTTTTCGCGCTACAGCTTCCTGGGCGACAAGCATGTGTTCTTCTGGCTGCTGACCAACCGCATGACGCCACCGGCTGTTTTCCTGCTGCCGTTCTTCCAGCTCTACACCACGGTGGGCCTGATGGACACGCACATCGCCGTGGCGCTGGCCCACCTCTTGTTCAGCGTGCCGCTGGCGGTGTGGATCTTGGAGGGCTTCATGAGCGGCATCCCGCGCGAGATCGACGAGACGGCCTACATCGACGGTTACTCGTTCCCGCGCTTTTTCATCACCATCTTCCTGCCGCTGATCAAGGCCGGCGTGGGCGTGGCGGCGTTCTTCTGCTTCATGTTCAGCTGGGTGGAGCTGCTGCTGGCCCGCACGCTGACCAGCGTGAACGCCAAGCCCATCGTGGCCACCATGACGCGCACCGTGAGTGCGTCGGGCATGGACTGGGCGACGCTGGCGGCGGCGGGTGTGCTGACCATCGTGCCGGGTGCCATCGTGATCTGGTTTGTGCGGCACTACATCGCGAAGGGTTTCGCGATGGGCCGTGTTTGAGGAGGATGCGCCATGTTTGATTGGATGGCCTGGACATTGCCGGTGGCCGTGTTTTTTGTCTGCATCGTGCTGATGCTGGTGGGCATGACCGTGTGGGAGCTCAAGTCGCCCACGTCCATGCGCAAGGGGTTTTTGCCGCTGGAGACCACGCGCGGCGACAGGCTCTTTATCGGCCTGCTGTCGGCCGCCTACGTGAACCTGATTTTTGTGGGCATCAGCGGCAAGCTGGCCCAGTGGTTCAGCCTGCAGGGCGATCCGTCGATCTGGATCAGCTTTGTGCTGTCGATGGCGGTGCTGGCGCTGATTTTGCGCAAAGGTTGATATAAAAATGGCCGCTTGCGCCTGATGGGTAAGCATTTGTAGCTATTGTTTTTATAGTGTCGAAGGCCTGGCCTGGATCCCCCCCGGGTTGGTGCCGGTCTACCAATGGGGGTCTCAATCTGAGAGGAGACAGCAATGAAGATGCAGTTCAAGGCGATCGCTTTCGCCGCCGCGGCTCTGGCGATGGGGCAGGCTGCCTGGGCCGGCGAGGCCGAGGCCAAGAAGTGGATCGACAGCGAATTCCAGCCATCCACGCTGAATAAAGACCAGCAGATGGCCGAGATGAAGTGGTTCATCGACGCAGCCAAAAAACTCCAGGCCAAGGGCGTGAAGGAAATTTCGGTGGTGTCCGAAACCATCACCACGCACGAATACGAATCCAAGACGCTGGCCAAGGCCTTCGAGGAAATCACCGGCATCAAGGTCAAGCACGACCTGATCCAGGAAGGCGACGTGGTCGAGAAGCTGCAGACCTCCATGCAGTCGGGCAAATCCATCTATGACGGCTGGATCTCGGACTCGGACCTGATCGGTACGCACTACCGCTACGGCAAGATCATGAACCTGACCGACTACATGGGCGGCGCAGGCAAGGAGTGGACCAACCCCGGTATTGACCTCAAGGACTACATCGGCACCAAGTTCACCACCGGCCCCGACGGCAAGCTGTACCAGCTGCCCGACCAGCAGTTCGCCAACCTGTACTGGTTCC
>JADMJR010000247.1 GCA_018780365.1 Acidovorax sp. | reverse complement strand
TCACCCTTTCACGGTGAGTACCGGGGTTCGAATCCCCGTGGGGTCGCCAAGTTTGTAGCACTTGGCTTGTGTTGATAAATACAAGCGAAAAGCTGCCTGCCAGGAGTGGTAGTTCAGTTGGTTAGAATACCGGCCTGTCACGCCGGGGGTCGCGGGTTCGAGTCCCGTCCACTCCGCCAGTCATCAACCGCTGCAGTCGCAAGGCTGCAGCGGTTTTTTTTGTGCTGTTTTTTCTTGCTGCATCTTTTCGGGTGGGGTGCAGCAGTCGGTGGGTAAAGCGCTGGGACGATGGCTGCCGGACGCGTTCAATCACAGTTTGATTGGATGAGACCCAAAAAACCCCCCATCACAAACACAAGCGATGGGGGGTGGGGTGCGCCGTGTCTATGCGCCAGCTTGCAACACCAAGGACCTAAGCCGTGAGGCGTATTTGGCACACAGCGCGCTGTCCATATACGGTGTTTGCTATCAATAGATGAGCAATTCCGCCTCGACACGAGCGCGCAGGGGCCATTTAGCGTGGGGCCAGGCGAATGGCTCCATCAAGGCGGATCACTTCGCCATTGAGCATGTCGTTCTCGAAGATGTGCTGCACCAGCTTGGCGTAATCCTGGGGTGTGCCCAGGCGACTGGGGAAGGGCACGCCAGCGGCCAGCGCATCCTGCACCTCTTGGGGCATGCCAAACAACATGGGGGTACCGAATATGCCGGGGGCAATGGTCATGTTGCGGATGCCATTGCGCGCCAGGTCGCGGGCGATGGGCAGGGTCATGCCGACCACGCCGCCCTTGGATGCGGAATACGCCGCCTGGCCAATCTGGCCGTCGTAGGCAGCCACGCTGGCTGTGGAGATCAGCGCGCCACGCTCGCCCGTGGCTTCGGGCTCGTTCTTGCTCATGGCTTCGGCGGCCAGGCGGATCATGTTGAAGCTGCCGATCAGGTTGACCGTGATGGTCTTGCTGAACAGGGCCAGCGCATGGGCGCCATTTTTGCCCACGGTTTTTTCTGCGGGAGCGATGCCAGCGCAGTTCACCAGGCCCATGAGCTTGCCCAGCGATACCGCCTTGGCCACCACGGCCTGGCCGTCGGCCTCGTTGCTTACATCACATTTCACAAAAGCGCCGCCGATGTCCTTGGCCACGGCTTCGCCTTTTTCGGCCTGCATATCGGCAATCACAACCGTACCGCCCTGAGCCGCCAGCATGCGTGCCGTGCCTTCGCCCAGGCCCGATGCGCCGCCGGTGACGATGAATACCTTGCCCTTGATGTCCATGTGCTGTCTCCAGTAAGTGACGTTAACGTAAACGTCAATTATGGCGCATCTGCCACATTCCCTGGGGGCAAAAAAAAGCCCGGACCAAGCCGGGCTTTGCCAGAACCCCTGCAGTGCAGGGGCGATGGGTGGCGGTGCTACTTATTGAAAGCCCACACGGTCCAGCATCTGCTGCACCTTGGTCGTGTTGGCGCCCACGGCGCTGATGGGGATGGTTTCGCTCTTGAAGGGCTTGCCACCGGTCATGGATTTGAGCGCCGGGTTGTCCAGGGCTACGCCCTTGGCGGCGGGCCATTCGTTGTTGCCGTTGGCAAAGTAGTTCTGCGCTTCGGGGCTGGCCAGGTATTCGAGGAACTTGACGGCATTGGCCTGGTTCTTGGCGTTCTTGGCGACTGCACCACCGGCAATGTTCAGGTGCGTGCCCCAGGATTCCTGGTTGGGGAACACCACACCCACCTTGTTGACCACGGCTACGTCTTCGGGTTTGGTGGAGCGCATCATGCGTGCCAGGTAGTAGCTGTTGGTCACGGCAATGTCGCATTCGCCAGCGGCCACGGCCTTGATCTGGTCGGTGTCGCCGCCCTTCGGAGGGCGGGCCAGGTTGCCCACCATGCCCTTGAGCCAAGCTTCGGCCTTTTGTTCACCCAGGTGTTCGGTCACGGCGCCGAACAGGCTCAGGTTGTAGGGGTGCGAGCCTGAGCGGATGCACAGCTTGCCCTTGTTCTTGGGGTCGCCCAGCTCTTCGTAGGTGTCCACGTCGGCCTTTTCGACCTTGACCTTGTTGTAGACGATCACGCGGGCGCGGGTGGACAGGCCATACCAGGCAATGCTGCCGTCGGCCGTGGGGGTGCTGCGCAGGTTGGCGGGGATGGCGTCGTTGAGCACCTGGGACTTGATGGGCTGGAACAGGCCATCGACTTCACCCTTGTACAGGCGGGCGGCGTCCACCAGCAGGATCACGTCGGCAGGGGAGGCGGTGCCCTCGGCCTTCAGGCGGGCCAGGATGCCTGCGTCGTCCGCATCCACGCGGTTGATCTTGATGCCGGTGGCCTTGGTGAAGCCGGTGTACAGGGCTTCGTCGGTGGAGTAGTGGCGGGCCGAGTAGAGGTTCACCACCTGCTCCTGGGCATGGACGGCGCCTGCGGCGGCGGCCAGGGCGCAAACACTCAGCAAGGCTTTCACAGTCTTCGACATGGGATGCATCTTTCGGGGTTGTTACCGTGCCGATGATAAAGCAAACGCGAATTATTCTTAATAAATGCCCAGGCTGAGAGCGGGATTCCAGGGGCGATCTGATGCAGCGCAATGGTGATCAGCGCGGTGCCTTGCACTCCATGGCGTTTGCGGAAAAGGCTGGGGAGTGGGTGAGGCAAAAAAAAGCCCGGTCATAAAACCGGGCTTTAAAAGGATCCTTGAAACGGGGGTTTCGAGAGGATCCAAGGAGACAACTCGCGCGCTGTACACAGTGTTTGTGTCGCAGCGCTTGGGTGAATTATCAGGGTAATCCCTGAATGCGGCCTAGAGGTTGCACTCCAGACCGCTGGTACCGGGCTTAGCGCTTGCGGGGTGCAGCCGTCTTGGCGGCGTTGGCCGCAGTGCTGGCCACAGCGTTGAAGTTGGCTTCGGCCACATCAGACGCTTGCTTGACGGCCTTTTGCACCGATTCAAACGCGTTGTTGGCGGCAGAGACGGCGCTCTTCATCACGGCCACGGCGGTTTCGGAACCGGCGGGGGCGTTCTTGGCGGCGCTGTCCACCAGGTTGGTGAAAGCTTTTTGCGCATCGGTGGTTTGGCTTTCAAAAGCCTTGCCGAATTCGGCGCCGGTGCCCGAAGCGATGTCATACAGGTGACGGCTGTAGGCAGCGGTCTTTTCAGCCAGAGGCTGGAACAGACCCGCTTGCAGGGCCAGCAGTTCTTGTGCGTCCTTCACGCCCAGCACAGCTTGCGTGTGGGTGGCGGCTTCCGACAGGGCGGCGCGCGAGGCGGTCACGTTCAGTTCCACCAGCTTTTCCACGCCTTCAAAGGCCTTGGTCGTCAGGCCAAACAGGGTTTCGATGTTGGCTTTGTGCGAGGCCAGGATTTGTTCAGCGGTCAGCGTCATGTCATATCTCCTAAAAATGGGACCCAGAGGGCCAGGGTGGCTTACAGACATCTGCGCTGACCTTGACCCGGTAGAGTCATGTTGCAGTGCAGCATGGGTTGAATTTTAGGGACTTGCTGCGCTATTGCAAGGGTTTTTTGTTGCGCTGCAGCAAATTAGGTACGGTGCCCCAGAAATCCCCGGCTTGCCACAATCGCGTCATGTTTGCCTACTATGCCGATCACTTCGTGCTGCCCCTGCCCGAGGGCCACCGTTTTCCCATGGCCAAGTACCGCATGTTGCGCGACCGGATTGCGCAGCAGTTGCCTGGCGTGCAGCTGCAGGTTGCGTTGCCCGCAGACGAGGACGAACTGGCGCTGGCCCACACCCCGGGTTACATCGACGCCATTGCGCAAGGCACTTTGCCTGCTCCTGCCCAGCGCGAGATCGGTTTCCCCTGGAGCGAAGCCATGGCCGAGCGAGCGCGGCGCTCGGTGGGCGCCACGGTGGCTGCCAGCCGCCAGGCCTTGCGTGACGGCATTGCCGGCAACCTGGCGGGCGGCACCCACCATGCCTATGCGGACAAGGGCAGCGGGTTCTGCGTGTTCAACGATGTGGCCGTGGCCGCCCGGCGCATGCAGGCCGAGTGGGCCCATCGGCCAGAGGGGGCGCAGCGGCAGGGCCTGCGTGCCCTGCCGCTGCAGGTGGCCGTGATCGACCTGGACGTGCACCAGGGCAATGGCACGGCACATATCTTCCAGGGCGATGACAGCGTGTTCACGCTGTCCCTGCACGGAGCGCGCAACTTTCCCTTTCGCAAAGAGGCGAGTGACCTGGATGTGGAACTGCCCGATGGCTGCGCGGACGAGGAATACCTGCACGCGCTGGACGACGCCCTGGAGGTGCTCGGCCAGCGCTGCACACCCGGCCTGGTGTTCTACCTGGCGGGGGCCGACCCGCATGTGGGCGACCGCCTGGGGCGTCTGGCGGTGACACACGATGGCCTGGAGGCGCGCGACCGGCGGGTGTTCGACTGGGCCTGGCAGCGGCGGATTCCGCTGGCCTTTGCGATGGCGGGGGGCTACGGCAACGACCTGGAGGACACGCTGCAGGCCCAGCTCACCACCTGGCGCGTGGCCTGGCAGTACCACCAGCGCTGGCAGAATGTGCGGCCATGACCTCTGCCGCCAGCACTCCTTCCACCGCCTCCACCACTCCCTCCGCACCGGCCCGCCCGGCGCCCCAGCCGCGCCGCGCCTACCCGGTGTTTCGCCCCATCACCACCCGTTGGGCCGACAACGATGTGTATGGGCATGTGAACAACGTCGTGTACTACAGCTGGTTCGACACGGCGGTGAACGCGCACCTCATCGACCAGGGCGTGCTCGACATCCACGCGGGCGGAACCATTGGCCTGGTGATCGAGACCCAGTGCAACTACTTTGCGCCGCTGGCATTCCCGCAGACGGTGGAGGCGGGCATCCGCGTGGCCAAGCTGGGGGGCTCCAGCGTGCGTTATGAGGTGGGCCTGTTTGCGCAGGGCGAGCCGCTCACCGCCGCTGCCGGCCATTTCATCCATGTGTATGTAGACCGTGAAACCCGCCGCCCCGTGCCTGTGCCCGAGGCCCTGCGTACCGTGCTGCAGGCGCTGGTGATGCCTGTGTGACGGGTTGTGCTGCGGCTGTGTGGTGGTTGCAATGAATTTAATAGCAAAACATCCATGCACAGAGCGCGGTAGGGGGTAATACAGTTGAAATTTCTGCCTGGCAGGTGGCAGCGCTTGCACACTGGCTGACGCTCTGGGCCGCACCCGGCGCAGCGGGCTCCTATGGCCTACACTTTGCGGCTCTGCTGAACGGCCCCTTGCACCCGGCTCCATCCTGCGTCTGCCCCGTCCATGATCATCACCAGCCTGCTCGACACCGACCTGTACAAGTTCACCATGATGCAGGTCGTGCTGCACCAGTTTCCGGGGGCGCAGGTGGAGTACAAGTTCAAGTGCCGCAACCCCGGCGTGCAGCTGGCGTCGTTTGCCAACGAGATCCGCGATGAGATCCGCTCGTTGTGTTGCCTGCAGTTCCAGGACGCCGAGCTGGCCTACCTGCGATCGCTGCGCTTCATCAAGAGCGACTTCGTGGACTTTCTCGGGCTGTTCAGGCTCAACGAAAAATACATCACCGTCACGCCCCAGCACAACGGCGAGATCGACATCTCCATCCGCGGGCCCTGGCTGCACACCATCCTGTTCGAGATCCCGGTGCTGGCCATCATCAACGAGGTCTACTTCCGCAACACGCAGAAGGTGCCGGACTTCCCCGAAGGCCGCAAACGCCTGGATGCCAAGATTGCGCTGCTGCAGGGCGAAGGCCTGTCGGACCTCAAGATCGCCGACTACGGCACTCGCCGGCGCTTTTCCCGCGCATGGCACGAGGAAGTGCTGCGCGTGCTGGTGGCCCGCCTGGGCACGGGCGACCGCCGCCCCGGCGCGCCGGCTGGCCCCGGCCAGTTTGCGGGCACCAGCAATGTGCTGTATGCGATGAAACTGGGCGTGACGCCGCTCGGGACCATGGCGCACGAGTATTTGCAGGCCTGCCAGGCGCTGGGCCCGCGCCTGCGCGACAGCCAGGTGTTCGGCTTTGAAATGTGGGCCAAGGAGTACCGGGGCGACCTCGGGATTGCGCTGTCGGACGTGTACGGCATGAGCGCCTTCCTGCGCGACTTTGACCTGTACTTCTGCAAGCTGTTCGACGGTGCGCGCCACGACAGCGGCGACCCGTTTGCCTGGGGTGAGCGCCTTTTGGACCACTACCGCAAGAACCGCGTCGATCCGCTGACCAAAACGCTGATCTTCAGCGATGCGCTCACGATCCCGCGCACCATCGAGCTTTACCAGCAGTTCCGGGGCCGCTGCCAGCTGGCCTTTGGCATTGGCACCAATCTCACCAACGACCTGGGTAGCCCGCCCGCGTACGAGCCGCTGCAGGTTGTCATCAAGATGACAGGCTGCAACGACCAGCCCGTGGCCAAACTGTCGGACACGCCGGGCAAGGGCATGTGCGATGACGAGAAGTACCTGGCCTATCTGCGCCAGGTCTTCGACATCCCTGCGGCGGCTTAGCCGCTGGCAGATTGCCGGTAGCTGTTGGCTGTTGGGGATGGGCGCCGGGGGGCGCTTCCGATTCTGAGAACTGGATGGAGACAAGAGCTTTGAAACTTTCGCGCGGACTGGTTTTTTCCGGCCTTCTGACCGCACTGCCCGGCATGGCCGTCGCGGCCGATATTGACGGCAGCACGCTGTCGGTCCTTTGGGGGGTTCCGTTCGCGGGCATCCTGCTGTCGATTGCTCTCATGCCGCTGTTGGCGCCGATCTTCTGGCACCACCATTTCGGCAAGGTGGCGGCGGCCTGGGGCCTCGCGTTTCTGCTGCCTTTTGCCATCACCTTCGGCCCTGGCGTGGCGGGTGTGAGCCTGGTGCATGCGCTGCTGGCCGAGTACATCCCCTTCGTGATCCTTCTCACCGCACTGTTCACCGTGGCGGGCGGCATCTACATCCGGGGCAATCTGCATGGCAGCCCCGGGCTCAACACTGCCATCCTGGCCATCGGCGCGGTGCTGGCCAGTTTCATGGGCACCACGGGCGCGTCCATGCTGCTGATCCGCCCGCTGATCCGCGCCAACGACAACCGCAAGCATGTGGCGCATGTGGTGGTGTTCTTCATTTTCATCGTGTCGAATGCCGGGGGCTCGCTCACGCCGCTGGGCGATCCGCCGCTGTTCCTGGGCTTCCTGAAGGGCG
>JADMJR010000355.1 GCA_018780365.1 Acidovorax sp. | reverse complement strand
GCGGGGTTGATGGTGTATTTGGCCACGTAGCGCTTGATGCGCGTGTTGTCGTTGCGGCTGGTGTCGCCCTGCAGGCTGCCGCGCTGCACCTTCATCTTGTGCGCGGTCTGCCAGGTGCGCAGGATGACTTCGCCCACGCGGCCCATGGCCTGGCTGTCGCTGGACATCATGCTGATGGCGCCCAGGTCGTGCAGGATGTCTTCGGCGGCGATGGTCTCCTTGCGGATGCGGCTTTCGGCAAAGGCCAGGTCTTCGGCGATGCTCGCGTCCAGGTGGTGGCACACCATCAGCATGTCCACATGCTCGTCCAGCGTGTTGTGCGTATAGGGCATGGTGGGGTTGGTGGAGCTGGGCAGGAAGTTGTCCTCACCCACCACGCGCAGGATGTCCGGTGCATGGCCGCCGCCTGCGCCTTCGGTATGGAAGGCGCAGATACCGCGCCCGCCCACGGCGGCGATGGTGTTCTCGACAAAGCCCGATTCGTTGAGCGTGTCGCTGTGGATGGCGACCTGCGTGTCGGTGGCTTCGGCCACGTCCAGGCAGTTGCTGATGGCGGCGGGTGTGGTGCCCCAGTCTTCGTGCAGCTTGAGGCCAATCGCGCCCGCGTTGATCTGCTCGTGCAGTGCATCGGGCAGGCTGGCGTTGCCTTTGCCGAGGAAACCCAGGTTCATGGGGAAGGCATCGGCCGCCTGCAGCATGCGCTCCAGGTTGAAGGGGCCGGAGGTGCAGGTGGTGGCCAGCGTGCCCGTGGCGGGGCCGGTGCCGCCGCCCAGCATGGTGGTCACGCCGCTGGCCAGGGCCTCTTCGATCTGTTGTGGACAGATGAAGTGGATGTGGCTGTCGATGCCGCCTGCGGTGACGATGTTGCCCTCGCAGCTGATGACCTCGGTGCCGGGGCCGATGATGATGTCCACGCCGGGTTGGGTGTCGGGGTTGCCCGCCTTGCCGATGGCGGCGATGCGCCCGGCGCGCAGGCCGATGTCGGCCTTGAAGATGCCGGTGTGGTCGATGACCAGGGCGTTGGTGAGCACCGTGTCTACTGCGCCGCCGCCCGTGGGGCCTGTTCCCGTCCCGGCGTTGGTGCGCTGGCTTTGCGCCATGCCGTCGCGGATGGTTTTGCCGCCGCCAAACTTCACCTCTTCGCCGTAGCTGCCCGCGCGCAGCGTGTGGTCGGCTTCGACTTCAAGAAGGAGTTCGGTGTCGGCCAGGCGCACGCGGTCGCCCACGGTGGGGCCGAACATTTCGGCGTAGGCGCGTCGTCCAATGGTTGCCATGGGGTGTGCTCCGCGAGAACTGGTTACTATGTTTTTGATAGCTGCTAGCGCTTATCCATCAGGCGCCAGGGGCTTTTTTGCTCGAAATTTTTACAGCGCGCCGTGTGTCAGGCCCTGAAAGCCGTACACCCGGCGATCGCCCGCGTAGTCCACCAGTTCTACGGTGCGCTCCTGGCCAGGCTCGAAGCGCACGGCCGTGCCCGACGCGATGTTCAGCCGCATGCCACGTGCGGCGGCGCGGTCAAAGCCCAGGGCGTTGTTGGTCTCGGCGAAGTGGTAGTGCGAGCCGACCTGGATGGGGCGGTCGCCCGTGTTGCGCACGACGACGGTCAGCGTGCGGCGGCCGGTGTTGAGCAGGTGTTCGCCGGGTTCGGTGAGGAGTTCGCCTGGGATCATGGTCAGTTATCCATGGTTGGGGTTACTCCCTCTCCCCTCGCGGGAGAGGGCCGGGGAGAGGGGGTCTTCGATGCGAGCACTGCGCCGGTTGTGCCCCCTCTCTCCAACCCCTCTCCCGCGAGGGGCGAGGGGCTTGCGCGTTCAGCAAAGGGTGTGGGGGTCGAAGCCATCACGCCATCTGCAGGAGCAGCGCACCACCGAATGCAGCCACGCCCGCACCGGCCAGCCGCGCCACCCACACAGAGCGCTCACGCAGCGCCCAGCCCGCCGCCAGGCCCGCGCAGTGCAGCAGCACCGTGGCCGCCAGCATGCCCGCCAGGGTTTGCCAGGCGCTGTTGCTGCCCGCCAGCTCATGGCCGTGGGCCACGCCATGGAACATGGCAAACACGCCTACACCCAGCGCCGCCACCAGGCCGGGCACGCGCAGGCGCGACACGACCAGCAGGCCTGTGACCAGCAGCGACGCAGCAATCATCGGCTCCACCGCAGGCATTGCCACGCCTTGCAGGCCCATCACCGCGCCCGCCAGCAGCAGTGCTGCAAAGCCCACGGGGCCCCACAGCAGCTCGCGCCCGGCGCTGCGTGCGGCGAGGGCGCTCCACAGGCCCACGGCCACCATGGCGGCCAGGTGGTCCAGGCCGAACAAGGGATGGGCAAAGCCGCTCAGAAAGCTGTTGTGGATGTGGGATTCAGCACCGGTATGGGCGCTGGCGCCTGTGCTGATGGCGCTGGCAGCTATGAAAAAAAGAGCGGCTGTGTGGCGGTGTGAGAGTGCGATGCGCATGGGGGCTCCACAGAGAGAAAGAGGCAAAGAGGGAAGAGGGTCAGACGATCGGCTGATGAACGGTGACAAGCTTGGTGCCGTCGGGGAAGGTGGCCTCCACCTGGATGTCCGGGATCATCTCGGCGATGCCATCCATCACATCCGCCCGGGTCAGCACGGTGCGGCCCTCGCTCATGAGTTGCGCCACCGTCTTGCCATCGCGCGCGCCTTCCATCACGGCGGCGCTGATCAGGGCCATGGCCTCGGGGTAGTTGAGCTTCAGGCCCCGGGCCTTGCGGCGCTCGGCCAGCAGGGCGGCGGTGAAGATCAAGAGCTTGTCTTTTTCGCGAGGAGTCAGTTCCATATCGTTGCACTCAATGCTGGGGTAAATGGCTCGCGCGACCGCAGTGCGGTCGAACGCGAGGAGTTAATTCCATTTCGTTTCACTCAAAGCTGGGGTCAATAGCTCGCGCGACCGCCGAGGCGGTCGAACGCGAGGCGTCAGTTCCATGTCGTTCTACTCAATTCAAGGCTGGATGGGCTCGTGTGGCAGGTTGTCCTGACCGGGCGGTCCTGAGGGCAACGGATTCATCATAGGCAGCAAGCCCCGTGCCCGCCATACGCCAGAGGGCGAAGGCGGGCAGGGCGCAGAGGCAGGCGGTGGCATGGAAACTGCACTTGCAATGCTTGTTGTAACCCCTGCCCATGCCCCCTTCCACCGCCTCTCTTGCACCGCCCGACGCGGCTTCGGCCCCTGCGCTGGGGCAGGATGCGGACGCCCAGGCGCCCCAGCAGGTCGTCAAGGTCCGGCGCGACTACAACAGCTGGGTGGCCACCGAGACCATGGAGGACTACGCGCTGCGCTACACGCCGCAGCGCTTTCGCAAATGGTCGGAATGGCGGGTGGCCAACACGGCGTTTGGCGCGGCATCGTTTTTGATCCTCGAAGCCGTGGGCGCCACGCTGCTGGTGCAGTACGGCTTCATCAACGCGTTCTGGGCCATCGTGGCCACGGGGCTCATCATCTTTTTGGCGGGCCTTCCCATCAGCGTGTACGCGGCGCGATATGGCGTGGACATGGACCTGCTCACGCGCGGCGCGGGCTTTGGCTACATCGGCTCCACGCTCACCTCGCTGATCTACGCGAGCTTCACCTTCATCTTCTTCGCGCTGGAAGCCGCCGTGATGGCCTACGCGCTGGAGCTGGCGCTCGACATCCCGCCCACCTGGGGCTACCTGATCTGCGCCATTGTGGTGATTCCGCTGGTCACGCATGGCGTGTCGGCCATCAGCCGCCTGCAGGTGTGGACGCAGCCGCTGTGGCTGGTGATGCTGGTGGTGCCGTTTGCCTATGTGTTGGTGCGCGATCCTGGTGCGTTTTCCGGGGTTGTGCACTACGGTGGTGAATCGATGCGCGGCGCCACGTTCCAGTTGCCCTTGTTTGGTGCGGCGCTCACGGTCGGCATTGCGTTGATTACCCAGATGGGGGAACAGGCGGACTACCTGCGCTTCATGCCCGCCAGCACGCCTGCCACGCGGGGCCGCTGGTGGCTCGGCGTGCTGGTCGGCGGGCCGGGCTGGGTGGTGCTGGGGGTGCTCAAGATGCTGGGCGGCGCGCTGCTCGCCTACCTGGCACTCACCCACATGGTGCCGGTGGACCGCGCGGTGGACCCCAACCAGATGTACCTGGCCGCGTATGAGTATGTGTTCCCCAACTATGGCTGGGCGGTGGCGGCCACGGCGTTGTTTGTGGTGATCTCGCAGCTCAAGATCAACGTGACCAACGCCTACGCGGGCTCGCTGGCCTGGTCCAACTTCTTCTCGCGCCTCACGCACAGCCACCCGGGGCGGGTGGTGTGGGTGGTGTTCAACACACTGATCGCCTTCATGCTGATGGAGATGAACGTGTTCCGCGCCATGGGCGAGGTGCTGGGGCTGTATTCCAACATCGCCATCGCCTGGATCATGTCGGTGGTGGCCGACCTCGTCATCAACAAGCCGCTGGGCCTGTCGCCCAAGGGCATTGAGTTCAAGCGCGCTCATCTGTACGACATCAACCCGGTGGGCGTGGGCTCGATGGCGCTGGCGTCCATCCTGTCGATCAGCGCGCACCTGGGGTTGTTCGGCCCGTTGCCGCAGGCGTTCTCGGCCGTCATTGCGATGGCCGTGGCCTTTGTCACCGCACCGCTCATTGCCTGGGCCACCGGGGGGCGCTACTACATCGCGCGCCAGTCCGAGCCCGCTGCGCTGGCCGACGTGGTGGCGGTGCCCCTGCATGGCCCGCTGCGCCGCAATGCGGAAGGGGGGCTGGGCACAGAGGTGGGCAGCTACCGGCGCAC
The DNA here is from genome assembly GCA_018780365.1 of Acidovorax sp. Taxonomy (GTDB): domain Bacteria; phylum Pseudomonadota; class Gammaproteobacteria; order Burkholderiales; family Burkholderiaceae_C; genus Acidovorax. The sequence goes on along the minus strand of JADMJR010000355.1, from coordinate 2,431 downwards.
CACCGTGCAGCGCTGCGTGATCTGCGAGCGCGAGTACGAAGCGCCCGACATGGCCCAGTGCCCCGCGTACCGGGGTGCCATCTGCTCGCTGTGCTGCACGCTGGACGCGCGCTGCGGCGACCTGTGCAAACCCCATGCGAGCATGGCGGTGCAGTGGTCTGCCGCCCTGCGCTGGGTGCTCCCGCGCGCCATGTGGCGCTACCTGGACACGGGCCTGGGCCACTTCCTGCTGCTGATGCTGGTGATTGCGCCGCTGCTGGCCTCGGTGATGGGCCTGCTGTACCACCAGGAGCTCAACACCATTGCGCAGGCGGCCACCGACACCGAGGTGATGGCCGCGCCCGAGGTCGCGCTGCGCTCGGGCCTGCTCAAGGCGTATTTGGCGCTGCTGGTCATCTCCGGCATCGTGGCCTGGTGGCTGGTGCTGGCGCACAAAAGCCGCCAGGTGGCCCAGGAGGAATCCAACCGCCAAACCGGCCTGCTGGTGCGCGAGATCGATTTGCACCGCCAGACCGACGAGGCCCTGCAGACCGCCCGCAGCGTGGCCGAGCAGGCGCGCCAGGTGGCCGAGGCGGCCCAGCAGCAGGCCGAGGACGCGCGCATCCAGGCCGACCAGGCCAACCAGGCCAAGAGCCGCTACATCAGTGCCATCAGCCACGAAATCCGCACGCCGCTCAACTCCATCCTGGGCTATGCGCAGCTGATGGGCGAGGACGCGGGCGTGCCGCCCCACCGCAAGCAGGCCGTGCACGTGATCCGGCGCGGCGGCGAGCACCTGCTGTCGCTCATCGAGGGCACGCTCGACATCGCACGCATCGAGTCCGGCAAGCTCACGCTCGATGTGGCACCCATGCGTTTTGCCGACGGCCTGCACGAGATGGCCAGCCTGTTCGAGCTGCAGGCCGCCGCCAAAGGCCTGGCATTCACGTTCGACGTGCTGGGCGTGATTCCGGAGGTGGTGCGTGCTGATGACAAGCGCCTGCGCCAGATCCTCATCAACCTGCTGGGCAACGCCGTCAAGTTCACGGCGCACGGCACCGTCACGCTGCGGGTGCGCTATGCCCGCGAGATGGCGCGCATCGAGGTGCAGGACACGGGGCCGGGCCTGACGGCCGAGGAGATCGAGCGCATCTTCGAGCCCTTTGCGCGCGGCGGCTCGGGCGGTGGCAGCACCGCTGCCGCACCGGGCGCGGGCCTGGGCCTGACCATTGCCAAGATGCTCACCGCGCTGATGGGCGGCGAGCTGACGGTGGGCAGCACGCCGGGCGTGGGCTCGGTGTTCCATGTCAAGCTGTTCCTGCCCGAGGTGCATGGGGATGCGCTGGGCAAGACCGTGGTGCCCGTGGCTGTGCAAGCCCAGCGCGCCCGCAGAGGGTATGCGGGTGATCGCCGCCGCATCCTGGTCGTGGACAACGAAGAGCCCGACCGCGAGTTGCTCGTGCAGCTGCTCGAACCCCTGGGCTTCGAGCTGCGCCAGGCCGCCAGCGGCCACGACGCACTGGACCTGCTGGCCACTGGTTACCGGCCGCACGCGATCTTCATGGACCTGGCCATGCCCGGCATTGACGGCTGGGAGACGCTGCGGCGGGTGCGGCAGATGCATTTGGCGGATGTGCAATGTGCCATCGTCTCCGCCAATGCGTTCGACAAGGCGCTGGACAACGACGTGGACATCCGCCCCGAGGACTTCATCGTCAAGCCCGTGCGCCACACCGAGCTGCTGGACTGGCTGGAGCGCCGCCTGGGACTGCAGTGGCAACACGGCGAGGCCAAAGAGGCACCCGCCGGAACTGAACCAACGGCTGCGTCCACAGCGCCTGCGCCCCTTACCTACCCTGATGCCATCGCGCTGTCGGCTTTGGCCCAGGTGGTGGCGCTGGGCTACTACCGGGGCATCCTCAACACCCTGGACGACATCGAGCGCACCCAGCCCGTGCACAGCGCTTTTGTGGGCACCATGCGGCAGCTGGCCAAGCAGTTCCAGTTCGACGCCATGGGCCAGATCCTGGAGCAGGCTCCCTCGTGATGACCACGGCCAACCTATCCCCTTCCCCATCCCCTGCAGCGCTGGACCGCGCCGACAGCGACGTGGTGCTGATCGTGGACGACGTGCCCGACAACCTGGCCGTGCTGCACGATGCGCTCGACGAGTCGGGCTACACGGTGCTCGTCGCCATGCACGGCGAGGCCGCGCTGCAGCGCGCCGCGCAGGCCCTGCCGGACATCGTGCTGCTCGACGCCATGATGCCCGGCATGGACGGCTTCGAGGTCGCGCGGCGCCTGAAGGCATCGCCCGCCACCGCGCACATCCCCATCATCTTCATGACGGGCCTGACCGAGACCGAGCACCTGGTGGCCGCGCTGGAGGCGGGTGGCGTGGACTACGTCACCAAGCCCATCAAGCCGCGCGAGGTGATGGCCCGCATGGGCG
>JADMJR010000056.1 GCA_018780365.1 Acidovorax sp. | reverse complement strand
CGGCATATATGAAAAAACTCCTCGCTGTCCTCGTGGCCGGTCTGTTCACTGCTGGTGCTTTTGCACAGGCACCTGCAGCCGCTCCAACCACCACCGCGCCCGCTGCAGCCCCCATGACGGCCCAGTCTGCCGCCCCCGCCACCAAGAAGGTTGCCAAGAAAAAGGCCACCAAAAAGGTCGCCAAGAAAAAAACCGCCCACAAGGCCGCCTGAAGCAGTTTGGCAAGGTCAGGCCTCCCGCCCACGGGGCCCCTGGCCTCCACTGATTCAAAATCGCCCGCACCAGCGGGCGTTTTCTTTGGTGCTGCGCCCCGGCACACAGAGCCAGAACTTTCTGCGCCCTGTGCAGTCCGTCCCTGGCGCCGCCCGTTGTTGTTCGCCATGTTCCCTGTTGAATTGAAAGCTCCGCCCATGACCGTCTCACGCGCCACCCCTGCCCCCTCGTTGGATGCCTTGCACGTTGCCACAGGCATTCAGCGCCTTGCCCGGCGCACTGCGGGGTTCTGGAGTGCCGTGTGCGTGGCATGTTCTCTGGCGGTCCCCGCTGGCGTCGCCACCGCCCAGGAAGGCCCCCAGCTCAATCTGCAGCGCGTGGAGCTGACCGCCGGCATGCACCGCATCGACGCCCAGGTGGCCGCCTCTCCCCAGGAGCGCCAGACCGGGCTCATGCACCGCAAGGACATGCCCCAGCACGAGGGCATGCTGTTTGTGTTTGAACAACCCACACAGCAGTGCTTCTGGATGAAAAACACGCTGCTGCCGCTCACGGCGGCGTTTGTGGATGACGACGGCACCATCGTCAACCTGGCCGACATGAAGCCCCAGACGCTGGACTCGCACTGCTCGGCCAAGCCGGTGCGTTATGTGCTGGAGATGAACCAGGGCTGGTTTGCCAAAAAGAACATCAAGGCGGGCGCCAAACTGACCGGGGCGCCCTTCAGCCGCAAGTGACGCATGGGCGGCATCGGCCGACCATCAACACTACGATTTTCATAGCAACCATCGTTTGATGGGCGCGCGCAAGCAGCCTAAAAAGCTTTGAGAAACCCACAAAAAAACGGCCCTCGGGCCGTTTTTTTGTGGCTACAGCCACCAGGACCAACCCCGGTGGCCAGGCGCTGCGCATCAGGCGAAGTTGGCTTCAGCAAACTTCCAGTTCACCAGGCTTGAGAGGAAGGTCTCGACAAACTTGGGACGCATGTTGCGGTAGTCGATGTAGTAGGCGTGTTCCCACACGTCCACCGTCAGCAGCGCCTTGTCGGCGGTGGTCAGGGGCGTGCCGGCGGCGCCGGTGTTGACGATGTCCACGCTGCCGTCGGCCTTCTTCACCAGCCAGGTCCAGCCCGAGCCAAAGTTGCCCACGGCAGACTTCACGAAGGCTTCCTTGAACGCGGCGTAGCTGCCCCACTTGGCGTTGATGGCATCGGCCAGCGCGCCGGAGGGCTCACCGCCACCCTGAGGCGCCATGCAGCTCCAGAAGAACGTGTGGTTCCAGATCTGGGCTGCGTTGTTGTAGATGCCGCCGCTCGACTTCTTGACGATCTCTTCGAGCGTCATGGATTCGAACTCGGTGCCCTTTTGCAGGTTGTTGAGGTTCACCACATAGGCGTTGTGGTGCTTGCCGTGGTGGAATTCCAGCGTTTCCTGGCTGTAGTTCGGGGCCAGGGCGTCGATGGCGTAAGGCAGCGGGGGCAGGGTGTGTTCCATGGTGGTATTTCCTTGTGGTTTGAAATTCTGGGATGCCGCCTGCAACGCGTTCTTTCCTGAGCAATGCAGTCGGACACAGCGCGAGGGGGCATTGTAGGAACATCAGGTGACCTGTGCAGGCTCAGGGAGACCTCAGCACACACAAGCGGCCCGAAAAAACCGGCCGCCCCCCAACCCGCAACCCCGTTCACAACAGGCGTGGTTGCGCCGCCACCGTCACATCCACCACACCGTCGGCCAGTATGGCGCGCAGGGCGTCACCCGGGTGGGCCTGCTGCACGCTGGTCACGGCCCGGCCCCCGGTGTCGGTCAACAGCGCATAACCGCGCTGCAGCACCAGGCGCGGGTCCAGCAGGTCCAGGCGCAGGGCGGCGCGATCCAGCCGCTCGGTGTGTTGTGCCACGCAGCGCTGCATTTTTTGAGGCAAATTGGCCTCCATCGCCTGCTGGGATTGGCTGAGTCGCTGCAGTTTCAGGAGCACGCCGTGGCGCATGCGCTGCGCCAGGCGGGCCAACTGCAGCTGCTCACGCGCCACCAGGCCCGAGGGGCGGCCCAGCCGCGCGGCGGCCTGGTCCAGCCGCTGGTGGCGTGCATCGAGCTGGCGCTCCACACCATCGGCGAGGCGCCCGGCCAGCAGCCCCAGGGCGCCCAGCCACACGTCGCGCGGCTGGGCCACCAGCTCGGCCGCCGCCGTGGGCGTGGGCGCGCGCAGGTCGGCGCAGAAGTCGGCGATGGTGAAGTCGGTCTCATGCCCCACCCCGCTGATGAGCGGCACCGGGCTTTGCACGATGGTGCGGGCCAGTTGTTCGTCGTTGAAGGCCCACAGGTCTTCGATGGAGCCGCCGCCGCGCACGAGCAGGATCACGTCCACCGGCGGGTTTTGGGCCAAATCAGCCCCTTGGGCGCGCCCCGCTTGCGCAAGCAGATACATTTTTGAGAGCGCCGCCACCAGCGACGCCGGGGCGGCCGCCCCCTGCACCAGCGCGGGCACCAGCACCACAGGGATGTGCGGCACGCGGCGGCGCAGCGCCGTGACCACGTCGTGCAGCGCCGCCGCGCCAAGCGACGTGACCAGGCCAATGGCGCGCGGCAGCAGCGGCAGCGGGCGCTTGCGGGCGGTGTCGAACAGCCCTTCGGTATCGAGCTGAGCCTTCAGGCGCAGGAACTGCTCGAACAACGCGCCCTGCCCGGCCCGCTGCATGCTTTCGACGATGAACTGCAGATCCCCGCGCGCCTCATACACCCCGAGGCGTCCTCGCACTTCCACCAATTCACCATCGCGCGGCGAAAAGTCAAGCAGGCTCGCCGCCCGGCGGAACATGGCACAGCGCAACTGGCCATTGGCGTCCTTGATCGAGAAATAGCAATGCCCGCTGGACGCGCGCGAGAAGCCCGTGATCTCGCCGCGCACGGCCACAGGGTTGAAGCGGGCCTCCAGCGCATCAGCAATGGCGCGGCACAGCGCGCCAACTTCCCACACACGCGGCGCCACGCCTGGGTTTGTGCGCTCAGACATGAGAAACGGCGGGCGTTTGCGCCGCGCTCACCCTGCGAGTACTCCACAGAAACCGGCGAGCGGCAAAGAACATTGGGGCAGGAGCAAAAACCGCCCGCAAAACACCAGCCCACGTACAAGTTATTGATTTATATGGATTTTTCACTGCGCAATTTTTCATCAATCTGTTGTAACCACGGCGTGGAGCCACTTTGCGAGGCCCTCGGTGCGGGTTGCCCACAAAGTTATCCACAGTTTTTGTGGGTGAGCGCAGGGGCCAAGGGTGCGCGCAGTAACGTAACGGTTTGTGACGCAGCGGCACCTGCAAGCTGGGCCATAATCGCCGATTGCTTTCATCTGCGCGGAGAGAGATTTGCTGTCCATCATACAAGCCGCAGGCTGGCCCATCTGGCCCCTGATCGCGTGTTCCGTCCTGGGACTGGCACTGATTTTTGAACGCTTTCTGGCCCTGAAAACGGCCCGCGTCGCCCCCCCCAAACTGCTCGACGAAGCCATCACGGTGTCGTCCAAGGCCCTGCCTACCCCCGATGTGGTGAACCAGCTGGCCCAGAACTCGGCCCTGGGTGAAGTGCTGGCCAGCGGCCTGCGCACCCTCAACAGCAACCCCCAATGCAGCGAGACCGACCTGCGCGCCGCCATGGAAGGCGCGGGCCGCGCTGTGGCGCACCGGCTGGAGAAATACCTGGCAGCGCTGGCCACCATTGCCTCGGCCGCGCCGCTGCTGGGCCTGCTGGGCACCGTCATCGGCATGATCGAGATCTTCGGCTCGCAGGCCGGCGGCGGTGGCGTGGGCCAGGCCATGGGCGGCGGCAACCCGGCCCAGTTGGCACATGGCATCTCGATCGCCTTGTACAACACCGCATTTGGTTTGATCGTGGCCATCCCCTCGCTGATCTTCTGGCGCTACTTCCGCGCCCGCGTGGACGCCTACCTGCTCACCCTGGAGCTGGCCTCCGAGCAGTTTGTGCGCCACATCCTGCGCCTGAGGAAGAAGTGAACGCCCCCCTGAGGCGCTATCGCGCCTTCCCCCCTCTCTCGCAGCGCTGCGTGCTGCGGGCGGGGGGACGCCGCCAGCGCGGCGGGGCGGCCCTTGCACGGCGGCCGCTCGCATGGGCCGCGCCGGCTTCAACAGCCCGCTGGCCCAACGTGCAGCACATTGGATCGTTGACATGAATTTTCGCCCCCGCGCCAAGGAAGAACCCGAGATCAACCTGATCCCGTTCATCGACGTGCTGCTGGTGATCCTCATCTTTCTGATGCTGACCACCACCTACAGCAAGTTCACCGAGCTGCAGCTCACCCTGCCCGTGGCCGATGCCGAACAGCAGCGCGACCACCCCAAGGAAGTGATCGTGGCGGTGGCGGCCGATGGCCGCTATGCGGTCAACAAGACCGGCGTGGACGGCAAAAGCGTGGACGCCATCGCTCAGGCGCTGCGCAGCGCGGCCACGGCTGGCCGTGACAGTGTGGTCATCATCAGTGCCGACGCCATGTCGCCGCACCAGTCCGTGGTGACGGTGATGGAGGCCGCGCGCCGCGTGGGCCTCACACAAATCACGTTTGCCACGCAGTCGTCGTCCGCGTCTGCAGGCGCGGCCAGCCGCTGACGGGCATGGCCGCCTCCGGGCCGCAGCCTCCCCGGGCCCCGGTCGAGCGGGGACTGCAAACCATCTGGCAAGTGCGCGGCCCGGCCGCCTGGGCCCTGTGGCCTGTGTCGCTGCTGTATGGCGCGCTGGTGGCGCTGCGCCGGGGGCTGTACCGCACCGGCCTGCTCCGCGCAGAACACCCGGGCCGCCCCGTCATCGTGGTGGGCAATGTGATTGCGGGAGGCGCCGGAAAAACCCCGGTCGTCATCGCACTTGTGCAACACCTGCAGGCCCGGGGCCTGCGTGTGGGGGTGGTCTCGCGCGGCTATGGCCGCAATAGCCAGGATTGCCGCGCGGTGCTGCCCGACAGTCCGGCCAGCGCGGTAGGGGACGAGCCTTTGCTGATCGCGCGCAGTCTGGCAGGCGGCACGGGCCACACGGCCGTCCCGGTTTTTGTGGCCCCGCACCGCATCGCTGCCGCACGTGCCCTGCTGGCAGATCACCCCAACACCGACGTGATCGTCTGTGACGACGGCCTGCAGCACCTGGCGCTGCAGCGGGATCTGGAGATTTGTATCTTCAACGACCAGGGCATTGGCAACGGTTTTCTGCTGCCTGCCGGCCCGCTGCGGGAGCCCTGGCCCCGCCACGTGGACTGGGTGTTGCATGCGGGCAGCACAGCCCCCGCGGGATCGCCCACCCACACGTTTGGCCTGCAGCGCCGCTTGGCCCCCCATGCGCGGCGGTCCGATGGCAGCCAGGTGCCGTTGGCCAGCCTGCGCGGCCAGCCCCTGCACGCACTGGCAGCCATCGCGCGGCCCGGCGACTTCTTTGCCATGCTGCAGGCCGAGGGCCTGACGCTGGAGCACACAGACGCCCTACCTGATCACTATGATTTCAATAGCTGGAAGCGCACGCCAGATGCGCGCCAGACCCTTGTTTGTACGGAAAAAGACGCCGTCAAGCTGTGGGCCTTGCACCCTGACGCGCTGGCCGTGCCCCTGGCAGTGCACATCGACCCCCGCTTTTTGGACACCCTGGATGCCCGGCTGTCAGCGCTGGTGCCCACGGCCACGGCCCCCAAGCCGCCGCTATCATCCCCCCCTGCCTGAACGAACCCGCCGAAACCTCCCGGAAAGCCCTTGCTCCTATGGACCCCAAACTGCTTGAACTGCTGGTCTGCCCCGTCACCAAAGGCCCCCTGACCTATGACCGCGAGGCGCAGGAACTCGTCTCGCGCAGCGCTCGGCTGGCTTACCCGGTGCGCGACGGTATTCCGGTGCTGCTGGAAAACGAAGCCCGCACACTGACCGACGAGGAACTGGAGCAGTGAACGCCACGGCCAGTGCAGCGGCAGACAGCCCGGACAGCCCAGGCCACCGTTTTACGGTGCTGATCCCGGCCCGCATGGCATCGAGCCGCCTGCCGGACAAACCGCTGGCCGACATCGCCGGCCTGCCCATGGTGGTGCGGGTGGCCCAGCGCGCGGCCCAGAGCGCGGCCATCCGCGTGGTGGTGGCCGCAGACGATGCCCGCATCCTGCAGGCCTGCGAGGCCCATGGCGTGCAGGCCATCCTCACACGTGCAGACCACGCCAGCGGCAGCGACCGCCTGGCCGAAGCCTGCACCCAGCTGGGCCTGGACGGCGACGACATCGTGGTCAATGTACAGGGCGACGAACCCCTGATGGACCCAGCCCTCATCCGTGCCGTGGCGGCCCTGCTGCCCGCCCGCCCCGAGGCCAGCATGGGCACGGCGGCCCATGCCATTGCATCGCTGGCCGACGCCACCAACCCGAATGTGGTGAAGGTGGTGCTGGACGCACGCGGCCTGGCGCACTATTTCAGCCGCGCGCCCATTCCGTTTGCACGCGACCATGCAGGCACTGCCTGGTGGCAAGGCGCCGCACAGGCAGCCGCCCCAGGGGTGGCTGCGTTGCAAGGTTTTGCACCGCTGCGGCACATCGGCATCTACAGCTACCGCGCAGGATTTCTGCGCCAGTTCCCGCAACTGGCCCCCGCCCCCACCGAGGCGGTCGAAGCCCTGGAGCAATTGCGCGCGCTCTGGCATGGCCACCGCATCGCGGTGCACCTGGCGGCCACAGCGCCCGGCCCGGGTGTGGACACCCCCGAAGACCTGGAGCGGGTGCGCGGCCTCTTCCGCTGAGCCCCCTGCAGCCCCTGCGCTGCACCCTGGTGGGGCACCCGTTGGGAAACAGTCGCCCCTGTAAGTCAGCGCAAGGTGGTCACATGCTATCCTCGACCGCAACGAGAGCACCGCATCCCGGGCGCACAGAACGGCTACAGGCGCCCTTCGCACGTCCCCGCCAGCGGCGCCAACTGATTTCTAACCTTCGAGGACTTCCATGAGACTGATTCTGTTGGGCGCGCCTGGCG
>JADMJR010000107.1 GCA_018780365.1 Acidovorax sp. | reverse complement strand
ACAACGTGGCCTTCAACTGGGCCGTGACGATTGGCGACGTGGTGCGCGTGATCCTCTTGTTCTATCTCATGCCCGCCTGGGCCGTGCTGCTCGCCTGGCGGATTCTGGGCGAGCGCCCCACGCCCTCGGCGCTGCTGCGCCTGGCGCTGGCTTTCTGCGGCGTGGTGCTGGTGCTGCTGCCCGAGGGCGCACCCGCGTCGCGCCTGCTGCAGAACCTGTCGCTGGCCGACGGCCTGGCCCTGCTGGGCGGCTTCATGTTTGCGCTCACCAACGTCACGCTGCGCCGCCTGCACACCGTGCCCGGGCCCGCGCGCATGTTCTCGATGTTTGGCGGCTGCATGCTCATGGCGCTGGCCGTGGCCTGCGTCGGGCTCCAGTTCGGCCTGGTGGAACCCTTCCCGGCCGTGAACAGCACCTGGGTCATCACCGGCCTGCTGCTGGCGGGCGTGCTGATGCTGGGCAACTGGGCGCTGCAGTTTGGCGCCGCACGCCTGGCGGCGGGCACCACGGCGCTGGTGATGCTGTCGGAGGTGATGTTTGCCAGCGTGTCATCGGCCTGGCTGGGCGCCTCTGCCTTGAGCACACGCACCGTGCTGGGTGGCGGGCTGATCCTGCTGGCCTCGCTGCTCGCCGCACTGCAGTTTCGCCGGCCCGGCGCCACAGCCCACTGAGCGGCCAGCGCCCGCTGGGCGAGGGCAGCGGCTACCATGGCCCGTCACCCCAACCCAGGAGTTCCGCCATGCCCACCAGCATCTACGACTTTGAAGCCCAGCAGATGGACGGCCAGACCGTGCCCCTGTCGCAGTACCAGGGCAAGGTGCTGCTCATCGTCAACACCGCCAGCGCCTGTGGCTTCACGCCCCAGTTCGGCGGCCTGGAAGAGTTGCACAAGCAGTACGCCGCCAAAGGCCTCGTCGTTCTGGGCTTCCCCTGCAACCAGTTCGGCAGCCAGGACCCCGGCAGCAACGACGAAATCGCCAGCTTCTGCCAGCTCAACTACGGCGTGAGTTTTCCGATAATGGCCAAGATCGACGTGAACGGCGCCAATGCGTCGCCCCTGTACCAGTGGCTTGCCGCCGAAGCCCCCGGCCTGCTGGGCAGCAAGGCGATCAAGTGGAATTTCACCAAGTTCCTGGTCGGCAAGGACGGCCGGGTGCTGCGCCGCTATGCGCCGCAGGATGCGCCGAAGAAGCTGGCGGGGGATATTGAGGCGGCGCTAGGCTGACGGCGGCACCCAACGGCACAACACGCGCTCGCGGCCCGTCTGCGGGTGCCGATCCATGCCTTCCTCAACCAGTCCGCACCGCGCATAGAACCGCCGAGCCCCCTGGTTGCCCGTTGCCACGTGCAACGTCCATCCCCGGGGACAAAAGTGCACGCAGATTTGCTGCACCAAGGCCGCTCCCAGGCCGTGGCCCTGTGCCTCGGGTGCCACGAAAAGCTGGTGCAGATGGCCCTGGGTCAGGTCCAGCACCATGAAGGCCTGCACGGCCTGGCCGCGTTCCACCAACACGGTGGTGCAAGGCGGGCCAAATTCCGCACTCGCCCGCGCCTCCCAGTGCGCCAGCGGCGCCACGGTCTGCACCGCCGGGTTGGCAGAGCCCCAGGAGGCACGCCACACCCACGCAAGTCGGGGGATGTCGTCCGGGGCTGCGGAGCGCAGCGCCAGCGATGGCGGTGGGTGGGTCATGCACGCATTGTGCGGGCCCGCCCCCCAAAGCGGCCACAACACCCCGCCCGCAGCACCGTCACTCAGGCGTTCAACCCGAGCCCCTGCGGCGGCCGCGATCCCATCTCCGCCTCCACCTTGCGCAACATGTCGGCCAGGGTCTTGCCGGGATCCTGGCGGAATTGTTCGTCCAGCACCACCAGGTCCACGATGCGGTCGATGCGAAAGCCCCGGAAGTCGTCCCGCAGCTCGCACCAGGCCGACAGCGTCCAGACCTTGCCCCAGTAAAAGCAGCCGAGCGGGCGCAGGCGGCGCAGGCTGGGGCGACCGTGCACGTCGGCGTAGTCGATCTGCACCACGTGGCGGCTGTGCACCGCCTCGCGCAGGGCCTGCAGCGTGGCCTGGGCGCGCGGGTCCAGGCCCACGGACGGCGCGTACAGCGCCTGGGCCTCGGCCGCCACGCGCGCAGCGGGGGGCAACACCGACAGGATCTTGCCCAGGGCGCCTTCCACCTCGCGCGCCAGCCCGGCGTCGAGCCAGGCCTGGGCCAGGCGGGCGGCGGCCACCAGCGCATTGGCCTCGCCCTGGCTGAACATGAGCGGCGGCAAATCAAAACCCGCGCCCAGGCGGTAGCCCACACCGGCCTCGCCCTCAATGGGCACGCCCTGGTGCTGGAGGTCCGCCACGTCGCGGTAGATGGTGCGGGCCGACACTTCGAGCCGCTCGGCCAGGAAGGCGGCGGTGGACAGGCGCCGCCCCCGGATGAGCTGGACGATCTGGAACAGGCGGTCAGCGCGGCGCATGGGTTGGCGACCGATGGATTTTTGGATGTTTTAGGCCTATACCGCGCAACCAGCATGCACTAATAGCTATCAATAGTGAAGCAATCATGGTGCACATGGCCCCGCCTGCGGCACAGCCGCCCGCCACTGCCACATGCCAGGGAAGGTGGAGGGTGCGCCAGCGGATGGCCAAGGGGGGCGATGTGGGCATAGGGGCCTGTGGACAGAACATGCAGACGATCTTGCACAGGCCGCCATTAGAGCGTGTTATGCGCGCACACCCACGTGGATCGCCACCTTGTCCGGCCCTTCATAGGCCTCGAAGTCCGTGCCAAAGCGGCGCTGCAGCTGCGGGTTTTCGGCAAAGTAGCGCCAGATGTGGACCCAGGTGTCGATCACCATCTGCGGCATGTCGCCCTGGCCGGTGAAGACCAGGTAGTCGCCGCCCTGGATGTCGACGCGGGCGGCGCCGGGCACGGTCTGCGCCAGGTCCGGGTCGGCCACGGCCACACCGGCGGTCACGTCGAAGGCGCCATGCTCGTTGGATTCGTAACCGCTGTAGACGCCGAAGATGCGCCCGTCGTCGCCCCGGCCGGGCAGCTTGCGCTCCCAGCTCTGGCTGAAGAAGCGGTCCCACAGGCCTCCGAGGCGGGCGACGGCGGGGTTCATCTCTTCACTGTTGCGCGTGCGCACGGCAATGCCGGCCACGCTGAATGCGGGAATCTGGATGGTTGCTGGGGGGGTGGTCATGGACTGGCCTCTCTGGTCTGGGGATGGAATCGACGAATCGATCGGTGGTCTGCAGCTGCGAGAGATGGATGGTGCAGGCCGGCTACTGACAGCCTGATGTCAGTAGCGTGCGAACACCTTGGCACTGACGGCGTGGGGCTGCTGACACCGGGTGTCAGCAGGCCACAGGCCCTCAGCCCGGTGGCTGCACGATGGCGGCGGTGGCCCGGCGCACCAGCGGCAGCACCAGCAGCAGGGTCGGGAAGGCCACCAGCCAGGACAACGCCCAAGAGCTCATCCAGAGACGGGGCACGTCCATCGACAAGCCCACCACACGCAGGGTGCTGATCAGGGACACGATGAAGGTCATGAGCAGCGACAACAGCAGCGGCGTGACCCAGGCCGCAGAACGCGCAGGGAGTTTGCGCAGGCCCAGAAAGGTCTTGGGGGACGGCGACGGGGTGGAGGAAGAAGCGGGTGGGTTCATTGAAGTTCCAGAAAGCAAACCGGTCAAGCAAGGCGCCGCCCCCCGCCCACCCGCACGACCAGCTGTGCCACTTGCGAACCGGGGACCACCACCCCGGCAGGGCCGGCGTTGGTTGGCGCGTTGATTGACGTAAACGCTTACGGCAACCCATGAACCGGGTCACAGCGGCATTCTAAGCCGCCCGTGCGCTACGCCCTGGGGCGCTGTGCGGCGCCCTGCAGATGGCCTGCAATGTGTGCAGCCACTGCGCCCGCGTGCGTCACGGCCAGGTCGTGGCCACCGCCCGCCAGCACGTGCATCCGGCTGTGGGGCAGCAGCCCGGACAAACGCCGCCCCACGGCAGTGGGGCTGATGGCGTCCGCATCCCCCCACAAAAGCAAACTGGGTGCCTGCACCGAGGGCAGGCGCGCGGACAGGTCCAGGCGCACATCGGCCATCCACTGCGGAAACGCGGGGTGGGATGGCAGGAAGCCTGGGCGCCAATCCTCGGGGTGCAGATCGTCGATGGGGACACCACCCGACGTCGCCACCAGCACCAGGTGCGTCAGCCACCAGGGCCGCTCCAGTGCGGCCAGCAGGGCCACCACGCCTCCCATCGATTGCGCAATGAGCGCGCAGGGCCGGTCCATGTGCACGGTGGTGGCCTCCACCAGATCCTGCATATCCCGGGCCCCCGTGGCAGGCGGGTCGGCCGGGGACGCGGTGCCAAACCACGGCCAGCCCAGCAACACATGCGCCGCAGGCTGTGGCAGTGCGTCCGACACGGGCCGCCAGAAAGCGGGGTTGCCCCCCACGCCAGGGAGGAAAATGAGTTTTTCAGGCGCGCGCATCACGGTCTTTCAAACGCCCGTACAGGCGGCACAGGCCGCCAACACGCACGTGGTCACATCCCGCAGGGCAGCCTGCAGCCGGGTCGGTTATGCGCCTTCGGGCGCAGGTGTTGCTGCGGCGGCAGCGCTGGCGGCTGCGGCGGCCGCGGATGCCAGCCGGCGCGCACGCTCCAACTGCTGCCCCACCGTGCGGGGCACCATGCCATACATGTCGGCAAAGGCATCCAGCGTCTGGCCGCTGGCTTCAAAGGCGCGCAGCAGGGCCTCGTCCTTGGCGTTGCGGGCCGACCATTCGGCAAAGGCTGCTTCAAGAATGGCGTTGGCGGCTTCGTCGCGGCTCAGCACCCGCTCGGTGTACGCCTCGCGCGTGAGGCCGGAGGCCTCGAACGCGGCCATCATGCGGTTGCGCAGCTTGGGCAGCAGGTCTTCGGTGGCGCGCGCCTTCTTGCGGCGGTAGACCTCCAGCAGCGCATGGTGCACATGCTCGGGGGCCATGTCCTCCACAGGCTGGCCTTGCAGGTCGTGGCGCTTGTCACCTGCCGCCACGCTTTGCAGATAGCGTGTGGAGCGGGTGTGGATGCCCAGGGCTACCTTGAGCGCCTCGCGCTCGAACAGCTCGGGGTGCGCGGCCAGCAGGTCCTGGAAGATGCCCCGCTTGAGCGGGCGAAACACCGCGCCGAACAGCTGGGGGTACAGCCCGGCCAGCTGCTCCAGCGCCGGGTGCACGCGCTGGGGTGCGCGCGCGCCCGTGCCGGATGCACCGGCAGGCGCTGTGGCGTCTGCCGCACCGTCAGCACCGCCCTGTGGTGCCTGGCGCCCGTCGGGCTTGCGGCGGTTGCGGCCGCCTCGGCGTGATCCCTCTTTGCGCGGCTGGGGCGCGCCGGCTTCGGCAGACGCGGCAGGCGCAGGGGCTGCCACGGTGACAGCAGCATCGGCCACCACGGGCGCAGCCAAGGGTGCGGCGGTGCCTGTGTGGGGTTGTTCTTGTGCGGACACGGAGTCGGTCATGGCGTTGCAGTTCGGGGGCAAATAGGGAGGCGACAAAACCCTCAATCATGCCAGTGTTGGGCCTGCAGGCACCAAACGGCCCTGATGGCGGCCTGCTTTTTGCACCGGCATCGCCCGCATGGGTGGCCCGCTCAACGGGGGCGCAATGCCTCGTCCAGCACCTCCACCCAGTGCCGCACCGGCGTGCCCGTGCCACTTTGCAGGTGGGTGATGCAGCCGATGTTGGCCGACAGGATCATGTCGGGGGGCTGATCGCCAAAAGCCTCGCCGAGCACGCCGAGCTTGCGGTCGCGCAGCTGGTACGAAAGGTCGGGGTTGAGCACCGAATACGTGCCTGCCGAGCCGCAGCACAGGTGGGCGTCGTTGCGCGCGGTGCGCAGCTTGAAGCCGAGCTGGTTGAGGTGCGTCTCTACCCCGCCACGCAGCTTCTGGCCATGCTGCAGCGTGCAGGGAGGGTGGTAGGCAAACAGCGTATCGGGCCGCTGCACACGCCCGGCGAGCTTGTCGGCCAGCTCGGGCAGCAGGGCGGGCAGCAGCTCCGAGAGGTCGCGCGTGAGGGCGCTGATGCGCTCGGCTTTGGCCGCGTACAACGGGTCGTCCTTCAGGATGTGGCCGTATTCCTTGACGGTGACGCCGCAGCCCGAGGCGTTCATGACGATGGCCTCGACCCCGCCGGATTCGACCAGCGGCCACCAGGCGTCGATGTTGGCGCGCATCTCGGCCTTGCCACCCTCCTGGTCATTGAGGTGGAACTTGACGGCGCCACAACACCCGGCCTGGGGCGCGATCACGGTCTGGATGCCCACGGCGTCGAGCACGCGCGCAGTGGCGGTGTTGATGTTGGGCATCATGGCGGGTTGCACGCAGCCGGCCAGCATGAGCACCTTGCGCGCATGTTGGCGCGTGGGCCAGGCCCCAGCATCCTGGGGTGCGGGCACCTTGGCCTTCAGGGATGCAGGCAGCAGGCCCCGCACCAGTTGCCCGGCCTTCATGGCGGGGGCGAACAGGGGCGATGGCAGGCCTTCCTTCAGCGCCCAGCGCAGCGCTTTTTCGCCCAGGGGGCGGGGCACTTTTTCATCGACGATCTTGCGGCCGATGTCCACCAGGTGGCCGTATTGCACGCCGCTGGGGCAGGTGCTTTCGCAGTTGCGGCAGGTGAGACACCGGTCCAGGTGCATCTGGGTCTTGCGCGTGGGTGTCTCGCCTTCGAGCACCTGCTTGATGAGGTAGATGCGGCCGCGCGGGCCGTCCAGCTCGTCGCCCAGCAGCTGGTAGGTGGGGCAGGTGGCCGTGCAGAAGCCGCAATGCACACATTTGCGCAGGATGGATTCGGCCTCCAGGCCATCGGCGCGGGCGCGGTATTCAGGGGAAAGCTGGGTTTGCATGGTGCATGCCTGGGCGAGAAAGCAGAAAAAATTTTCGGGACGGGTTCAGCGCGCAGCGGGTGGGTCCAAAGGCGCATGGGGCATGAGCGCCTTGCGCAAGGGGTGGCGCAGCCAGGCACGGTCGGCCCACAGGGGTGGCAAAGACAGGGCCAGCAGCACCAGCGCCAGCGGCACCACAAACACAAAACCCACATGCTTGAAACCCGCCGCGCCCGCAATGCCGCCCACCAGGAACATGGCCACCAGCCCGGCAAACAGCCGCAGCCGGGCCTGGTTGGCGCGCACCTGGGATTCGGGCGCCGCGCCGGTGCGGTTCCAGTAGAGCATCTTGCCCATCTCGATGCCCAGGTCGGTCACC
>JADMJR010000318.1 GCA_018780365.1 Acidovorax sp. | reverse complement strand
GGTTGCCAAAGTGGTGGTAGATGCTGCCCACGCTGGCCCCGCAGCGGGCGCGCACGCCGTCGATGGTGACTGCATCCACGCCGCCGTCGGCCGCGCAGGCGAGGGCGGCGTTCAGGATGTCCTGGCGGCGGTCGGTGCTGGCTTCGGCGGGAACGGCGGAGGGGCTGGGGGGGATTCGGCTTGCCATGGAACGGGATTCTAGAATAAAGTTCTAGAAAAACCTTCCACTTCCCACGCGACACCATGTATTCCTCCGCCACCACTGCGCCCGCGCCTTCTGCACCCATGCCGCCCGCCTCCGGCGCCGCCCTGTATCCGCACCTGCTTGCCCCTTTGGACCTGGGCTTCACCACGATCAAGAACCGCGTGCTCATGGGCTCCATGCACACGGGGCTGGAGGACGGGCGCGACCTTTCGCGCATGGCGGCGTACTTCCGCGAGCGGGCCGAGGGCGATGTGGGATTGATCGTGACGGGCGGCTTTGCACCCAACATCGCGGGCTGGGCCAAGCCGTTTGCGGGCACCTTGTCCACCTCGGGCGCCGCCCGGCGTCACCGGGTGGTGACCGACGCGGTGCACGGCGCGGGCGGCAAGATCGCGCTGCAGATCCTGCACACGGGCCGCTACGCCTACCACCCACTGGCCGTGGCGCCCTCGCGCCTGCAGTCTCCGATTTCTCCCTTCACCCCGTTCGCGCTGTCGGCGCGCGGGGTGGAGCGGCAAATTCGTGCGTTTGTGAATTGCGCCGTGAAGGCGCGCGAGGCCGGGTACGACGGCGTGGAGGTGATGGGCTCCGAGGGCTATTTCATCAACCAGTTCCTGTCGCAAACCACCAACCTGCGCACCGACGCCTGGGGCGGCGACTACAGCCACCGCATGCGCCTGCCGGTGGAGATCCTGGCCCGCATGCGCGAGGCCGTGGGGCCGGACTTCATCATCATCTACCGCCTGTCGATGATCGACCTGGTCCCTGGCGGCAGCGCCTGGGACGAGATCGTCACCCTGGGCAAGGCCGTGGCCACCGGTGGGGCCAACATCGTCAACACCGGCATCGGCTGGCATGAGGCGCGGGTGCCCACCATTGCCACCAGCGTGCCGCGCGCAGCGTTTGCCTGGGTCACGCAGAAGATGAAGGCCGAGTTCGCGGCCGCAGGCATTGCCACGCCGCTGGTCACGTCCAACCGCATCAACACGCCCGAGGTGGCCGAGCAGGTGCTGGCGGATGGCTGCGCCGACATGGTATCGATGGCGCGGCCGCTGCTGGCCGATGCGGCGTTTGTGAAGAAGGCGGCCGAAGGACGGGCTGACCGCATCAACACCTGCATCGCCTGCAACCAGGCCTGCCTGGACCATGTGTTCCAGAACAAGACCAGCAGCTGCCTGGTGAACCCGCGTGCCTGCCATGAGACGGAGCTGGTCTATCGCCCGGTGTCGTCGCGCAAACGTGTGGCGGTGGTGGGCGCGGGGCCTGCGGGATTGACCGCTGCCACGGTCGCCGCCGAGCGCGGGCACGAGGTGCATCTGTTCGACGCGGCCCCGGCCATCGGCGGCCAGCTCAACATGGCCAAGGTGGTGCCGGGCAAGGAAGAGTTCCACGAAATGCTGCGTTACCTGGCGACACGCGTGGAGGACACCGGCGTGCAACTGCACCTGAACCAGCGCGTGCAAGCCGCCGACCTGGCGGGCTTTGACGAGGTCATCGTCGCTACCGGCGTGGAGCCACGTGACCCGAAGATCCCTGGCCAGGACCACCCCAAGGTGCTGAGCTACATCGACGTGCTGCGCCACGGCAGGCCGGTGGGCGAGCGCGTGGCCATCATCGGCGCAGGTGGCATTGGCTTTGACGTGGCCGAATTCTTGACGCATGGTGACCATCCTTCCACCACGCTGGACCTCCCGGCCTGGAAGGCCGAATGGGGCATCACCGATCCGGCTGCGGCGCGCGGCGGCCTGGTACCCACGGGGCCACGCGCTACGCCACCCGCACGGCAGGTGACGCTGCTGCAGCGCAAGAAGGGCAAGCTTGGCGCGGGCCTGGGCAAGACCACGGGGTGGATCCACCGGACCACGCTGAAGATGAAAGAAGTGCAGATGGTGAGTGGCGTGAACTACGAGCGCATCGCCGACGAGGGGCTGCTGGTGTCTTACGGCGACAAGCGCGAGGACCCCACCTGGATCGCTTGCGACACCGTGGTGTTGTGCGCTGGGCAAGTGCCCCTCTTCAGCCTGGCGCAGGATCTGGAGGCTGCGGGCCACAAGCCCCATCGGATTGGCGGCGCGCTGGAGGCCGGGGAGCTGGATGCTAAGCGCGCCATCGACCAGGCGGCGCGGTTGGCGGCGCGCCTGTGAGGTGAGTGCAGCGGGATTTTAAGAAGAATAGGCCGCTAGCGCCTGATGGGTAAGCGCTAGTAGCTATTATTTTGATAGTGACTGGCTGGTGGCCGCCACACCCTGCTGCGTGGCAGAACTCTCCAGCGCGTTGAACACCCGCAGCGCCGCCCAGGCATCGTTGGCGGCGTAGACCAGCTGGGCTTCGGTCAGCCGGGCGTTGGCCCAGTTGGAGGTGGCGGCCTTTTTGGACTTGATGAAGCGCCGGTTGAACAGCACGGCCACCGCGCCCTTCACGCCCATGTCCTTGCGGTAGCCGCGTTGGCGGAACACGGTGTTGAGCTCCAGCACATCGGCCGGTTGCACGCCCAGTTTGTGTTGGATGCGCTTGGTGTCGTCTCCCAGGCCAAAGCCCGCCTTGGTCACGCCGCGCAGGGCCAGCAGCTCGGCCACGCGGGCGCGGCAGCCGGGGTCGTGCAGCTGGAACACCCAGGCCGTGTCGAGCGTGGCCAGCTGCACGATGTGGGGTCCGTCGGACACCTCATCGCGCACGAAGGTGGGTTTGGATTCGGTATCAAACCCCCAGGCGCTGGCCGTAGCCAGGGCGTTGCAGGCCTTGTCGGCCTGCTCCGGGGTCGAGACGAGGGTGATGCGGTCCGTGCCCAGCCGCTCGAAAGGGTCCAGCAGGGCGATCTGGTCTTTGTCGGGGGTGGCGTGGTGGGCGGTGCGCGAAGGCGGGTGGGGGCGCCGGGGAGGGGGGGATGCCGTCATGGGCCCATTGTGCCGTGCCCGCTTGGGAGCCCTGCCGTGCCCCACGCCGGGGCAGGGGCGCATCCGCCTCTGTGGCAGCGCTCTCAGCGCTGGGCCGTCTTGTGCAGGCGGGGCATGTCGGCAATGTGGCCCAGGGCCTCTTGGCAGGCCGCCACGGTCAACGCCTGCCGTGCAGCCAGCCAGCCTACGCCAAACCAGGCTTTGGGGTCGGTGGTGGCGACCTGGCCATACAGCGTGCGGGCCACACGTTCGTCGCCCAGCCGGCCCATGGCCGCCAATGCGGGCTGCAGGCTGGCGAGGAAAGCGTGTCCCTCTGCGTCCAGCGCAGGCTCCACAAATTCCGTGAGGTAGCGCAAGCGCTTCAGGCGTTTGCGCAGGCGGTGTTGTTTCTCCACCGGCAGCGCTGCAAAGCCCTGGGCCCCCTGGCGCACTTTGGTGTGCAGGCTGCGCAATCGCTTTCGCAGCAGGCGGCGGGTGTGCTTGGCATCCAGGGCCTCTTCCCCTGTCGCTGGCGAGGCATCATGGCCTTGGGCCGTGAATGCCATGAGGGCGATCAGTGCTGACTGGAATGCTGGCGTGCGCACGGTGGCAGCGGCAGCGGCAGAGGGGCCGGGGGCTTCTTTTGCCGCCGCGCGCACCTCCAGCGCAGGCGCGCCTGCATCGTGCAGGTCGGCCACGATGGCCTGCAAGGCCTGGCCCTGATCGCGCAGCAGGCCCAGGCGCCGGAACACCTCTGCCAGCGGCGGCTCCCAGGTAGGGTTGAACGCGCCGGGTGCCAAAGGCGCCAACTCGCTCAAGGCCGTGCGCAGCCGGCGGATGCCGATGCGCAACTGGTGCACATGCTCTTCATCGCCCCCGCCTTCCACGATCTCGCTGGCATTGCCCAGGATCTGCTGCAGGCAATGGGCCACTGCCGCGCGCTGCAACGCGTGCCCGTTCAGAAAGTGCTTTGGGGGGCCGCCGGCCTTCATCGGGGGGGCCTTGGTGGCGGGCCGGGCCCATTGCGGGGCCAGCAAGCGTTCGCCACGCTCTGCCTTGGACACCGTGCTCAGAAACAGCCCATGCCGTGTGGCCCACCGGGTGGCGAGGGCCGCGAGGCCTGCCAGCGGCCCGGCTTTGAGCTCCAGCTCCAGCTCGCAAATGCGCGCCTCTTTCTGCTGCGGTTTGCCGCGATGGGCAATGACCCGTCCGGTGTCCAGGGCCAGCTCCACCACCCCGCCCTTGAAGGCGATGTCCCGCGTCACGCGGTCCATCTCGGTGCCATAGGTTTCGGTCAGCGGGCCGGTGGCTGCCTGCAGCGCGTGAAGTAGCCGAGTGCCTGCCACGGTGCCGGCGTGGAGTTCGGGCTGTGGCTCCGGGGCAGGGCCGGTGGCGTGGGCTTGGCCCCGGTCCACGTTGTGCTCCTCGCGGTCCAGCGGGCCGTCGCCCAGGGCCTTGACGGTCTGCACCCACTGGTTGCCCTCGCGGCGCAGCCGAAACGCAATGCCACGCGACGAGAGCGCTGCATCGGGCGTGTCGAAGTAGCGGGCCTCCATGCGGATTTGCGCATGTGTGCCCCGGCGCGTTGCGGCCTGCACGGCTGCCAGGCGCTCAGGGGGGATGCAGAATTTGAACTCGATTTCCATGAAGGGCCGCCCTGTGGGCGGGAAAGCAGAGCCTGCCAATGAAGGATTGTTAATATTTCAAATGAATGGCCGGAGTGGCGATATTCATGGGTATTGAATTATGGCTGCGAAGGTGCGGACGATGAAATCAGGCTCATGCCCAGTGGGGTGCCATTTTTATCGCGGATGGAGGTAATCGCCTTGAACGCCGATGCCTGAACCCGGTCTGGTAGGCGCACAAAGTTGTTTTCATGGACGAGGGTATCGCCATTGAGAAACGACCAGATAATGAATTTGAGGGCCTGCGTGGTTTGCTCCGGGTTCTGGGTGACCTTGGGGAACACCACAAACGTGCCCATGGTGATGGGCCACACGGATTTGCCGGGCTTTTGCGTCAAGGTGTTGTTGAAGGTGCCAGTGGCCGGCCATTCGCTGTTGGCCAGCGCGGATTTGAACGCATCGATGGAGGGTTTCACAAAAACCCCCTCGGCATTCTTCATCTGCACCGATGCCAGGCCGTATTCGGCCACATACCCAAAATCCACATAGCCAATGGCGCCCACCGTATCGCGTACGCCCTTGGCCACACCCTCACTGCCTTTGAACGCTAAAAACCCCTGCGGCCATTGGATGCTGGTCTTGGCCCCGTAGGCTGCCTTCCATTTCGGGCTAACCTTGCCCAGGTAATCGGCGAAGTTGTAGGTGGTGCCCGAGCCGTCGGCGCGCACCACCACCTTGATGGGCATGTCGGGCAGTGGCGTCTCGGGGTTCAGCGCGGTGATCTCCGGGGCATTCCAGCGGCTGATCTCGCCCATAAAAATGCGGCTCAGCACTTCGCCAGTCAGTCGCAGCTGCGTGTTGTGCACCTTGGGCAGGTTGACGATGGGGCTGATACCGGTGATGGCCACGGGCAGGGCGAGCAAGCCATGTTCGATGAGGTCTTTGTCGGGCGGGTAGACATCGGTGGCGCCGAAGCCCACGGCCTGCTGCTGGATTTTTTTCATGCCTGCGCTGGAGCCCACTGGGTCGTAGTCCACGCGGGAGCCCGTGGCTTTGGTATAGGCCTTGGCCCAGCTGCGGTAAATGGGCGCAGCGGCCGATGAGCCTGCGCCGGTCACGGCCTGCGCACTGGCCGGGCCCGCCAGCAGGAATGTCCATGACAACACAAAGAGGGTGTAAATATATTTCATGAATTTTTCTGTTATTTGTTGGAATGGTGTTTGTATTTATTGAAATATCGCAGTGTCTCGCCCCGTGCTTGCGGGGCATGCCGCTGTGCGCGAAGGCGGCAAGCTTATCAAAGAATGAATATGTTTCTGGATGGGCTTTATGGCGGAAATGGTTTTGCCGCTGCGTCACGGCTTTGTCATTTGAAACAAATAGTATCTTTTTGCTGGCAGCCCATACCTCGGCTGCAGACCGCTGGCGAAAAGAGGGGCTGGCACGACTGTGCCCTGGTGTTTCGCCGTATTTGTGGGGATGTGATGGTGGTGTGGCCCCTGCGGCCCGCCACCGGGCCATTGACGAGAATTTCAGATGCTTCAAAAGATAAAAATTGGCACCAGGCTGGCCCTGGCCTTCGCAGTTCTTCTGCTGTTGATCTCGGCACTGGCTGCGGGCGGCATCAGCGGTGCCAAACGCCTGACCGAGCGCAGCGCAGCGCTGTATGGGGACCGCACCGTGCCGCTGGGGGTGTTGGCAGAGATCAGCCACCTGACCCAACGCAACCGGGTGCTGGTGATGGACATGCTGATGGACCCCGGCACCAGCAACCTGCAGGCCAGCCACACCGAGCTGACGGCCAATGTCGAGCGCATCCGTACCCTGTGGGATGGCTATATGGCCAAGCCGCTGGGCGCGCAGGAGCAGACCCTGGCGCAGGCTTTTGCCGACACCAACACCCACTACCTGGACAAAGGGCTGCTGCCTGCGGCGCAGGCGCTGGTGGCCGGCAAGTACGACGATGGGTCTGAGCTGTACATCACCCAGATCCGCCCCCACGCCGCGAAGGTGCAGGCGGCGGTCGAACAGCTGGTGGCCTTGCAGATCCAGGTGGCCGAAGAGGAGTTTGGCGCCGCCAAAGCGATGAGCGAAACCATCCATGTGTGGATGCTGGCCGCCACCGCGCTGGCGCTGCTGGTGGGGGCGGCGATGGCCCTGGTCATCACGCGGTCCATCTCGCGCCCGCTGCGCCAGGCCGTGGCGCTGGCCCGCACCGTGGCTGGTGGTGACCTGAGCGCGCAGATTGTGGTGCACGGAACCGACGAAACCGCCGAACTGCTGGGCGCCCTGCGGGAGATGAACCAGCAGCTGGTGCGCGTGATCACCGAGGTGCGCGACAGCACCGAAACCGTGGCGCGGGATGCTGTGCTCATGGCCGGTGGCTCGGAGGATCTGGCCCGCCGCACGGAGGTGCAGGCGTCCAACCTGCAGGAGACGGCGGCCTCGATGGAGCAGCTCACCATCACCGTGCAGCACAACACCGACAACGCCCACCGCGCCACCCAGCTGGCGCAGGAGGCCAGCAAGGTGGCGAACGAGGGGGGCAGCGTGATGCGCGACGTGGTGGCCACCATGCAGGAGATCAACGTCCAGTCGCAAAAGATCACCGACATCATCAAAGTGATCGACGACATTGCGTTCCAGACCAACTTGCTGGCCCTCAATGCGGCGGTCGAGGCGGCCCGGGCTGGCGAGCAGGGCCGTGGTTTTGCCGTGGTGGCGGGCGAGGTGCGCGGGCTGTCCCAGCGCAGCAGCACCGCAGCGCGCGAGATCCGGGGCCTGATCGCGGCCAGTGTGCAGGGCGTGGGGCGGGGCTCGGCGCTGGTCGGCCAGGCCGGAGAGCGTGTGGCCAACACCGTGCGGCATGTGAACCAGGTCGTGGCGCTCATCAACGAGATCAAGGACGCAGGCCAGGAGCAGGCCCGGGGCATCGCCCAGATCGGCGAGGCCGTGCGGCAACTGGACGCCGCCACGCAGCAGAACGCCGCGCTGGTGGATGACAGTTCGTCGGCCTCCACGGGGGTGAAGAACCAGGTCCGCCGCCTGCTGGAGGTGATTCAGCAGTTCCGGCTGGCACCCGATGGCACCCGCCCGCCCGTGGACGCGCTGGAGGGCCCTCACCGGGGCGCCGGGCGGCAACTGCCTGCCCAGCCGGCAGCCCTGTCAGCGCCGCCCGCTGGAGCGGTGCCGCGCCGGCAGCTGTCCATGGCACCGCGCTAGCCCGCACCCTGCCAGCCACTGCACTGGTTTGCTGCGCTGCAACCCCACCCCGCCATGAATCGCACGGACGTACTGATCGCCATTGCCGAAGTGGCCAGAACGGGCGGGGCCTCCGCTCCGGAGGACGCCATCGCCCAGATGGCCATGATCATCGACGACCTGGAGTTGTCGCACAGCGGCGCTGAGCATGTGATGGAGATGCTGCTGAGGATTGCCGCCTGCCTGTGGAACCTGCAGCAGGAGCGGATGCGCATGTGAGGCGCTGGTGCCGCAGGGGGGTGGGCAGAGCGAGCAGCGCTGGGCCGCTAACTGTCGGCTGTTTCGAGCGACGCGATCTGGTTGCGCCCCCGGTGTTTGGCCAGATACAGGGCCTGGTCGGCGCGGTCCAGCATGTCGCGCAGGCTACGGTCAGATTGGCGGAAGGCGCCCAGGCCCAGGCTGGTTGTGATGCTGTAGGTGTGACCTGCGTCGTCTGCGAGCTGCAGCGCACGCACGCTGTCCAGGATGCGCGTGGCGGCTTCCATGCCTTCGGCCAGGGTGGTCAGCGGCAGCAGCACGCCAAACTCTTCACCCCCCAGTCGGCCCACGGCATCGCTGGCGCGCAACTGGCTTTTGACGGCCTGGGCAAACGCCACCAGCGCGCGGTCGCCCTCCAGGTGGCCAAAGCGGTCGTTGATGGTCTTGAAATGGTCCAGGTCCAGCATCAGCAGCGTCAGCGGCTCGCCGCTGGTGCGCGAATGGGCATACGCCGATTCGGCGCATTCCAGGAACGCGCGGCGATTGGCGATGCCGGTGAGCATGTCGGTGGTGGCCAGTCGCTGCAGCTCGCGCTCCAGGTTCTTGCGCTGGGTCACGTCGCGGTAGATGCCCTCCACCCCGGCGAAGTGGCCCGCATGGTCATACAGCGCGTGGCTGCTGATGGAGATGTCGATCACCTGGCCATCGCGCCGCACCATCTGGCCGGGGAAATCCGACACCTCGCCCTTTTCCAGAATGGTGGCCTTGAACGCGTCGCGGTCGGAGCTTTGCGGGTAGTACGACTCGGCCGTGTGGCCCTCTATTTCATGGGGCTCGTAGCCCAGCACCCGCCGCACACCCGGCCCTACATGCTGCACCACGCCCTGGGCATTGGTGCGGTAGTACACGTCCTGGAGGTTGTCGAACAGGCGGCGGAAGTTCTGCTCGCTCTCGCGCAGCTGGGCCTCGATCTCGCTTTGGTGTGTCATGTCCATGCCACACATCAGCACGGCGGGGGCCCCTTGCCATTCAATGGCCACGCTGCTGATCAGCACCATGCGCAGGTTGCCCAGGGCCGTGCGGATGCGGAACTCGGAGGATTTGTTGGGCCGCCCCGCCTGCTCGGGCACGGCCACCTGCTGGATGCGATGGCTGGAGCGCACCTGGTCCATGGGGTGCACAAAATCTGCGGTCAGCCGGCCAATGAGGCGGTCCAGGCTGGGCGCCTCCAGCAGCTCCTGACCGGCGGCGTTGGCAAACCGGATGGTGCCTTCCTGCGTGACGAGCACAGCCGCTGGCAGCGTTTGCAGCAGACGGAGGTCGTGGAACATCGGGCTTGGTGGTAACCAAAAGTAATGCACCATTGTGGCACTTGGGTGCCCGGCTGGGAATCCATATCTGCGGCAGGCGGTACCATCGCCCATGAGAAAAAATTTCCAACTCCATGTTGAAGGCAAGAACCGCGACCGCGTTCTGGATGCCGTCAAGCACGAAATCCGCAAATACATCAAGCGCGAACGCCGCCGTGATGTCCCTGAAGGTGCCGATTTCTGGGACTTTGATTGCCAGTTCGGCCGCACCAAAGAAGATGCCGCTGTGGTGCATCTGTCGGCCCTGACCGGCCTCATCAACGGGGTGGCGGCCGAAGGCGGCGCCCAGTTTTATGTAGAAATCCTGGCCAAGCCGGCCAAACGCCAACCCCGCGCTGCCGGTGAGGCAGGGGACCATGACATGGATGAGGGTGACGACGAGGCCTGACCCGGCCACGCCTGCCTGGGCTCTCCCGGGCGGGCCACCATGGATTCGCCGCAGTTGCCAAGGCTCCGTTCAGGAGCCTTTTTTGTGGGTGCTGGGGTCGGATGCCGCAGCCGCTGCGCGCAGTTTGTCCTTTTTGCTGGGCCGTTTGCCCTTGATGCCGCCAGTGCCCTGCGGATCGGTGGCCGATGCCGGCGTGGGGGCTTCGGTGGGTTCAAAGCCCGCAATCTGTTCGCGTGGCAGGGCGAGGTGCTGGCGCTTTTCGATCAGGCGGAAATGCGCCTCGGCATCGGCGGTCACAAAACTCACGGCCACGCCACTTTCGCCCGCGCGGCCCGTGCGGCCAATGCGGTGCACGTAGTCCACCGCCGAACGGGGCAGGTCGTAGTTGACCACGGCAGGCAGCTGCGCAATGTCAATGCCACGGGCCGCCAGGTCGGTGGTCACCACCACCTGCCAGCGCTCGTCCTTGAACTCTTGCAGCACCTGGTTGCGCGCGCCCTGGCTCAGGCCGCCATGGAACGGCGTGGCAAAGATGCCCGCCTTGTAGAGTTTTTCGGCCACATGCTCGGCGGCGTATTGCGTGGCCACAAACACCAGCACGCGCGACCAGTCGTGTTCCTTGACCAGGTGCCGCAGCAGCTGGGTGCGGCGGCTGGTGTCCACCGCAATGGCGCGCTGCTCGATGGCCGGTTCGTTGCCGGGTGTGTGGGGCACTTCCACCCGCACCGGGTTTTTCAGCAGGCCATCGGCCAGCGCCTGCACGGCGGTGGGAAAGGTGGCCGAGAAGAACAGGTTCTGCCGCTGGGCGGGCAGCAGGGCCAGCACACGCGCCAGCTCTTCGGCAAAACCCAGGTCCAGCAGGCGGTCGGCCTCGTCCAGCACCAGGTGCGCCACGGCAGACAGGCGCAGCGCGTTGTGCTCCACCAGGTCCAGCAGGCGGCCCGGGGTGGCCACCACGATGTCGGCGCCGCCGCGCAGGCCCAGCATCTGCGGGTTGATCGACACGCCACCAAACACGATGGCCACCTTGAGCGGCTGCGAGAGGTGCTGGGCCAGGCTGCGCAGCACCTCGCCCACCTGGGCGGCCAGCTCGCGCGTGGGCACCAGCACCAGGGCGCGCACCCGGCGCGGGCCGCCGGTGGCACTGAGCTGCAACTGTTGCAGCAAGGGCAGGGCGAAGGCCGCCGTTTTGCCTGAACCCGTTTGCGCCGCACCGAGCAGGTCTGCTCCCTGCAGGATGGCGGGAATGGCCCCGGCCTGGATGGGCGTGGGCGCAGCAAACCCTGCCTGGCTGGCAGCGTGGACGAGGGCAGGGGACAGACCGAGGGAGGCAAAAGGCATGGACAGGGCGCTGGCGCGGCGTTGGAAAGGGCACGCACGGCAGCGCGGACGGGGAAGGAATAGGGGGATTGTCGCCGCAGTTGGCCGCTGAGCCGCACAGGGGCCGCATGGCTGGCACGCCGGGGGTTGTGGCTTGCGGCCGTGGACGGGGGCCATTGCCGCCGATAATCGGGCCCGCGCGTGGTTCCTTTTTTTGTTCCTTCTTGTTCACAGCACCCATGGCCCTGACCCTTGATCCTTCTGCCATCACCCACGGCATCCAGCTGGCGGTGGCCCCTGTGTTTCTGCTCACGGCCGTGTCCGGCATGATCGGCGCAGTGGCTGGCCGGTTGGCCCGCATCATCGACCGGGCCCGCGTGGTGGAGGACCGAGCGCGGGCCAACGCCGAGCCCGAGTTTCTGGCCCGCGCCTACAAGGAGCTGGCCGACCTGCAACTGCGCGGGCGGCTGGCCAATGGCTGCATCGGGCTGCTCACTTTCTGCGCTTTCCTGATCGGCATCACCATCATCTTGCTGTTTTTGGGCGAGACGACCGACTTTCAGTCCAGCCGGTTTGCAGTGGGGGGCTTTCTGGCAGGGGTGGCTTCGTTTTTGCTGGCACTGGTGTGTTTTCTGACCGAAACCCTGCTGGCCACGCGTTTGCTGGACTTTCACATGCTGCAAAAAGAAGTGGGGCCCAAGCCATGAAGTCCTTTGCTGACTTGAGTGGCCTGGTCTACTCCACCGAATCGGGCCGCATGTGCCCGGGCTGCCGCCAGCCCGTAGCCGAATGCACCTGCCCACAGAACAAACCGCTGCCCTCGGGCGACGGCATCGTGCGCGTGTCGCGCGAAACCAAGGGTCGTGGCGGCAAGGCCGTGACGCTGGTCAAGGGGGTGCTCGTCGACGATGCAGCGCTCGAGCAACTGGGCAAACAGCTCAAGGCCGCCTGTGGCAGTGGTGGCACGGTGAAGGACGGCGTGATCGAGGTGCAGGGCGACCATGTAGAGCGTGTGATGGCCGCGCTGCAGAAGCTGGGCCACAGGGTCAAGCGTGCGGGCGGCTGAGGAGGCGTGACCCATGGACACGGACAAACTGCAGCGCCTGGTGACCACCGAGATGCCGTACGGCAAACACAAAGGCACGCTGCTGGCCGACCTGCCGGGCAACTACCTGAACTGGTTTGCGCGCGAGGGTTTCCCCAAGGGCGAGTTGGGCCAATTGTTGGCGCTGATGCACGAAATCGACCACAACGGCCTGTCGGACCTGCTCAAGCCCCTGCGCGGCCGCTGATCTGCGGCTGGCATGGGCTGCTGCGGCCTGTTGGTGTGGGTTGCGCCTCCACCATAATGGCAGCCACCATACCAACAACCACTCCGAGGGAATGCACATGAAGGGCAATATCGCTGCGACCGTTCTGGTCGTGCTGGGCGTGTTTTTTCTGCTGACCAACCTGGGGTTGATCAGCATCAGCCTGCGCGAACTGCTGCGGGTGTGGTGGCCCGTGGCGCTGATTGCGGTGGGCGTGGCGCTGTTTTTTACGCCAGGCAGCAAGAACAAGTAGCCCTGGGTCGCGATGCGGCTCAGTGCCCGTTGGTGTCGCTGCGGGGCGGCGCAAACGCCGGATCGTTGCCAAAGTAGCCCCGGAACAGGTTGCGCGCGATCCCGTGTGCCGCCACCTGCAGGTCGCGCGCCACCTCGGGGGCAAACAGGTGGTTGGTGTGCTGCTGCCACAGCCCCACCCAGGCGGCAAAGTGGGCGGGCGTCACACCCTCCAGCACCATGTGTTTGCCAAACACGTCGCCCTTGAAGCTGCGCGTGCCCAGTGCCACCGTGCTCCAGAAGTCCACCAGCCGCTGCAGGTGGGTGTCCCATTGGCCGTGCAGGGCTTTTTCAAACACAGGCCCCAGCAGCGGGTCTTGGCGCACATCGCCATAAAAACCATGCACCAGCCGCGTGATGCTTTCCACGCTGGGTGGTGCGTGTGCCCCAAGACCCTCGGGTGACGTGGTTTGCAGGTTCATGCCTGCAGTGTGCCCCCGCCGCTGCAGGCGCAACCTGACGGACCACAACCTTGCGAGGGGGCCGCGCTGGCTTCAAACTGGGGGAACAACACGTTGTTTTCGAGGTGGATGTGGTTGATGAGGTCATCGCCCAGCTGGGCAATGCCCGCATATAGCGCGCGCCAGGTATTGCAGGCGCCTTGGGGGGGCGTGGCGTCGTTGGTCAGGGCGTTGAGCTTGTCCAGCGCTTCGCCGTGGTCCACGTGTTCGGCGCGCATCATGCCGATGGGCTGGCCCACAAAGGGGTTGCCGCCGCTCTTGAGCATGGGGAACAGCACCTGCTCTTCCTTGAGCATGTGCGAGAGCAGCTCTTCGTGCATGGTTTCCAGGTGGTCGGCCAGCCCGGCGGGCACATGGGGGTTGTCGCGGTGCACGGCCTCCACGCGGCGGGCCATGCGGATCAGCTCGGGCAGCTGCTGGCGGTGCACCTCGTGGTAGCGCGCCAGGATGTGGTCGATCAGTGCGCTGGGCGATGCGGCTTCGGGCACGGCGTCGCTGCGTTGCAGGGCCGCCAGCTCGGCCAGCACGGCGTTGGCATCCAGCCCCTTGTCGGCAGCCGCCTTGGCCAGGCTCACCTGGCCGCCGCAGCAAAAATCGAGCTTGAGACGCCGGAACACGGCGGTGGCACCCGGCAATTGCACCGCGATCTGGCCGATCTGCTGCTCGGTGCTGAGGGGGGCGGGGGCGAGAGGGGTGGCTTCCAGATGATCAACGCGGGCGTTCATGGTGGTCCTTTAAAGATTCATTTGATGTGAATATTTTATCCAATAAAATTCCAACAAGATGCATCTTTTAATTGACCTGGGGCAAATTCCATGCGCCTGACCCAATGGACGGACTACACGTTGCGCGTGCTCATGTACTGCGCGGCCACCGAGGGCCGCGAGCAGCCGGTGACCATCACCGAGGTGGCCGAGGGCTACGGCATCTCGCGCAGCCACCTGATGAAAATTGTGCAGCAGTTGTCCGCACAGGGCCTGCTGGAGACCACCCGGGGGCGGGGCGGTGGCATGCGGCTGATGTTGCCCGCGTCCGCCATCAACATCGGTGCGGTGGTGCGCGCCACCGAGACGGACTTCAACCTGGTGGAGTGTTTTGACCCCACCACCAACCAATGCCGCCTGAGCAGCCATTGCCGCCTCAAGGGCGTGTTGTGGCAGGCCATGCAGGCCTATCTGGCGGTGCTGGATGGTGTGACGCTGCTGGACCTGATGGCCCCGGCCGCAGTGGGTGGAGCTGCCGCACGCGCCCTGCTGCCGACCGTGGCACTGCCCCGGAGCGGCAGCGCCATGCGCAGGAGCACACTGGTGGCCGGATTGCCATCCAAAACCGAAAACATTGAGTAAAAATGACCGTTTGCGCGCTATGGGTATCGATTTTTAGCTATCAAATTAATAGTTAATTTGACCCAAATGCACCCACACATCCAAACGCCTGCCGGTAGCGCGCCGGGGTCAGGCCCACATGGCGGGCGAACTCGCGTGTGAAGTGGGGCTGGTCGGCAAAGCCGCAGGCAAACCCGATTTCTGCGAGGCCGTGGGGGCTCTCCAGCAGCCACTGCGCCGCCAGGCGTGCGCGGGCCTCGGTCACGATGCGGCGGCAGCTCAGGCCACCTTGGGTGAGGGCCCGCTGCAGGCTGCGCCGGGCCAGGCCCGTGTGCTGGGCCAGTGCATCCACCGTGTGTTGCGCGGCCGGGTCGTGCAGCACATGGCGCGCCAGCTGTTGCGCCAGGGGTGGCCAGGGCAGGGCGTCGCACAGGTGGGCGGTGGGCTGGGGCTTCGGGGCGGGGGTTGTAGGCGCCTTGTCGTCGTGAGGTTTCCAGCGCAGGGTCCAATGGCCCATCTGCCCCTGCACGGCCAGTGGTGCTAGCTGCGCGTGTTGTTCTGCCGGGGCGGAGGTGGGGGCAGGGACTTCCATCCGCAGGTTCAAGCGCTGGTCTGCGGTGCTGGATGCGCCGATCTCCACCTGCAACCCGCGCACACCCAGGGCCTGGCTCGCGCCCAGCAGCACGCCGAGCACGGCCAGGCTTTCGGTGGGGTGGGGTTCTTCTCGCACACCGGGGCGCGCGTGGTGGTGCAGCGCCAGGGTGCCCGGGGCGCTGGCCGTGATGCTGACCTGGTGGCGCGAATGCACATACCGCTCCAGCCGCTGCCAGCGCGCCATCAGCTCGGGCGGGCTGCTTGCCCCCAGCAGCGCGCGGTGCACGGGGTCGCCCGCGAGCAGGTCCACCCGCTGTGCCAACTGCAGCAGCGTGCCGAGGCCGCCCTGATGCAGCACGGCTTCGACCACGCTGCGTTTGTAGGCCAGGGGCACGTGGCTCGCGGCCAGCCCGTCGGCACCCGGTGGGGGCGGTGGCGGCACCAGCCCGTGCGCAGCCATGGCGCGCACCAGCAGGCGGACCATGGCGGCGCTGGCAAAGTCTTGCATGGGCGGATTGTGCCGTTGCTTGTTGGGACGTTCAGCCGTGCGCGCCCAGGGCACGGAGTACATCCTCGCTGCGCACCGGCAGGCGGGTAAAGCGCACTCCGGTGGCGTCGCGCAGCGCGTTGGCAATGGCGCCGGCCCCGGCCACCATGGCGGTTTCTCCGGCGCCTGTGGGTGGTGCGCTGCTGTCGATCAGGTGCACATGCAGCGGCGGAATGTCGCCCATGCGTGGCAGCGGGTAGTCGGCAAAGCTGGCGGCGGCCACGCCCGAGCGGGCCACGGGCAGTTGCTCGTGCAGCACCATGCCCAGGCACCACACGAGGTTGCCCTCGGTCTGCGCGCGCACGCCGTCAGGCTGCAGCACCAGGCCGCAGTCGTGCGCGCACCACAGCGCCGTTACGCGCACCTGGCCGGTGGCGCGTTGCACCTCCACATCGGCCACGGCGGCGGCGTAGCTCACGCCCTTATAGATACCGCCTGCGATGCCGCGCCCGCGCAAGGTGGTGGCGTCGCTGGCGGGGCGCTCTGACCATCTGGATTCTGCAGCTGCACTGCGCAGCACCTGGGCCAGGCGTGCATCGGTGGTGTGCTGCAGGCGCCAGTCCAATGGGTCTGCCTCTGCGTGGCGCGCGCATTCGTCCATGGCGCTTTCCACCACCAGGGTGTTGGGCCCCGCGCCCAGGCCGCGCCAGGGGCCGGTGTGCACGGGCAGGCGCTGGGCGGTGAACTCGATGCGCTGCTGGGGCACGTCGTACGGCATTTGTGCGCCGCGCGCCACGCCGCTGTCGCCCGCCAGGTCGGCCAGGGTTTGCATCCACACCGGCATGGCGGCGGGTGTGAACAGGATGTGGCTGCTGGCCAGCGCGTGCCACCAGTGGGTGGTGCGCCCGCCGTGCACGCGTGCCCGCACACGGTGGCTGGAGGGCGGGCGCTGGAAGCCCTGGGCAAACTCCTGCGCGCGGCTCCATTGCACCTTGACGGGTGCCCCTGCAGCCTGGGCGAGCACGGCGGCCTCCAGCTCCACCGTGCACAGCGTGCGGCCGCCAAAGCCGCCGCCGATGCGGCAGGCCTGGACCTCGATACGTTCGGCATCCAGGCCCAGCTGGCGAGCGAGCACGTCGCGCATGTAGAACAGGTCTTGGGTGCCCGCCCATACCTTCAGGGCGATGCCTTGGTCTGCGGCGGCCAGCCAGTGCGCCGTGGCGCTGCGCGGCTCGATGGGGGCGTGGGCGGCCAGGGGCACGTCCATGCGCAGGTCCAGCGTCCAGGCGGTGTCTGCGGGCAGGTCGTCCTTGCGCAGGCGATGCTGCAGCGCGCCCCGGCGCAGGTGGGTGTCGATGTCGATCCGCTCGTCGATGGCCGCCTGCTCGAAGGCGCTGCCGTCTTCCACCTGCCACTGCACGGCCAGGGCGGCCTCGATGCGGTCGAGCGCCGAGGGGGTGCGCGCCACGATGCCGAGGCCTAGGCTGCCCATCTGCGCGAGGCGCGGGTGCTGCACCACGGCCACGCAGGCCGGGTCGGCGCGGGCGGTTGCCGCGTCCCATGCCTGCGGGCGCGAGGTGATTTCGGCCGACACCGGTGCGCGCAGCACGCGGCCGTAGAGCAGGCCGGGCAGGCGCGTGTCGCCCGCAAACAGCGGCTGGCCGGTGACGAGGGCGTGCAGCTGGCCCGGTGCCGCAGGCGTTGTTTTGGCCGCCCCGGTGCGCGGTTGCAGGCTGCGCAGCGCATTGGCCGGGATGTCACGCGCGGCCAACGTGCCCGTGGTCTGGCCTTGCGCCAGGGCCTCGCGCAGCGTGGCGCAGGCGCGGGCCAGGGGCCGGGCAAAGTCCTGCACGCTGGCGCTGCCCACGGTGGCGCGCACGCGGGCGATGTCGCGGGTGCTGGGCAGTTGCAGATGCACCTGCGCGGGTGGCACGCCCAGCTCGGTAGCGGCCAGGCCCTGCAGCGCGGCGCTGATCTGCTGGCCCATTTCGGCGCTGGGCAGCCACAGGGTGTAGCGGCCGTTTTCGTGTCGTATCCAGCCCAGCGCGTCATCGGCGGTGGATGTGGGGCGCTTGGGGATCACCGGCACCAGGCTGCAGCCCGCGAGCGTGACGGTGAGTACCCCGGCGCCTGCCGCTGCCAAAAACTGGCGGCGTTTCATGGCTTCGCACCCTCAGTAGCCTGGTGGATGGCTGCGCGCACGCGGTGCTGGGTGCCGCAGCGG
This sequence comes from Acidovorax sp., assembly GCA_018780365.1. GTDB lineage: Bacteria > Pseudomonadota > Gammaproteobacteria > Burkholderiales > Burkholderiaceae_C > Acidovorax. The sequence goes on along the minus strand of JADMJR010000318.1, from coordinate 17,246 downwards.
CACAGGTGGGCCGACATGGCGGCGTCGATCTGCGCATCGCTGGGGCGGGGTGTGGCGCGCAGCAAGGCCACGGCGCCCATGATCTGGCCGCTCTGGCAGTAGCCGCATTGGGGCACGCGCAGGTCCAGCCAGGCCTGTTGCGCGGGGTGCAGCGTGCCGTCGGGTGCCGCCAGGCCTTCGATGGTGGTGATGGAGTGCCCCTGCAGCCCGCGTGCCGTGTGCAGGCAGGCGCGTTGCGCCTGGCCGTCGATGAGGACGGTGCAGGCGCCGCATTGGCCCATGCCGCAGCCAAAGCGGGTGCCCGTGAGGCCCAGGGGCTCGCGCAGCAGCCAGAGCAGGGGTTCGTCCTCCCAGCCGGGGGGCACCGGCTGGGCTTGTTGGTTCAGGGTGATGTGCATGGGGCCTCCGTGGGTGTGACGGGGCCAGTGTGCAAAGGACGGGGGTGGCGAGTCTTGAAGATTTGCGCCAGACGCAGCGCGGGGCGCATCAGGGCATAGGGCGCCCGGTGGAGCAAAAAATAGTGGTCAAAATGGCCGTCTGCGCGCGTCCATCAAGCGCAAGCAGCTATTGTTTTGGAAGCAATGCATTCCACTGCGGCATGGTCTGCGCCCACCACAGCCGCAGGCGCATCGCCCATTCGGGCGTGTAGCCCGAGGTGGCAAACCGCACCTGGCCGTGCGCGTCGATCACCACCAGCGCGGGCACGGAACGCACGCCCCAGCTGCGCGACAGGGTGGCCTGCGGGTCCACCGCCGTGGGCCACGGCATGCCGCGCTGGCGTTGCACCTGGGCCACCCGCTCAGCGTTGCCTGACTGCATGGCCACGCCCAGCAGGGGCCAGTCGGAGGAGAGGCTGGCGATGCTGGGCTCTTCGAGCTTGCAGACTGCACACCATTCGGCCCAGAAGTGCACGGCCACGGCCTGGCCGGGGTGCTGGGCGCGCCACTGGGCCAGGGTGGTGGGGGCGGTGGCGCCAGCGCTGGGGGCCATCACCAGCGCCACATCGGGCGCAGGGCCCTGGGGCAGGTCGCGCGTGCGCCAGGTGTCGACCGCCACGATGGCGATCCAGGCGAGTACAAGGGTGACCAGGTGCTGCTTCCAGCCCTTGCGCAGGGACTGCGCAGCGCGGGTGATGCGGGCTTTCAGCATGAATGGGTGAAGGGAGATACTGCGGGGGATCAGCGCAGCACTTCCAGCAGCCGGTCCAGCCCACCCTGGTTGATGGCCACTTTGGCCTGCGCGCGCACGGCGGGCTTGGCGTGGTAAGCCACCGACAGGCCGGCTGCGCCCATCATGGGCAGGTCATTGGCGCCGTCGCCCACCGCAATCGCCTGCTGGGGCGAGATGCCCATGAGCGAAGCCACTTCCAGCAGCGTGCGGCGCTTTTCGGCGCCATCGCAGATGTCGCCCCAGGCCTGGTCCACCATGCGGCCGGTGAGTTGGCCATCTTGCACTTCGAGCATGTTGGAGCGGGCGAAATCGATGCCCAGCCCGGCCTTCACGCGGTCGGCAAAAAAGGTGAAGCCACCCGAGACCAGCAGCGTGGTCAGGCCTGCGGCCTTGGCGGCGGTGATCAGCTCCTTGGCGCCGGGGTTGAAGCGCAGGCGCTCGGTGAACACCTGCTCCATGTGCTGCACCGTCACACCCTTGAGCAGGGCGACGCGCTGGCGCAGGCTCTCTTTGTAGTCGGTGATGACGCCTTGCATGGCGGCCTCGGTGATGGCGGCCACCTCGGCCTTGCGGCCAGCGGCGTCGGCGATTTCGTCCACGCACTCGATGTTGATGAGGGTGGAGTCCATGTCAAACGCGATGAGCTTGTAGCTCGACAGGGACAGCGGGGGCGTGATGCCCTGGATGACAAGGCCGGGGGCGAATTCGGTAGCGTGGGTCATGGCAGAAACGTGGGGCAGTTGGATGCGGGGATCAGAACCCGCAATGGTATCGCTCTCCCCATTTCTCCAAGGCGCTGTCGTGTTTCGCCCCCATGGCACCCGCTGGGGGCCTGGCCCCAACGGCGGAGAGGTTCAGTGCGAAGGTGGCAAGCTCTTGCCGGCGCCCGTGTGGGCTGCTGTGGCCGGGTTGGGTGTGGGCGGTTCGTTCATCTTGACCAGAAACATGCGCACAAAAAAAGCGGCCATGCACAGCATGAACCCGATGCCAATGATGCTCATCAGCCCGTAGTCGGTAGAGAAAAGATCGTTCAGCAGCTTCATGGTGGAGCACTCCTTGTGGTGTGGCATCCACTATCGCGCGGCAGCGCTGGGTACCCCTTGCGCTGTGTCAACCATCGCGGCGGCCGTGCTCAGTCCGGCCGGGGCAGGTACAGCCGGTCCGACCAGGTGGCCAGCCACTCGGGCTTGAAGGCCACAAAAATCGCCGCGAGCATGCCGGTGACAAACCCATCGCCCCAGGCCATCAGCCAGCGCGCCACCAGCGACAGCTCATCGCCCACGCCGGGCAGCAGGTGGCCGCTCCACTGCGACAGGACGCCCGCCACAAACACGCAGACCACCGTGCCCAGAAACGCACGGCCCAGCACATAGACAAACGGTTTGGTGCCGGTGTAGCGCCGCAGCAGCGCACCCATGCCCAGCGCCAGTGTGGCAGGCACCACGCCCAGCCACACCGTGGCGCCCAGTGCGTCGGCCCAGGCCATGCTGGGCGAGAGCAGGCAGGCCGCAAGGCCTACCGCGATGAGCACCGGGATGGCCAGCGGCCAGCCCAGCATCAGCACCACCAGGCAGGCGCCCGACCACTGCAGCTGCAGCGGCATGGCGTGCAGCGTGGGCAGGGCCCACAGCCAGGGCAGGAAGACCAGCGTGGCGAGCAGCGGAGTCCACAGCGCAGAGGGCTCGGCATGGCTTTCGTGCGCCAACGGCTTGCGGCTGGCCAGCATGCGCCAGGGCCGCGCGGCCAGCGCGGCAGCCAGGGCCACAAGGAGGAGGGTGCTTTCAAGCCACACGGCCGTCTTTTGCTATGTTATTGATAGCTATTGCGGCATGATGGAAGCGCGGTAGGGGTCAATTTTTCTCAAAATTGAACACTCATGCAACCACCACCGGCTGCCCCAGCGACCGCAGGATGTCCCGCACCATCTGCGCGCGGTCCTTGGGGTCTTTGAGCTCGCGCTCGATGCGCAGCTTTTCATTGCCCGCCAGCTTGATGTGCTTGTTCTTCTGGATCAGCTCAATGATGCGCATCGGCTCGATGGGCGGCTGGGGCTTGAAGGTGATATTGATCACGCCGGGCGCCGCATCCACCTTCACCACGCCGTAGGGTTGGCTCAGCACGCGCAGGCGGTGCACGTCGATGAGGGTCTGGGCCTGCGGCGGCAGCTTGCCGAAGCGGTCCACGATCTCTTCGAGCAGGCCGTCGATCTGATCGGGGTTCTTGGCCGTGGCCAGCTTCTTGTAGAACGACAGGCGCAGGTGCACATCGCCACAGTAGTCGTCGGGCAGCAGGGCGGGGGCGTGCAGGTTGATGTCGGTGGTCACGCTCAGCGGGCTGAGCAGGTCGGGCTCCTTGCCGGCCTTGAGCGCCTTGACGGCTTCGTTCAGCATCTCGTTGTACAGCTGAAAGCCCACCTCCAGCATGTTGCCGCTCTGGTTCTCGCCCAGCACCTCGCCGGCGCCGCGGATCTCCAGGTCGTGCATGGCCAGGTAGAAGCCGCTGCCCAGTTCCTCCATCTGCTGGATGGCGTCCAGGCGCTGGGCGGCGTGCTTGGTCAGGCCCTCGGTGTCGGGCACCATGAGGTAGGCATATGCTTGGTGGTGGCTGCGGCCCACGCGGCCGCGCAGCTGGTGCAACTGCGCCAGGCCGAACTTGTCGGCGCGGCTCATGATGATGGTGTTGGCCGTGGGCACGTCGATCCCGGTCTCGATGATGGTCGAGCACAGCAGGATGTTGTAGCGCTGCGCCACGAAGTCGCGCATCACGCGCTCCAGCTCACGCTCGGGCATCTGGCCGTGGGCCACTGCGATGCGGGCCTCGGGCAGGATCTCCTCGAGCTTCTGGCGGCGGTTCTCGATGGTCTCCACCTCGTTGTGCAGAAAGTACACCTGCCCGCCGCGCTTCAATTCGCGCAGCACCGCCTCGCGGATCACGCCCGTGCCCTCGTTGCGCACAAAGGTCTTGATCGCCAGGCGCCGCTGCGGCGCGGTGGCGATGACCGACAGGTCGCGCAGGCCTTCGAGCGCCATGCCCAGCGTGCGCGGGATGGGCGTGGCCGTGAGGGTGAGCACGTCCACCTCGGCGCGCAGGGCCTTCATCTGCTCTTTGTGGCGCACGCCGAAGCGGTGCTCCTCGTCGATGATGAGCAGGCCCAGGTTGTGGAACTTGGTGGATTCGGAAAGCAGCTTGTGCGTGCCGACCACGATGTCCACCGTGCCATCGCCGATGCCCTTGATCGCGGCGGTGATCTCCTTGCCCGAACGAAAACGCGAGACCTCGGCCACCTTCACCGGCCATTTGCCGAAGCGGTCCATCAGCGTCTGGTAGTGCTGCTCGGCCAAGAGCGTGGTGGGCGCGAGGAAGGCTACCTGCTTGCCGCCCGTGACGGCCACGAAGGCCGCGCGCAGGGCCACCTCGGTCTTGCCGAAGCCCACGTCGCCGCAGACCAGGCGGTCCATGGGGCGCGGGCTGATCATGTCCTGGATCACCGCGTGGATGGCGGCGTTCTGGTCGGCCGTTTCCTCGAAACCGAAGTCGTTGGCAAAGGTCTCGTAGTCCTGCGGGCTGTAGCGGAAGGCGTGGCCTTCGCGCGCGGCGCGGCGGGCGTAGATGTTGAGCAGCTCGGCCGCGCTGTCGCGCACCTGCTCGGCCGCCTTGCGCTTGGCTTTTTCCCACTGGCCACTACCGAGCTTGTGCAGCGGCGCCTCGTCGGCGCTCACGCCGGTGTAGCGGCTGATCAGCTGCAGCTGGCTCACGGGCACGTAGAGCACGGCCTTGTCGGCGTACTCCAGGTGCAGAAACTCCTGCATGGCGGGCGTGCCGTCGGGGTTCTTGTTGCCCACGTCCATGTTGACCAAGCCGCGGTAGCGGCCGATGCCGTGGGCGCTGTGCACCACGGGGTCGCCCACGTTGAGCTCGGCCAGGTCCTTGATCAGCGCCTCGACGTCGCTCACCTGCTCCTGCTTCTTGCGCCGGCGCGTGGTGGGGCCGGCGGCAAAGAGCTCGGTCTCGGTGACGAAGTCGATGCCGTCCTCGATCCAGCTGAAGCCCACGGTCAGGCCGGCGGTGGCGATGCCCACCTTTTCGTCGGGCGTGCCCTGGAACTCGGCCAGCGAGTCGAAGGCCGGCGGGCTGACCCCGCTGGCGCGCAAAAAGTCGAGCAGGCTCTCGCGCCGGCCCGCGCTCTCGGCCAGCAGCAGCACGCGGTGCTGCGTGTTGCGGATGTGGGCGTGCAGGCGGGCCAGCGGGTCCTCGGCCCCGCGCACCACCGACAGGTCGCCCAGCTTCTGGAAGTGCGGGTTGTCGGCAATGTCCTCCACCCCGGGGCGGATGGACAGCTGCGCATGCAGGTTGGCGCGGGTGTAGAACTGGTCCACCGAGAGGAACAGCGCATCGGGCGGCAGCGCCGGGCGCTCAGGGTCGCCCTGCACCAGGCGAAAGCGGTCTTTCGTGTCTTGCCAGAAGCGCTGGAAGGCCGGTTCCAGATCGCCATGCAGCACCACCGTGGCCTCGCTGCCCAGGTAGTCGAACACGGTAGCCGTGTCGTCGAAGAACAGCGGCAGGTAGTACTCGATGCCGGCCGTGGCCACGCCGTTGCCCATGTCCTTGTAGATGCGGCTCTTGGTCGGGTCGCCCTCGATCATCTCGCGCCAGCGGCTGCGGAATTTGGCACGCGCATCGTCGTCCATGGGGAACTCGCGGCCGGGCAGCAGGCGCACCTCGGGCACGGGGTACAGGCTGCGCTGGCTGTCGGGATCGAAGGTGCGGATGCTGTCGATCTCGTTGTCGAACAGGTCCACCCGGAAGGGCACGAGCGAGCCCATGGGGAACAGGTCGATCAGACCGCCGCGCACCGCGTACTCGCCCGGGCTCACGACCTGCGAGACATGGCTGTAGCCGGCCAGCGTGAGCTGGGCCTTGAACTTCGCCTCGTCGAGTTTTTGTTTGACCTTGAAGTGGAAGGTGTAGCCGGCCAGGAAGGACGGCGGGGCGAGGCGGTACAGCGCCGTGGTGGCGGGCACCAGTACCACGTCGGCCCCGGTGTCCTTGTCTTTTTGGCTGATGCGCCAGAGGGTGGCCAGCCGCTCGCTGATCAAATCCTGGTGGGGCGAGAAGGTGTCGTAGGGCAGTGTCTCCCAGTCCGGGAACAGCGCGCAGCGCAGCGATGGCGCGAAGAACGCCATTTCCTCGATGAGGCGCTGCGCATCCGTGGCGTCGGCCGTGACGATGGCAGTGGTGCGGCCGGCGGCCTTGTCACGTTCGGCCAGGCGGGCCAGCAGCAGCGAGTCGGCGCTGCCCACGGGGCGGGGCAGGGCAAAACGTTTTCCGGGGGAGAGTTTGGGCAGTTCCATGCGGACGGTAGGGGGCGTCGGTGGGCCCGCCGCATTCCCCGTTGCGCGGTGCGCGCAGGGGCTGGATCGGGGGCAACGGGACATTTTAGGACCTGCGCGCTATCCCGACGGGGGCGAAGCGGGCGCAGGCGCGCGGCCCCAGGCATCAAAGCCCGGGTGTCAGGGGGCGAATGGCTTGGCAGACTTTTAGAATGCCCCTTCATGACCATCGACCCGCTGTTGCAACCTTCGCTCGCTGCCCCGCATGCTCCCACGTCGACGCCAGGGCGCTTCTGGGCGCTTGTGCCCTGCGCGGGAACTGGCTCGCGGGCAGTGGCGGCCCCCCTTGCAACGCCAGCAGGCTCCACGCTGTCCGCCTTTGGCGCGCTGGCCAGCGCAGCGGGTGAGGCGGCCGTACCGCAGCCGCTGCCCAAGCAGTACCACCTGGTGGCGGGCCACCCCATGGTCATGCACACCCTGGCCGCGTTTGCGGGCGTGGGCCGGCTGGCGGGCGCGCTGGTGGCCGTGGCACCGGGCGACCGGTTCCTTGATGCCCACGAGCACCCCTCGTTTTTTGTGGCGGAGTGTGGTGGGCCCACACGCGCTGCCACGGTGCAAGGGGGGCTGCTGGCCCTGCAAGCGCACGGCGCACAGCGCGATGACTGGGTGCTGGTGCACGACGCCGCGCGCTGCCTGGTCACGGCCGAGCAGATTGACCGGCTGATCGACGCCTGCGCACAGGATTCGGTGGGGGGGCTGCTGGCCCACCAGCTGGCCGACACGCTCAAGACCTCTATCGACGGCCCGGGCGGCGTGCGTGTCGCCTCCACCGTGGACCGCAGCAACAAATGGCTGGCGCAGACGCCGCAGATGTTCCGTATCGGCCCGCTGCAGGATGCGCTGGCCAAGGTGGGCACCAATGTGACCGATGAGGCCAGCGCCATGGAGGCCATGGGCCTGCACCCGCGCCTGGTGCCTGGCGGCGCGCAGAACTTCAAGGTGACCTATCCCGATGATTTTGCGCTGGCCGAGGCCGTGCTGGCCCAGCGCGGCTATGGAACCACGTTGGCCCGCTTTGGCGGCGAGCGCGGGCAGGGCGCCACGGAAACGGGGCGCAAGACAATTTTTTGAGCACGGCCCGTAGGCCGTGGATTGCTGAGCCCTGGCGGGCAGAAGGTGGACAAGTTGATGAATTTCAGGATTGGTGAGGGTTGGGATGTGCATGCGCTGGTGCCGGGCAGGGCGCTGGTGATTGGCGGCGTGACAATTCCGCACACCTTGGGCCTGCTTGGGCACTCCGACGCCGATGTGCTGCTGCATGCCATCACCGATGCGATCCTGGGGGCGGCTGGCCTTGGCGATATCGGCACCCACTTCCCCGATACCGATGTGCAGTTCCGTGGTGCCGACTCGGCCGTGTTGCTGGCGGAAGCAGCGCGCCGTGTGCGCGCTGCGGGTTACACCATCGGCAACGTGGACAGCACGGTGGTGGCCCAGGCGCCGCGCCTGGCCGCGCACATCCCGGGCATGCGGGAATGTATTGCCCGGGCGCTTGAAGTCGAGCCTGGCCAGGTCAATGTGAAGGCCAAGACGGCAGAGCGCCTGGGGCCCGTGGGGCAGGGGCTGGCGATGGAGGCGCGGGCGGCCGCGCTGATCTACACGCTTACCCCCTGAGTCGCTTCGTGCCTTCCCCTAAAGGAGGACGCCCCCAGCGCGGCGGGACGGCCCTTGCGCGGGGGCGCCTGCATGCGGCGTGCCAGTTTATTGGCGGGCGTTCCTATCCAATGGACCGACCGCTTGCGTCAGGCCGGTCCATGCATGCACATAGCCTGGTGTGGCCACCGCGTTCAGCGGGTCGGCCACGGGCGTGCCGCGCAACTGCACCAGTGGCAGCACACCGGCCCATACCGGGTGCTGCATGTCTTCTTCATCGTCCACCGGCGGGCCGCTGCGCACCTTGCAGGCGGCTTCATCGAGGGCGATGCGCATCACCGTGGTGGCCGCGAATTCCTTGTCGTTGCCGGCACGGATCTCGGCCTGGCGGCCCAGGGCCAGGTGGTCCATCAGCGCGGCCAGCGCGGCGTGTTTGTCGGCCACGGGCTCGAAGCGGCCGTAGACCATGGCCGAGCGGTAGTTCATCGAATGGTTGAAGGCCGAGCGGGCCAGCACCAGGCCGTCGAGGTGGGTGATGGTGACGCAGGCCTGTATGCCCTGGCCCAGCCACTTGATCAGGCGCCCGCCGTTGGAGCCATGGATGTACAGGTGCTCGCCCTCGCGCCAGCAGGCCGTGGGGATGTTGTGTGTGCCCTTGTCGTCGGAAAACGCCACGTGGCACAGGTAGGCGGCATCGATGATGGCGTGCAGCGTGGCGCGGTCGTAGTGGGCGTTCTCGGCCACACGGCGCACGCGGGTGCGGTCGCTGGGGGCTCGGCGGGTGGGGGGCAGGGCAGCAGTGTCGTTCACGGGTTGTGTTTCCGATAGGGAGTCAAGGAAGGAGCGCACTGTAGACCCAGTGTGGTGCCAGAATAAGACCCACCATCGCCCTATTTTTTAGGGCCACAGAACACGCGGCTTCTCCATGGATTACCAGCTCCTTTTCTCTGACTTCCAGTCCAGGCCGCTGCATGCCCCCTGGTCGCAGCAGCGCCAGTTGCACGAATGCCTGCGCCAGGGCATACGCAGCGGCCTGCTGAGCAGCGGCACGCGCCTGCCCGCGAGCCGCACACTTGCGGCCGATCTGGCCGTGGCGCGCAACAGCGTGCTGTATGCCTACGAGCAGCTGGCCACCGAGGGGTTCTTGCTCGTGAGCCGGCGCGGCAGCGTGGTGGCGCCGCTGGCGGGGCTGCTCACGCCTGCGGCTGCTCTGCAGGCACAGCCGAGTGTGCCGCGCGTCAGCCTGTCGCGGCGTGCGCAGAACATGCCGCTCCTGCCGGGCTCGGAGGTTTCTGTGGCGTTTGCGCCCGGTGTGCCCTCGCTGCGGGACTTTCCGCTCGCGCGCTGGCGGCGCATGCTGGATCGGGCCTGGGCCTCGCTGAAGCCCGCGCAGCTCAACTATGCCGACCCGGCGGGCGAGCCCGCGCTGCGCGAGGCCATTGCCGGCCACCTGCGCGTGGCGCGCGGTGCGGTGGTGGAGGCTGGGCAAGTCTTCATCACCGACGGCACGCAGAGCAGCCTGGACCTGTGTGCCCGCGTGTTCGCCGATGCAGGCGACAAGGTGTGGGTGGAAAACCCCGGCTATCAGGGCGCGGTGGCCGCATTTCGTGCGGCACAGCTCAAGACCCTCGGCATCGTGGTGGATGCCGAGGGCATGGCCCCCACGGCCAGCGACTGGCTGCGCCAGCGGCCCCGGCTGATCTACGCCACGCCCTCGCACCAGTACCCTGTGGGCAGTGTGCTCAGTCTGGCACGGCGGCTGGCGCTGATCGAGGGGGCGCGCAAGGCGGGTGCGCTGGTGGTGGAAGACGATTACGACAGCGAGTTTCGCCACGATGGCCCGCCACTGGCATGCATGCAGGGCCTGGCGATGGATGCACCCGTGGTCTACCTGGGCACGTTCAGCAAGACGCTGTTTCCGGCGCTGCGCATGGGTTTCATGGTGGTGCCCACGGCGCTGGCGCCAGCGCTCTCCGAGATGCTGGACCGGGCCGCACCGCGCGGCCGCACTGCCGAGCAGCTGGCGCTGGCCGAGTTCATCACCAGCGGCCAGTTCAGCCTGCACCTGCGGCGCATGCGCCGCCTGTACCGCCAGCGCCGCGATGTGCTGGTGGCTGCGCTCACTCGGCACCTGGGCGACGTGGCCACCGTGCATGGCGGGTCGGCCGGCATGCACCTGGCCCTGCGCCTGCACGACGCTGCGGCCGACGATGTGGCGCTGAGCGCGCGCCTGTTGGCGCAGCACGGCATCATGGCCCCGGCATTGAGCCTGCACGCCGTGGGCCTGCGCGCCCAGCCCTGGCGCGGTTTTCTGCTGGGCTATGCGCAGGTGCCGGTGGAGGCGATGGAGCCGCTGGTGACAAAGCTGGCGGGCGTGGTGCGGGACGGGGCGAGGAGGTAAGAATCCCATCTCGGCAAGGTGCTTGCGCGACCCCGAAAAGATCTTGAACAGGGTTCTAAGGTCTCTGCGCCGCTAAGTGCTGTCCCGTTCAATGATCGAGAAACCGATGTCCACCACAGGCGCGGCCACGGCCTTGCCCTCGGCGCGGTCGGCGATCAACCGGGCTGCCGTCTGGCCCATGCGCGTGCCATCGATGCGCACGGTGGAGAGGCTCGGGCTCAGGGTCTGGGCGAAGTCGATGTCGCCAAAGCCCATGACGGCCAGTTGCTCTGGCACGGCGATGCCGCGCACGCGTGCCTCGGTCAGCACACCCAGGGCCAGCATGTCGGAGCTACAGAACACCGCATCGATGTCGGGTGCGTCGGCGAGCAGCGCAGCCAAACCTTCGCGGCCGTCGGCGTGGGTGGTGGGGGATTTACCCAGCCGGACGGTGGGCGCGCGCAGGCCCAGGCGTGCGGCCGCCACTGCGAACCCTTGGGCGCGGCGCGCGGCGCGTTCATCGCCACCGCTCAGCAGCGCAAGCCGGTGCCGGCCTTTGGCATGCAGGTGTTCGCACACGGCTGCACCCAGCTCCTCATGCCGCAGGCCCACCAGCATGTCGATGGGTGTTGTGGTGAAGTCCCAGGTCTCCACGACGGGGATGCCGGATGCCGTCAGCATGCGTCGCCCCTCGGGCGAATGCATGATGCCTGTGAGCACGATGCCATCGGGCCGCCGGCCCACAATAGCGCGCAGCAACGCGTCTTCGCGCGACCGCGCATAGCCCACCTGGCCCAGTATCACCTGGAAGCCGCGCAACTCCAGCGCATCGGTGAGCGCTTGCACCATCTCTCCAAACAGCGGGCCCGTGAGGGTGGGGACCAGTGCCGTGACGACGTGGCTGCGCGCCGAACGCAGGCCGCCCGCCACGAGGTTGGGCACGTAGCCCATGGTGGAGACGACCTCCTGCACGCGCACCCGCGTGCGCTCGGACACCTGGTGCGGCGTGTTGATCGCGCGCGAGACGGTGATCATCGACACCCCCGCGCGCTCGGCCACCTCGCGCAGCGTGACCACGGGGCGGTCGCGCGTGGCGGTAAATGGGGGGGCGGGAGGCGGGGCAGCAGGCATGCGGGGAGTCTATAAGAACAGGTTCTGAGACTTGGGCGCCGGGTGAATCCCGCCAAATGTCATTGCATCGACAGTCACAAGCGGCATCCCTGCCTAGCATGCCGCCATGACCTGTTCACCGACGCCTCCATCGCCCACTGCACACTCCGTACCTCGGGATTCGACCGCACCCGTTCCCGCTCCTGCGCTAAAGCGGGCGGTGGACTGGGCCATTGTTTCGCGGCGCAGCATCCGTGCCTTTTTGCCCACGCCGGTGGGGCCGGGTGAGGTGCATGCGATCCTCGACGTGGCGCGCCATGCGGCCTCGGGCATGAACACCCAGCCCTGGCGCGTGCATGTGCTCACGGGCAGCGCCAAGGAGCGGTTGAGCGCCGCCATCTCCGCCGTGAACAACGATGGGGATGCGGCCGAGGCCCTCACCGAGCCCTACCACTACTACCCGATCGACTGGGTTTCGCCCTATGTGGACCGGCGCCGCAAGGTGGGCTGGGACCTGTATGGCCTGCTCGGCATTGCCAAGGGAGACAAGGCGCGCATGCATGCCCAGCACGGCCGCAACTACCGCTTCTTCGATGCGCCCGTGGGGCTGATCTTCACGGTGAGCCGTGCCCTGCAGGCCGGCAGTCTGCTCGACTACGGCATGTTCCTGCAGAGCCTGATGGTGGCGGCCCGCGCGCGCGGGCTCGATACCTGCCCGCAGGTGGCGTTCACCAGGTTCCACCAGGTTATCCATGCCGAGCTGGGCATCCCCGACACCGAGATGGTGGTCTGCGGCATGGGCCTGGGCCATGCCGACCCGGCCTGCATCGAGAACACGCTGGTGACGGAACGCGAGAGCGTTGGGTCGTTCACCACCTTCCACCCCTGACCGTGCCCCAAGAAATGGAGACCCGCATGAGCCACAGCCCCCACCGCAGCCCCTACCAGCAAGGCCTGGAACGCACCCCCGCCAACCACCTGCCGCTCACACCGCTGGGCTTTCTGGACCGCAGCGCGCAGGTGCATCCCGATGGCATTGCCGTGGTGCACGCGGGCAGCACGCAGACCTGGGCACAGACGCGCGAGCGCGCCTACCGCCTGGCCAGCGCGCTGGCGCGGCGCGGCGTGCAGCGCGGCGACACCGTGGCCATCCTCGCGCCCAACACGCCCGCAATGCTGGAGGCGCACCTGGGCATCCCCCTGTGCGGCGCGGTCATCAACGCCATCAACTGCCGGCTCGACGCCGAGGCCATCGGCTTCATCCTGAGCCACGGCGAGGCGCGTGTGCTGCTGGTGGACAGCGAGTTCGCGGCGCTGGCGGCCCAGGCCGTCGCTGGCCTGGCGCAGCCACCGCTGGTGGTCGCCATCCACGACACGGGCCTGCCCGCACAGCCGGCCTTCGGCGCACTCGACTATGAAGCCCTGCTGGCCGAAGGCGACCCGGCCTTTGCCGGCCTGTGGCCCGAAGACGAGTGGGACCCGATCGCACTGAACTACACCTCGGGCACCACGGGCGACCCCAAGGGCGTGGTGCCCAGCCACCGTGGCGCCTACCTCATGAGCCTGCTGCAGATGACCGACTGGGCGATGCCGCGCAACCCCGTCTACCTGTGGACGCTGCCCATGTTCCACGCCAACGGCTGGTGCTTCACCTGGGCCGTCACGGCGGCGGCGGGCACGCATGTGTGCCTGCGCAAGGTCACGGCCAAGGCCATCTTCGAGGCCATTGCCGAGCATGGTGTAGACCATTTCTGCGCTGCGCCCACGGTGCTGGCCATGCTGGCCAATGCACCGGCGCACGAGCGCATCGTGCTGCCGCGCCCGGTGCGTGTGCTCACGGCCGGCTCGCCTCCCCCCGCCGCCATCCTGCAGGCGATTGCCGCGATGGGCTTCGATGTGGACCACGTGTACGGCATCACCGAAGTCTCGGGCACGCCGGTGAGCTGCGTCCAGCAGCCGGGCTGGGCGACGGTGCCCGCTGCAGACCGCGCCCGCCTGCAGGCGCGCCAGGGCGTGCGCGCCGCTGCGCTGGAGCACCTGCGCGTGCTCAATCCCGACACGCTGCAGCCCGTGCCGGCCGATGGCGTGACGGCCGGCGAGATCATGGTCCGCGGCAACACGGTGATGAAGGGCTACCTCAAGAACCCCGGCGCCACGGCCAAGGCCTTTGCCGGCGGTTGGTTCCACACCGGCGACATCGCGGTGTTGCACCCCGATGGCTATGTGCAGATCACCGACCGCTCCAAGGACGTCATCATCTCGGGCGGCGAGAACATCTCCTCGGTGGAGGTGGAAGACGTGCTGCACCGCCACCCCGCCGTGCTGCTGGCCGCTGTGGTGGCCCAGCCCGATGAGCGCTGGGGCGAGGTGCCTTGCGCCTTCGTGGAGCTCAAGCCCGAGGCCGTGGGCAGCGTCAGCGCCGAGGAACTGATCGACTTCTGCCGTGCCCACCTGGCGCGCTTCAAGTGCCCGCGCCAGGTCGTCTTCGACGTGCTGCCGCGCACGGCCACGGGCAAGATCCAGAAGTTTCGCCTGCGCGAGATCGCGGGCAGCCGCGAGGCCATCACCAAGCTGGCGCAGGTTCAGGCAGAGCCCGCAGGCTGAGCGTTCAGCCCTCCCTTGCGATGGCCTGCAGAGTCTTCAGGTCGATCACCTCAATCGACCCATAGCCCAGGCGGATCGCGCCCCGGTCCTGCAGCTCCTGCAGCGCGCGGTTGGCTACCTGGCGCGACACGCCCGACAGGCGCCCCAGTTCCTCTTGCGACAGCGTGATGCGCCGCGCGGTGTTGGGGAACAACGCATCGTTGAACAGTCCCGACAGGCTGTGCGCCACCTGCGCCGTGGTGTCGCCCAGCCGGTCGGTCTGCACCAGCGCCACATAGTGCGCCAGGCGTGCGTTGAGCTGCCCGATCAGCCACAGCGCAAACGGATGGCTCTCGTGTAGCAGCCGCAGAAACTCACTGCGCGGCAGCAGCGCCACCACGCTGTCCGTCAGCGCCGTCACGGCATACGGCCGGGGCTCGTCCTTGAGCACCGATCCCTCTCCGAACCAGGCACCCGAGGGCACGCCCGCAAAGGTGCTGGTGCGGCCTTCTTCGGTGATGTTGTCGAGCTTCAGCATTCCTTCCATCACCCCCGCCCAGTGAGCCGTCGGCGTGCCACGTGCAAATACCGCGCTGCCGGCGGGGAAGCTGCGGACCGTGATCGCCTTGCGCATGCGCGCAGCCTCCTCATCGGTCAGGCAAGAGGTCCACGACGATTGAGAGAGGAAGAGGTCCAGTGAGGCGGTGGTCATTGTCATTGGTGTTCGTGCAGAAAGACGGCCGCCCGGATTTTGTAAGAGATCGGGGCGTGCGCCAATGGGACAAAGCCTACGCACGAGGTGGCTGTGGTGGAGTGCGGCCTCGGTGTTTTGGGCGTACTCACCACACGCTCATCAAGGCATGTGGGCGCGTCGGAAATCAGGCCGCGCGGCACAAGCCATCCCGCTGTTGCGGTGCCCGGTCCATTTTTCGCCTCCTGTGTTCAAGGCGGATCCATGGCGAGCGCGGTACTTCGGCAAACGGTGGTTTTGAAAGTCTTTGTCGGGCACACAAGCAACTTCCAAGAAATACCCAATACCAAGGGTTTATCCCATGTTGTACGACAATGACAACGTTAACATTCAGGCATTGGCATTGAATCACCACGAATTGACCACGGACACCATGACTCCTCAAGACCTCAAAACCATCATGGGCTCCGGCCTGCTGTCCTTCCCCATCACGGATTTCGACGAGCAGGGAGAATTCCGCCCCAAGTCCTACATCGAGCGCCTGGAGTGGCTGGCCCCCTACGGCGCCAGCGCCCTGTTCGCCGCCGGTGGCACGGGTGAGTATTTCTCGCTGGCCGGTGCGGAGTACAGCCAGGTCATCAAGACCGCCGTGGACACCTGCCGTGGCAAGGTGCCGATCATTGCCGGTGCCGGTGGCCCCACCCGCACCGCCATTGCCCATGCGCAAGAGGCTGAGCGCCTGGGGGCGCACGGCATCCTGCTGTTGCCCCATTACCTGACCGAAGCGGGCCAGGAGGGCCTGATCGAGCATGTGGCCCAGGTCTGCAACAGCGTGAAGTTCGGCGTGATCGTCTACAACCGCGACCGCACCAAGCTCACGGCCGACTCCCTGGCCATCCTGGCCGAGCGCTGCCCCAACCTGATCGGTTTCAAGGACGGTGTGGGCAACATCGAGACCATGTCGTCCATCTACATGAAGATGGGCGACCGTTTCTCCTACCTGGGCGGCCTGCCCACGGCCGAGGTGTATGCAGCCGCCTACAAGGCGCTGGGCACGCCGGTGTATTCGTCGGCGGTTTTCAACTTCATCCCCAAGACGGCGATGGAGTTCTACAAGGCGGTGGCGGCCGACGACATCGCCACGCAGCACAAGCTGCTCAAGGAGTTCTTCATGCCGTATCTGGCCATCCGCAACCGGGTGGAAGGCTATGGCGTCTCCATCATCAAGGCGGGCGCCAAGATCGTGGGCCATGACGGTGGGCCGGTGCGGGCGCCGCTGACGGACCTCAAGCCCCATGAGATGGAAGAGCTCAAGGCGCTCATCGACAAGCTCGGCCCGCAGTAAGCGCGCCCATCCCACGCCAACCTTTCAAGCCAAGGCCCCGCAGAGGGTCACTAACCCCCCCTCTCAGGAGACATTCCCCATGCTCATCAAGAAACTGCTGCTGCTGGTTGCCAGCGCCTGTACTCTCTCCGTCGCCGCATCCGCTCAGACAGCTGCCACGCCTTGGCCCGAGAAACCCGTGACCATCGTCGTGCCCTTCCCGGCCGGTGGTTCCACCGACATGGTGGCCCGTGCCATGGCCCTGCACATGGGCGAGAAGCTGGGGCAGAGCTTCGTGGTGGACAACCGCCCCGGTGCCACGGGCACGCTGGGTGCGGGTGCGGTCAAGCGCGCGGCACCCGATGGCTACACGCTGCTGGTGTCCTCGCTGGGCGCCTTCGTCGTGGCGCCGCACCTGCTCAAGAGCGTGCCGTACGACGCGCTCAAGGATTTCGACTACATCACCGTGCCCGTGCAGGCGCCCAACGTGCTGGTGGCCGCGCCCAACCAGAAGGCCCGCACCGTGAAGGAGGTGATCGCCCAACTCAAGGCCAACCCCGGCAAGGTGAGCTTTGCGAGCTCGGGCAACGGCTCGTCGGACCACCTCTCGGCCGAAGTGTTTTGGCAGCAGAGTGGCACCGAAGGCCTGCACATCCCCTACAAGGGCGGTGCCCCGGCCATCAACGACCTGCTGGGCGGGCAGGTGGAGTTCTCGTTCCAGAATGTGAACGCCGTGCTGCAGCACATCCGCGGCGGCAAGCTGCATGCGATTGCCGTCACCGGCGACAAGCGCAGCCCCGTGCTGCCCGACGTGCCCACCCTGGCCGAGGCCGGCGTGGCCGGTGCCGAGGTGTACTCGTGGCAGGGCATGGCTGCGCCCAAGGGCCTGCCGCCAGCGCTCAAGAAGAAGCTCTCGGACGCCGCCATTGCCGCCATGAACGACCCCGCCTTGAAGAAGCGCATGCTCGACCAGGGCCTGGAGATCGTGGCCAGCACGCCCGAAGC
>JADMJR010000023.1 GCA_018780365.1 Acidovorax sp. | reverse complement strand
CGCGCTCCTCGATGGCGATGCGGATCTCGTCGTCCCAGTCGATGTCGTCCGGGGCGGCGGTCACCAGGCCCAGGGCCAGCGCGGCGTCCGCATCCAGGGGCGTGCCGGCCGCAGTGCGCGCAGCTTCCAGCGGTGCGGCTTCTTCGTAGAAGCGGCGCTGCAGGCGGCTTTGGTCGTTCACCATCGGCAGCATCCCGAAGTTGAACTCGTTGAGCGTGAGCTTGGGCGCGCGCTCGGCGTCGTCGGGCAGGGCGAGCATGTAGGTGCGGTCGGCCGCAAAGGCCAGCTCGGCCAGCGAACCCGAGAAGGCAGAGCCGGCCTCCACCAGCGCGAACAGGCTGCGCGAGGACACGTCCAGCCGAGCGAAGGTGCGGCGCAGTGCGCCAATGGTCTCGCGCACCAGCCAGTGGCCTTGGTGGGCGACCAGCGTGGCGTCGCTCGCCAGCACGGCCTGGGCGTCGCCCTCGGTCTTGAGCAGCCAGATGCCGATGTCGAGTTCGTTGGTGCGCAGGTTCAGGATGGCGTCGTCCAGCTGGCGGGCCAGGGCCAGCGGCCACCAGGCGGCGCCCGCAGTCTCGATGCCGACGATGTCCGTGGGTTGCGCGCCGGTGGGGGCCTTCAGCGTGAGCGTGGCCGTGCGGCGGGTGCGATCGATGTCGACGCTGACATGAGCGTAGCGCAGGCTGTCGGCGCTTTCTTCGCGCTCCACGCGGGTCAGGGCCACGCCGTTTGCGTTGGCAGGGCGGTGGCTGCCTTGGGCCAGGCGCGCCGCCGCGTCGTCGACGGCGGCCGCGAACTGTGCCGGCTTGGCGATGCGGTCCACCAGGCGCCAGTCCACCGCGCGCTGGCCGCGCACGCCTTCCACGCTGGTGCAGAAGATGTCGGCCAGGTCGTGGCGCACATGGCGCTTGTCGGTCACGCGCGTCAGGCCGCCGGTGCCGGGCAGCACGCCCAGAAGCGGCACTTCAGGCAACGACACGGCCGACGAGCGGTCGTCCACCAGCACGATCTCGTCGCAGGCCAGGGCCAGCTCATAGCCGCCGCCCGCGCAGGCGCCGTTCACTGCGGCGACGAACTTCAGGCCCGAGTGTTTCGACGAGTCCTCGATGCCGTTGCGCGTCTCGTTGGTGAACTTGCAGAAGTTCACCTTCCAGGCGTGGCTGGAGACACCCAGCATGAAGATGTTGGCGCCCGAGCAGAAGATGCGGTCCTTGGCGCTGGTGACGATCACCGTGCGCACACCCGGGTGCTCGAAGCGCACGCGGTTGAGCGCGTCGTGCAGTTCGATGTCCACGCCCAGGTCATAGCTGTTGAGTTTGAGCTTGTAGCCGGGGCGGATACCGCCGTCTTCGGCAATGTCGAGCGAAAGGCGGGCGACCGTGCCATCCACCGCCAGCTTCCAGTGGCGGTACTGCGTGGGGTCGGTGCGGTAGTCAACGCGAGAGGGGGGCTGCGCAGGGCTGGTCATGGTGTCTCCGTAGAAGGTGATTGATGCAAAATAATGCATATTTTACCGATTGATGTGCATCATGATGCATATCAATCGGCAAGTCAATGCATGTTTTTGCTGCTTTCGTCGAGAGGGGGGTGTGCGGACTGCCGCCGCGCCTCGGGTGGTGTGACCGGGAATGGCGAGGGGCTCGCGCCCTGTTCAGGGCGCGGCAAATGGGCGTCAGGCAGCCCGGGCTGTGGCCTTGCGGACACCCGCGTGCAGTGCGGCGAGGCTTTGTTCGGGTGTCTGCCCGGAGGTGTCGACCGTGATGTCGGCTTTGGAGTAGAAGGCGGCGCGTCCGTCCAGAATGCGCTTGAGATCGTCCATGGCTTCCTTGCTGGCCGCCATGGGGCGCATATCGCCTTGGGCGGTCACGCGGCCCATGTGTTCTTCGGGCGCGGCGCGCAGCCACACGGTGGTGCAGTGCGCCAGCAATTCGTTGAAGGTGGCAGGGTCCGAGACAATGCCTCCGGGGGTAGCGATGACGACTTCACTGTGGATCTGGATCGTCTCCTCCAGGGCCCTGCGCTCGTAGCGGCGGTAGGCCGTGGTGCCGTAGAGGTCGTGGATTTCACGCACGCTGCAACCCGCCAGGGTTTCGATCTCGCGGCTCAGTTCGATGAAAGGCACATCGAGTGCACGTGCCAGCAGGGGGCCCAGTGTGGATTTTCCTGCGCCCCGCAAGCCTACAAGGGCAATGCGCCCATGCCGGGCGGCATCGTTGCCGCCGCCGCTCAGCAGTTCATGCAGAGCCTGGCGCGCGCGGCGCAACTCGGGTTCGCTGCGGTGCTCCAGCAGTTCGCGGATCAACAACCACTCCGGCGAACGCGTCGTGAAATCACCCACCAGTTCTGCCAGTGAGCAGTGCAGCGCGCCCGCCACCTGCTGCAAGACCAGGATGGAGGCGTTGCCTGTGCCGTACTCCAGGTTGGCCAAGTGCCGTTCCGACACATCCGCCGCCACGGCCACGGCCTTGCGGGTGAGTCCCCGCTGCGCGCGCAGGTTGCGCACACGCTCCCCGAGTGCCACAAGCAGGGGGTTCTTCGGCTCTTCGACCAACACGGCTGCGCCTTCTGGGGCGCTCACTGGCAAGCCCATCCCTGCCTCTTCTTGTTCATTCATACCCGTCCTCGTGCGCAGATTGTCGCTGTGGTTCTCCGTCAGGGAAAACACCAAATATGCACTATAGTGCTTGACGTTGTGTGAATCACCAACTATTGTTCATTTGGCGCAACATACTGCATGTTTATGGGCGGTGCAAGGACATGGATCAAATGCATGGCCTCTCGCCCATGACGCCTTCATTCGAGACGCCTATGCCCACCAAAGCTGTATTTCACCAGACCCTCATGGAGTTGACGGGCCAGATTGCCGGGCGGCCGCTGGATGCGGCGCTGGCAGACTGGCTCAACCAGGCCCATGGCCCCGACAGCGCAATGTACGTGCGGCTCAAAGAGGGCTGCATGGCTGGGGTGCAAGAGGGCTGGCTGTGCGAGCGCGAGGGCGGTGGCATCCGTTACGGCCGTGTGTTCAAACCCGATGACGCATTGCACCGTTTCTCTGTGGATGTGGTGGACATGCAGAACCTGGCGGGGCCGCACCACAGCCATCCCCGCGGCGAAATCGATTTGATCATGCCGCTGGAGGGTGAAGCGACTTTTGACAACCACCCGGCCGGCTGGTGTGTCTACCCGCCTGGCAGTGCCCACCACCCCACCGTGGCACAGGGCAGGGCGCTGGTGCTTTACCTCCTGCCCGAGGGGCAGATTCAGTTCACCCGATAGGGCCTGCGCGGTTTTTTTGCTGCTGCTTGGTTCTCCTCCTATTTTTCTTTTCACTGAAAGATCCGCATGACCGAACTGCTTCCCAATTTCGCCGCAGGGCGCTGGCAACACGGAACGGGGCCGGGCACTGAACTGCGGGACCCGGTGCTGGGCACGGCGCTGGTTCGGGTGGATGCGGCAGGGCTGGACCTGGCCGAAGCGTTTGCGTTCGCGCGCAATACCGGTGGCGCGGCCCTGCGCGCGCTGACCTACCGCGAGCGCGCGGCACTGCTGGCCGCCATCGTCAAGGTGCTGCTGGCCCACCGCGATGCCTATTACGAGATCGCCACCGCCAATGCGGGCACGGTGAAGAACGATTCGGGCGTGGACATCGACGGCGCCATCTTCACCCTGGGCCAGTACGCCAAATGGGGCGATGCCCTGGGCGATGCGCGTGCCCTGCGCGACGGCGATGCGGCCCGGCTGGGCAAGGACCCGGCCTTCCAGTCGCAGCACCTGTCGGTACCCACGCAGGGCGTGGCGCTGTTCATCAATGCCTTCAACTTCCCGTCCTGGGGGCTGTGGGAAAAGGCTGCGCCGGCCCTGCTCTCGGGCGTGCCGGTCATCGTCAAGCCCGCCACGGCCACGGCCTGGCTCACCCAGCGCATGGTCAAGGACGTGGTGGACGCGGGCGTTCTGCCTGCGGGCGCGCTGTCGGTCATCGCCGGCAGTTCGGCCGGGCTCATGGACCAGCTGCAGCCCTTCGACGTGGTGTCGTTCACGGGCTCGGCCGAAACGGCCGGCGTGATCCGCGCCCACCCTGCGGTGGCCCGGCGCTCGGTGCGCGCCAACATCGAGGCCGACAGCCTCAACAGCGCCGTGCTGCTGCCCGGCGAGGCGCCGGGCAGCGAGGCCTTCCACCTGCTGGTGCGCGAAGTGGTGCGCGAAATGACCGTGAAGTCGGGTCAGAAGTGCACAGCCATCCGCCGCATCCTCGTGCCCGCCGAGGTGTACGACGCGGCGGCCGAGGCCATTGGTGCCAAGCTTGCCGGTATCAGCGTGGGCAACCCGCGCAACGAGGGTGTGCGCATGGGCTCGCTGGTGAGCCGCGCCCAGCTGGCTGCCGTGCGCGAAGGCCTGGCCGTGCTGCAGGCTCAGGCAACAGTGCTGCACGACGGACGCGACCGACCGCTGGT
Organism: Acidovorax sp.; assembly: GCA_018780365.1. Lineage (GTDB taxonomy): Bacteria > Pseudomonadota > Gammaproteobacteria > Burkholderiales > Burkholderiaceae_C > Acidovorax. The sequence continues at coordinate 31,277 of JADMJR010000023.1, read as the reverse complement.
GGATGCCGACCCGGCCGTGGCCGCCTGCATCGGCCCGGTGCTGCTGGGCGCGCGCGATGCTGATGCGGCGCAGCTGGTGCACGACGTGGAGGTCTTCGGCCCCGTGGCCTCCCTGCTGCCCTACCGCGACAGCGCGCATGCCATCGCGCTGGCGCACCGGGGCCAGGGTTCGCTGGTCACCTCGCTCTATGGCAGCGACGAAACCGCACTGGCACAGACCGCGCTGGCCGTGGCCGCCAGCCATGGCCGCGTGCACGTGGTCACGCCCGACGTGGCGCAGGCGCACAGCGGCCACGGCAATGTGATGCCCATGTCGCAGCACGGCGGCCCGGGCCGCGCGGGCGGCGGTGCCGAACTGGGCGGCCTGCGCGCGCTCGATTTCTACCACCAGCGCACGGCCGTGCAGGCCAGCCCCGGCGTGCTGGCGGCGCTGGGACTCTGACATCCCCACAAGACGCGACACACAACGCGCACCCGACCCGAGAGGGCCCCAAGGAGACAACACCATGAGCCTGCCCCCACGATTCAATTTTGCCCAGCACCTGTTCGACCTGAACCGGGACCGCGCGCAGCGCACGGCCTACATCGACGACCGCGGCAGCCTGGCCTACGGCGCGCTCGAAGACCGCGCGCGGCGCCTGGCATCGGCCCTCACCCACGACGGCGTGCACCGCGAAGAGCGCGTGCTGCTGCTCATGCACGACAGCAGCGACTGGCCCGTGGCCTTCCTGGGCTGCCTGTACGCGGGCGTGGTGCCGGTGGCGGTGAACACCCTGCTCACGGCGGACGACTACGCCTACATGCTGGACCACAGCCGCGCCCAGGCGGCCATCGTCTCGGGCGCGCTGCTGGCGGTGCTGCAGGACGCCATGGGCCGCACGCCGCACGAGGTGCGCACCCTGCTCGTCTCGCAGCCCACCGGGCCGCTGCCCGAAGGCGCGCAGGACTTCGAGGCCGTGCTGGCGCAGGCCACGCCGCTCGCCGCGCCGGTCAACACCGCCGCGGACGACCCGGGCTTCTGGCTGTATTCCTCGGGCTCCACCGGCAAGCCCAAGGGCACGGTGCACACCCATGCCAATCTGTGGTGGACAGCTGAGCTCTATGGCAAGCCGGTGCTGGGCCTCACGGAGAACGATGTCTGCTTCTCGGCGGCCAAGATGTACTTTGCCTACGGCCTGGGCAATGCGCTGACCTTCCCGCTGTCGGTGGGTGCCACCGTGGTGCTGATGGCCGAGCGGCCCACGCCCGACGCCACCTTCCGCCGCTGGACGCAGCACCGCCCCACGGTGTTCTTCGGCGCGCCCACGGGCTTTGCCGGCATGCTGGCCTCGCCCGCGCTGCCCGCGCGCGAGGCCGTGGCGCTGCGCATGTGCTCGTCGGCCGGCGAGGCCCTGCCGGGCGAGATCGCCCAGCGCTTCAAGGCGCATTTCGGCTGCGAGATCATTGACGGCATCGGCTCCACCGAGATGCTGCACATCTTCATCTCCAACCGCCCGGGCGATGTGCGCTACGGCACCACCGGCAAGCCCGTGGAGGGCTACGAGGTGGAGCTGCGCGGCGAGGACGGCCGCCCCGTGCCCGACGGCGAGGTGGGCGACCTGTACATCCGCGGACCGAGCGCGGCGCTGATGTACTGGGCCAACCGCGAGAAGTCGCGCGAGACCTTCCAGGGCGGCTGGACCAAGAGCGGCGACAAGTACACGCGCGACACCGACGGCTACTACACCTACGCCGGCCGCAGCGACGACATGCTCAAGGTCAGCGGCATTTACGTCTCGCCCTTCGAGGTGGAGGCCACGCTGATGCAGCACCCCGCCGTGCTCGAATCGGCCGTGATCGGCGTGCAGGACGGCGAGGGCCTGACCAAGACCAAGGCCTACGTGGTGCTCAAGCAGGGCCAGCAGGCCGCCGCCCAGGCGCTGCAGGCCTTCGTGAAAGAGCGCCTGGCGGCCTACAAGTACCCGCGCTTCATCGAGTTCATCGAGGAGCTGCCCAAGACCGCCACCGGCAAGATCCAGCGCTTTCGCCTGCGCGAGAAGGAGGCGCGCGCGTGACGGCGCAGGCATCTTCTCCCGCCACGGAGTTCGCCAGCATCGCCTGGCGTGGCCGCACGGTGCGCATCGAGCACCAGTGGATCGCGCCCGAGCGCAGCGCCGCCCCGCTGCTCGTCTTCCTGCACGAGGGACTGGGCTCGGTGGCGATGTGGAAGGACTTCCCCGAGCGGCTGTGCAACGCTGCGGGTGCGCGCGGCCTGGTGTTCTCGCGCCCCGCCTATGGCCGCTCCACCCCGCGCGGTGCCGATGAACCCTGGGACGTGGACTTCATGCACCGGCAGGCGCACGAGGTGCTGCCCGCATTCTTCGAAGCCCTGGGAATCACCGAGGCGCCCTGGCTGCTGGGCCACAGCGATGGCGGATCGATCGCGCTGCTGTATGCGGCGCGCTTCCCCGACGCGGTGCGCGGCCTGGTGCTGATGGCGCCGCACATCTTTGTGGAAGACGTGACCATCGCCAACATCGAGATCGCACGCGATGCCTACCAGAGCACCGACCTGCCCGCCAAGCTCGGCCGCTACCACGACGACGCGGACTCGGCCTTCTGGGGCTGGAACCGCATCTGGCTGCACCCGCCCTTTCGGCAATGGAACATCGAGGCCGAGATCGCCGCCATCCGCGCGCCGGTGCTCGCCATCCAGGGCGTGGACGACGAGTACGGCACGCTGGAGCAGATCCGCGGCATCGCGCGCCGGGTGCCGGGCACCGCACTGCTGGAGCTGCCCGCCTGTGGGCATTCGCCGCACCGCGATCAGCCTGCAGCGGTGATCGCTGCCACCACAGCATTCATCTCGGCGTCGAAAAGGCCTTAAATACGTTCTCAGCCCTCGCGCATGGCCGCAGGCCGTTGCTGTGGTGCGGCTACTCGACCCGGCGGCGCAGGCCTTCCAGGTTGGTGACCGTGATGCCGCCGTATTCGATCTCCAGCAGGCCTGCCGCCTGCAGGCGCTTCAGCGCCGCGTTGCAGCGCTGGCGCGATAAGCCCGAGAGGTTGGCGATTTCCTCCTGAGAGACCTGCAGGTGTGGGTCGCTGCCTGGATGCAGCCAGGGGTGGAACAGCCCTGCCAGCGCCCGCGCCACCTGGCTGTCGGTGTCGAGCAGGTGGTGGGCCGTGAAGTTGCCCAGAAACCAGTGCATGCGCTCGTTGATCTGGCGCAGCAGAAAGTGGTCAAAACTGCGCTCTGTGGCATGAAGCCACGCGAAGGTCTCCACCGGCATCAGCGCCACGCGGCTGGGCCGCAGGGCAATGATGTCGGCCGTGCGGGGGCTGCCGCGCAGCAAGGTGCCCTCGCCAAACCAGCTGCCCGCCGACAGCCCGCCCAGCGTGACCGAGCGGCCATCACCCGAGGTCACCGTCCACTTGAGCAGGCCTTCGATGGCGCCGTACCAGTGCACCGGCGTGTCGCCGCGTCGGCACAGTGCGCCGCCCTGCGGTACATCCACCTCGCGCAGCTCATCGCGCACGCGCACCTGCGCAGCGCTGTCCAACAGCGAGAACCAGGCCGACCTGGCCAGCAGATCGTCCACGGTAGGGGGTGTCGGTTTGACCAACATGGTGGGGCATTCTCCTGCGCGCGGTGTCGTTCAAAAGACAGACCCACGTATACCCTGAGTCCAAATGTCATCGCGATGACTGAGTGTGCCGAGGCATAAAAAAATAATGGCCAGCATTACCATTTTCCGTCAGGCACCGTGATGACCCAGCGCAAAATCATAGTCACCATCGCACCCACAGGGGGCATGGCCCACAAGTCACAGAATCCCCATCTGCCTACGCAGCCCGCCGAGATCGCCGACGACGTGCAGCGCTGCTGGAACGCTGGCGCCAGCGTGGTGGCGATCCACGCCCGCCGGCCCGACGACGGCGCCACCTGCGACGCCAACGTCTACCGCGACATCAACAGCCGCATCCGCGCCAAGGGCTGCGACATCGTGCTCAACAACTCCACCGGCGGCGGCGTGCATGGCGACATGGTCAAGCCCCTGCCCGGGGGGCGTTGGGAAATCGCCTGGGAGGAACGCATCCAGGGCATGGACGCGGGTGCCGAGATGTGCACGCTGGATGCGACCACGCTGAACCTGAGCTTCGACGGCCGCGAAATCCTGATGGACACGCCGCTCAGCAAGGGCCGTGAGCTGGCGGCAGGCATGAAGGCGCGCGGCATCAAGCCGGAGTGGGAGGTGTTCAGCCCCACACACATCCTGCAGGACACGGCCACGCTCATCGACGAAGGGCATGACGACGATGGGCCGCATTTCATCAACCTCGTGATGAACGCGCACCGGGCTTTTCAGAACGCCATGCCGTATTCGCCCCGCTACCTGCAGATGATGGTGGACACGCTGCCCAAGAACAGCCTGTTCTGCGTGAGCGGCATCGGCCCTTCGCAGCTCGAAGCCAATGTGGCGGCCCTGCTGCTGGGCGGCCATGCGCGTGTGGGGCTGGAGGACAACCTGTACTTTCGCCATGGCGAGCTGGCCACCAATGTGCAGCTCACCGAACGCATCGTGCGCATCATCCGCGAGCTGGGCATGGAGCCCGCCACCCCCGCCGAGGCGCGCGTTCTCATGGGCCTGCCGCGCACCGGTGGTGCCCGGCCCGCGTTTGCCGTAGATTGATCCGCACGCACCCTTTCCGCCACCCACCACCAGCAACAAGCAGGAGACAAACGATGATGCCTACACGCCGCCACTTCATGAACCAGCTGGGCTGCGCTGCAGCGCTGGGAGCCCTGTTGCCAAGGGCCGCCTGGGCGCAGGCTCTGGAGCAGGTCAAGATCCTCTACGGCTTTCCGGCGGGCAGCGCAGGCGACAGCGTGGCGCGCCGGGTGGGCGAGAAGCTGGCCGCCTCGCCTTACACGCGCAACCCTGCCGTGGTCGAGAACAAGCCCGGTGCGGGCGGGCGCATTGCGCTGGAGGCGCTCAAGGGCGCGCCCACGGATGGCAGCATGCTCACGCTGTCGCCGTTCTCGTGCACCTCGATCTATCCCCACATCTACAGCAAGCTGAGCTACGACCCCACCAAGGATTTTGTGCCCGTGTCCATCGCTGCGGTCATGCACCACGGGCTGGCCGTGGGGCCCTTGGTGCCAGCGTCGGTCAAGACGGTGAAGGACTTCCTGGCCTGGGCCAAGGCCAACCCGGTGCTGGCCAACTACGGATCGCCCGCTGCGGGCTCCACGCCGCATTTCATCGGTGCCCTGCTGGGGCTGAACCATGGGGTCGATCTCAAGCATGTGCCCTACCGGGGCTCCATCCCCGGCGTGACGGACGTGGTGGGTGGGCAGATCGCCTCCATGGTCACACCGAGTGGCGACTTCATCCCCAACCACAAGGCGGGCAAGCTGCGGCTGATTGCCACCTCGGGCCAGGCGCGCTCCCCGTTCTCGCCCGAAGTGCCCACGTTTGCCGAGCAGGGATTTCCGGAGCTCACGACCGAGGAATGGTTTGGTTTTTATGCGCCGGCCCGCACGCCCGCTGTCGTGGTGGCGGCCGCCAACGCGGCCATCAACGCCGCCATCAAGGAAAAGGCCGTCATCGACAGCCTGGCTGTGGTGGGGCTGATCGCCAAGGGTTCGACGCCTGGCGAGATGCTGGCATCGCAGCAGGCGGAGTTTGAGCGCTGGGGGCCGCTGGTCAAGAAGGTCGGTTTTACGGCGGAGTCTTGATTCCCCCGGAGCTGTTTTGCGGTGGTGCAGGCCTGCTCCGTGCCGGTGTCCGTGACCGTGTGCTTTTATGGAACAACGACAAGGAACTCATTGCATGGATTCGACCGTGAAGCGCGTGGCTGTGGTGGCCACCGGTGTCATTGGCGCGAGCTGGGCCGCCTATTTTCTGGCGCAGGGCCTGGACGTGGACGCGTGGGACCCGTCGCCGGGCGCGCAGGAGCGCCTGCGCGCGGCCGTGGCTGCGCACTGGGAGGTGTTGTCGCGCCAAGGGCTGGCGGTGGGGGCCCGGCAGGACCGCCTGCGTTGGCATGACCGGCTGGAGGACTCGCTGGCACAGGCCGACTTCGTGCAGGAGAGCGGGCCCGAACGGCTGGACTTCAAGGTGGATCTGTTTCGCCGCATGGATGCGGCCGCGCCCGCGCAGTCGATCTTGGCGTCCAGCTCGTCGGGCCTGGCCGTCACCGACATGCAGCAAGCCTGCGCGCGGCCTGGGCGGGTGGTGCTGGGCCACCCGTTCAACCCGCCGCACATGATTCCGCTGGTCGAAGTGGGCGGTGGCCAGCACACCGCCCCCGAGGCCGTGGCGCAGGCGATGGCGTTCTACGCCCGCATTGGCAAGCGCCCCATCCATGTGCGGCGCGAGATCAAGGGGCACATCGCCAACCGCCTGCAGGCCGCGCTCTGGCGCGAGGCCTTCCACCTGGTGAACGAGGGCGTGGCCACCGTCAGCGACATCGACACCGCCATCGCCCAGGGCCCCGGCCTGCGGTGGGCGCTGATGGGGCCGTTCATGAACCTGCACCTGTCGGGCGGCGAGGGCGGCATTGCGCACCTGCTGGCCCACCTGGGCGGCCCCATCGAGGACTGGTGGCGCGACCTGGGCACCCCGTCCATGGATGCGGCCCTGCAGCACCAGGTGGCCGAGGGCGTGGCGCAGGAGCTGGGCACGCGGCAGGCCAGCGACCTGGCCCGTGCGCGCGATGTGCTGCTGATCGACCTGCTGCGCGCCAAGCAATCGTCGGGTGTGCTGGACTGAGCGCGCCGCAGAACAGAACGCCCCCCACCTTTCCGCGAGAGATCCCACCATGCACCCCGCATTCCTTGACGACGAAGACCAGATCGCCCCCCCGCGCACGGTGCGCATGTCCTTTGACGATGGCTCGTTCACGCTGCGCTCACCCGTGGCCTTGCGCCCCTATGCGCGCTGCGTGGGCGAGTGGCTGGAGCGCTGGGCGTTGGAGACCCCCGGCACGCTGGCCCTGGCCGAGCGCGATGAGCGCGGCGAACACTGGCGCGGCCTGAGTTACGGACAACTGCGCCACGCGGTGGGCGCGGTGGCTCAGTCGCTGCTGGACCTGAAGCTGCCTGTGGGCCGCCCCATTGCCATCCTGTCGGACAATGCGGTGGACCACGCGGTGCTCATGCTGGCGGCCATGCATGTGGGCATCACGCCCTGTTCGCTGTCGAGCGCCTACGCGCGCTCCCAGGATTCGAGCCGTCTGCACAGCATGCTGGCCGTGCTGGAGCCCAGCCTCGTCTATGCGTCGGACGCCCGCGTCTACGCGCCGGCCCTGGCGGGCTGGGGCGGGGATGCGGTCAAGGTCTTCAGCCGCCATGCCGACACCTGCCCGGGCGCGCTGGCGTTTGAACAACTGCAGCGCGGGCAGGAGACACCCGCCGTGCGCCAGGCGTTCGAGGCGCTGGTGGCCGATGACCACGCCAAGTACCTGCTGACCTCGGGCTCCACGGGCCGCCCCAAGGTGGTTATCAACACGCACCGCATGCTGTGCGCCAACCAGCAGATGATGGCCCAGACCTGGCGCTTCCTCGGCCAGGAAAAGCCGGTACTGGTCGATTGGCTGCCCTGGAGCCACACCTTCGGCGGCAACCACAACCTCAACATGGTGCTGTGCCACGGCGGCACGCTCTACATCGACGAAGGCCGGCCCGTGCCGGGGCTGATCGAAAAAACCGTGCGCAACCTGCGCGACGTGCGGCCCACCATGCTGTTCAACGTGCCCCGGGGTTTTGACATGCTGCTGCCCTTCCTGGAGGCCGATGATGCGCTGGCGGCCGAGGTGCTGGCACGCATGCGCCTGGCCTTCTATGCGGCGGCGGCGCTGGCCCCGTCCACCTGGCAGCGGCTGGAGGCGCTGGCCCACCGGGTACGCCCCGCGCAGCCCCTGTGGCTGACCACCTCGTGGGGATCGACCGAAACCGCGCCAGCCGTCACCACCGCCCACTGGCGCCTGGAGGGGGCGGGCTGCATCGGGGCGCCGCTGCCGGGGCTGGAGCTCAAGCTGGTGCCCAACGGCAACAAGCTGGAGATGCGGGTCAAAGGCGTCTCGGTGTTTGCGGGCTACCGCAACGCGCCGCGCGAAACAGCGGCAGCGTTCGACAGCGAGGGCTTCTACCGCATCGGTGACGCGGGCTATCTCGCCGATGCCGACCAGCCCGAACGGGGCGTGGTGTTCAACGGGCGCGTGGCCGAAGACTTCAAGCTGTCGAGTGGCAGCTGGGTCTCGGTGGGCACGCTGAGGGTGGAGCTGGTGTCGCTGCTGGCGCCGCTGGTGCAGGACATCGTGCTCACGGGCCACAACCGGGACGAGGTCGGCATGCTGGTGTTTCCGTCCGCCACCGGGGCTGCGGATGTGCCCCGGCTGGAGGCTGCCCTGCGTGCCCTCATGCAGGCGCGGCGCAGCACGGGGGCGGGGTCTTCGCAGTGCCCCACGCGGGCCATGGTGATGGCCACGGCACCCGATTCCAACGCTGGCGAAATCACCGACAAGGGCTACCTCAACCAGGGTGCCGTGCTGGCGTGCCGGGCCGCCGCCGTGGGTTTGCTCCATGCCGGTTCTGCCGGGGCCGGGGTCATCGCCGTGTGACTGCTGTGCCGCGGCTTGACGCAGGCGGGCGCATGGCCTGGCTTTACAATATTGAGAATTATTCTTATTAGCCAGGGGCTCGCCAACGCCACGCCCTCAGCCGTCCAGCCTTCGCCATCAGTGTGTGCGGAGGTTTTCATCGACAGGCTGTCTGCCCCGTGGTCACCCCCTACTACCAAGAACTGCTGAACTACTTTGCACGCATGGTGCGCAGCCGCGACAGCGCGGCCGACCTGGTGCATGAGGCCTACGTGCGGGTGCTGGCCTTGCAGCAGGCGGGGCAGGCGGTACACCAGCCGCGTGCGCTGCTGTACCGCACGGCGCGCAATCTGCTGATCGACCAGCACCGCCGCCATGTGGTGCGCAGCGTGCCACACACGGTGGACGACACCCCTTTGCCTGATGTGGCCGAGTTGCCCGCGCCGCCGCGCGACGAGCCCGAGGTGGCGGCGACCTCTGCGCAGGGCGTGGCATCGCTGATCGCCACCATTGATGCGCTGCCACTGCGGTGCCGCGAAGCGTTCATCCTGCACAAGTTCGACGGCCTGTCGCAAGCCGAGGTGGCCGCGCAGATGGGCATTTCGCGCAAGATGGTGGAGCAGCATATCCAGCGGGCCATGGTGGCCTGCCGCCAGTGTCGTGCGACCAACGAAGGCCGGAGGCCCGCATGAGCCGCAGCGACCCCCCCATGACGCCCGCAGACCACGCCGCGCTGGAATGGTTTGTACGGGGCGTGGACGGCCTGGATGCCGATGCCCAGCGGGCTTTTCAGGCCTGGCGCTCCGCAGACCCCGCACACGCAGCGGCATGGGACCGCTGGGGCGCTGATTGGCGCCTGTTGGACACCCTGCCGGCCGAGGGGGTGCGCCATCTGCGCGGCCAACTGGCGGCCGACAAGGCACAGGCCGCAGTGCGGAACCCTGGTGCTGAAAGCCTGGCCCGTGAAGCCTCCGGCAGCCGGGGGGCGTGGTTTTCAGCCAAGGTCCCTGCCGTGGCCCCTACCCATCCCCAGCCCGCCAGAGGGCGCCCTCGCTTCGGGCCACAGGGGGCAACCCGCGCATGGGGCCGCCCGGTGGCGGCCCTGGCCTCGTTGTGCCTGGTGGTTGTGGGGGGCGTGTTGGGCTGGAGCCATTGGCGCAACCAGCCGGTGTACCTGCAAACCCTGGCCACGGGGCCCGGCCAGCAGTCGGACGTGCAACTGCCCGATGGCAGTGCCCTGCGGCTGGACACCCGCACGCAGATCGACGTCAGCTTCTGGCGGCAGCGGCGCGAGGTGGTCCTGCCGGAGGGGCAGGCGGTCTTCCGTGTCCAGGGCGATGCCGCACGGCCTTTTGACGTGGTGGCGGGGCCGGTGCGCATCACGGTGGTGGGCACCCGGTTTTCTGTGCGCCACACGCCGGGCCTACCGGGTGAAGAGGGCGTGCGCATTGCGGTGGAAGAGGGGCGGGTGCGTGTCGCGCGCTCCGATGCGCCGGGGGCTTCCCTGGTCGAGCTGACCGCCGGCCAGCAGGTCACCAGCGATGCGGCGGGCAGGTTGGGGCCCGTGGCTGCCGTGCCGGCAGCGGGCATTGCCCCCTGGCGTGATGGCCGGGTGAGCTTTGACGACACGCCGCTGTCGCAGGCCTTGGCCGAGTTTGCGCGCTATGGCACCGTGAACCTGGTGGTGCGCGATCCCGGGGTGGGGGCTCTGCGGCTGACCGGCACCTTCGATCCCCGGCGCCCGGACAACTTTCTGCGCGCCTTGCCGCGCACCCTGCCGGTAGAGCTGCACGAGCGCGGTGGCATCACCGAAATTGTGGCGGCCCCTTCGCCCTGAGCTTGCGCCATCGGGGGCGGCAGCGCCTGCGCGAAAAAAACATCCACCGACCTAGGGGACCGGGTATGTGCTGCGTCTACATGAGAAGGCTTCTTATTCAAATATTTGCTTTCCAGGGAGATTTGCACATGCACCGCATCCGTTTCCAACCGGCACCTCTGGCCTTGGCCTTGGCCGTTGCGCTGGGTTGGGCCCCCTGGGCCGCACAAGCCCAAGGGGGCGTACCCGCACAGGCCCCGGCGGCAATCGCCATCGCGGCGCAGCCCCTGGCCCAGGCCCTCAACGACCTGGCCCGGCAAACCCGCATGGAACTCATGGTGCAGCCCGCCCTGGTGGCGGGCCGGACGGCCCCGGCCGTGTCCGGTACCCTGACGGTGCGCGAGGCCCTGGACCGGCTGCTGGCAGGCAGCGGGCTGGTGGGGGTCATCGAAGGCTCCTCCATCCTGGTGCGCCGGCTTCCCGCCGCCACCCAAGGGGAAACCAGCCTGTCCGAAGTGCGGGTGCAGGCCCAGGCCGAAACCAGTGCGCTGACGGAGCACACGGGCTCCTACACCACGCGCCAGGCGGGCACGTCCACGCCGCTGGGGCTGAGCCTGCGTGAAACCCCGCAGTCGGTCAGCGTCATCACGCGCCAGCGCATGGAAGACCAGGGGCTGACGCAGCTGTCGGACATTGCGGCCCAGACACCGGGCCTGGTGATGACACAGAGCGGCAACCAGGGCTCCGACACCTCCCCCATCTACTCGCGTGGTTTTGCCGTCAACACCTACATGGTGGACGGCGTGCGCCAGACGGACTCCAACTATTCGAGCATCTTCCAGACCAACGACATGGCGATGTTCGACCGCGTGGAGGTGGTGCGCGGTGCCTCCGGCCTCATGAACGGCATCGGCACACCAGGGGCCGCCATCAACATGATCCGCAAGCGGCCCACGGCGGATTTCCAGGCCTCGGCCCGTGCCGAGGCGGGTTCGTGGAACTACGCGCGCGGCGAGGTCGATATCTCTTCGCCCCTGAACACCGATGGCAGCGTGCGGGGCCGCCTTGTGGCGGCCGCGCAAGACAACCAGTCCTACATCGACCGCCTCAAGGAGCGCAAGAAACTGCTCTACGGGGCGGTCGAAGCCGACCTGACGGCCAGCACCCAGCTGTTTGCCGGCGCCTCGGTGCAGCACCACGATGCGACGGGGCACGCGCGTGGCGGCCTGCCCGCGTACTACGCCGACGGCACGCGCACACAGTGGGGCCGGTCGGCCTCGGCCGCGCCACCCTGGGCCTATTCCGAGCGCCACTACACCGCGCTGTTTGCGGCCCTGGAGCACCGTTTCAACGACGACTGGAAGCTCAAGGCCACGGCCTCGCGCACGAGCAGCTTCTATGACGAGCTGGTCGGCTACGCCAGCGGTGGCAACCCCGTGCGCGCGACCGGTGCGGGCGTCACGATCTGGGCCGGCCGCTGGACGGCCACGCCGCGCCAGGACACCCTGGACGTGCAGACCACGGGCCGGTTCGACTGGCTGGGGCGCAAGCACGACGTGGCCTTGGGCGCGCAGATGTCGCGCACCAGCTACCTTGCGCCCTCGTACACCAACTGGACACATGCGGGCTGGAGCAGTGCCATCAGCAACATCTACACCTGGGACGGCAGCTCGCCGGCAGCGCCGAACAACCCGAGCATCGGTGCCGCGAGTTCGGACGAGCGCCTGAACAGCGCCTATGCCACCGTGCGCTTCAAGCCCACGGATGCGCTGTCCCTGCTGGCCGGTGCGCGGGTGGTGGACTGGAGCCGCCACCAGACAAGCCACCGCTACGCCACTGGCGCGACCACGGTCACGGACCGCAAGGAAAGCGGCGAGGTCACGCCCTACCTGGGCCTGGTCCTTGACATCGACAGCCACTGGTCTGCCTACGCCAGCTACACCAACATCTTCACGCCACAAAACCTGCGCCTGGCCAACGGCGACTACCTGGACCCCCAGACGGGCGACAGCTTTGAACTGGGGGCCAAGGGGGCTTTCCTCAACGACCGGCTGAACGTCTCGGGGGCTCTCTACAAGGCCCGCCAGGACAACCTGGGCGTGGTGATTCCCAACGTGTTCGCACCCGATGGCGGCCAGGCCTACCAGGCCGTGTCGGGCACCAGCACGCGCGGCTTCGAGCTGGAGGCTTCGGGCGAGCTGCGCCGGGGCTGGCAGGTGTCGGCGAGCTTCTCGCGCAACCTCACGCAGGACAGGCTGCGCACCCGCCTGCTCACCACCGTGCCGCAGAACACCGCCAAGCTGTTCACCAGCTACCGCATCGCCAGCATCGGCAAGGGGCTGACGATCGGGGGTGGCCTGCGCTGGCAGAACGCCATCTATGCCGACAACCAGGGCCCGTCGCGCGTGCGCTTCACGCAGCCCGCCTATGCGGTGGTGGACCTGATGGCGCGCTACGCGATCAGCTCCAACGTGGCCGTCACGGCCCATCTCTACAACGCGTTCGACAAGAGCTACTACGCAGCCACCGGCAACGCGTACTACGGCGCCCCGCGCAATGTGCGCGTGGGGGTCGATGTGCGGTTCTGAGTCGGCACCTTTCGTTTCGCCCCTTGTGTTTGCAAATAGGCCCTGCGCGCTTTGGCGCGGGGCTGCCTTGCCGGTGCCCGGTTAGTCACGGGCGCAGGTGTTCGTTTGACCCCCTCCAGGAGTTCTCCCATGTTCAAGCAGTCTTTGTTCGCCCTCTCCGTGCTGGCCGCCGCCGTGCCGGCCCAGGCCCACCAGGTGTGGCTGGAGCGCGATGCCACCGGCCCCGTGCGCGTGTACGTGGGCGACGCCGATGCCGAGCACGACCGGGGCGAGGAAGTGGCCAAACTGGCCGCCACCACGCAGGTGTTCACCACCGACCGCGCGCAGACCGCCAAGCTCAGCGTGAAGGACGACCACCTCGAAGCCGCCGTGGCGGCACCAGGTGATGTGCGCCTGGTCAACGACCAGGTCTGGAAGCCCTGGAAAGCCAAGGACGGCAAGGTGCAGGCCGCCGTGTTCAACGCCCGCGCGGGCCGTGCCGAAACCCGCGCCGTGCTGGACTACGAACTCGTGCCCGTGGCCCCCCAGGGCAACACCTTCACCCTGGTTTTCAAGGGCCAACCGCTGGCAGACAAGGCCGTCACGGTGATCACGCCCGACAAGTGGACCAAGGGCTTCAAGACCGACGCCGCTGGCCGCATCGAGGTGCCCGTGAAGGACAAGGGCCGCTACGTGCTGGTGAGCGCGCACGAGACCGAACCCGCGAACCCGGTCGAGATCGCGGGCCAGAAGGTGCAGAAGCTTGGCTACACCGCCACGCTGACCTTTGTGGCGCAGTAAGCCGGCGCTCCTTTCTTCCCCCGTCTTTTTCCCGGCAGCGGCATGCCTCGTGGCCGCTGCGCATGAGACCCCTTTGCCCATGTCCCCCTTCGTCCTGAAAAAGTCCTTACCCGCAACGGGCCTGCTGGCGCTGTGCCTTCTTGTCGCCAGCCCGGCGGTGCTGGCCGATGCCCTCTGGCTGGAGCACACGGCCACCGGTGCCCGCGCGCACATGGGCCAGACCTTGCAGCGCGCCCCCACCCTGCCGCCGCTGCTGGCGCCCCGGGCCTTTCTGCCTGACGGCAAGGACCTGCCGCTGGCCCTGCAGGGGGCCCATGTCGATGTGGCGCTGGACGGCACAGCGGCCGACCTGCGCCTGAACGCGAGCCAGGTGACCGGCCCAGCGGGGCTCACCCACTACCAGGCCCGGCTGGGCCGGCAGGACACCCGTGCGGTGAACGACCTGGAGCTGGTGCCCACCACGCCGGGTGGCAACACCTTCAAGCTGGTGTGGAAAGGGCAGGCGGTGGCGGCCGCGCAGGTGAATGTGGACACCAGCGCCGGCTGGCACCGCACGCTCATCCCCGCAGCCGATGGCACCGTGCAGCTGGAGACGCCGTTCCCCGGCCTCTACGTGCTGGAGGTCAGCGCCAAGGTCAACGGTTCCGTCACCGTGGACGGCAAAAAATACAACGACGTGCGCCACACCGCCACGCTGAGCTTCGAGGTGCCCCGCTGATGGCCCGCGCTTTTTCCGACCGCGTAGCCCGCCGCGTGGGCGCATTGCTGGTGCTGGCCACCGCCATCGGCGCGGGCGCGTGGTGGTGGACCCGCCAGCCCACCACCGTGTACGACACGGTGGCCGTGGCGCGCGGCGACATCGAGGCCACGGTCAGCGCCATCGGCACGCTGCAGCCGCGCCGCTATGTGGACGTGGGCGCGCAGGTGTCAGGGCAGATAACGCGCCTGCATGTGCAGCCCGGCACCGAGGTCAAGAAGGGCCAACTGCTGGTAGAGATCGACCCCAGCGTGCAGCAGGCCACAGTGGACGGCGCCCGCGCCGCACTCGCCGGCCTGCGCGCGCAACTGGCCGAGCAGCAGGCCCAGCACCGCCTGGCGCAGCAGCAGCAGGCGCGCCAGCAGCAGATGGAACGCGAAGGCGCCACGCGCCTGGAAGACCTGCAGACGGCCGAGGCCGCGCTGGCATCGGCCGCCGCGCGCATCGACCACCTGAAGGCGCAGATCGACCAGACCCAGGCGAGCCTCAAGGCCGACGAGGCGCGGCTGGGCTACACCCGCATCTACGCGCCCATGGCCGGCACCGTGGTGGCGCTGGAAGCGCGCGAGGGCCAGACCCTGAACGCCACCTACCAGACGCCCAACATCCTGCGCGTGGCCGACCTGTCGACCATGACGGTGTGGACCGAAGTCTCCGAGGCCGACATCCGCCAGGTGCGGGCCGGCCTGCCGGTGTACTTCACCACGCTGGGCGGCCAGGCCGACGCCGCCGCGCGCCGCTGGCGCAGCACCGTGCGCCAGGTGCTGCCCGCGCCGCCCACGCCCGAGGCCAAGGCCGCGGGCGGCGCCAACGCGCAGGCCGCCGCGAGCAAGGCCGTGTCGTACACCGTGCTGTTCGACGTGGACAACGCCGACGGCGAGCTGATGCCGCAGATGACCGCGCAGACGAGCTTTGTCACCGCGCAGGCGCAGGGCGTGATCGCCGTGCCGCTGTCGGCACTCGCCAGTCCGGCAAGCCCTGCCAGCCCGGCCGGCGGCAAGGCGGCAGGTGCGGAGGGCGACGGTGACAGCGCTGGTGCCGGCGCTGGCGAGAAGGCCGCCGCAGCCACCCACAGCGCCCGCGTGCTGCGCGCCGATGGCGTGGTGGAAAAGCGCACCGTGGTCGTGGCCGTGAAAAGCCGCCACCTGGCCGAGGTACGTTCGGGCCTGCAGGAGGGCGAGCAGCTGGTGACCGGCGAGCGCCCTGCGCGCAGCGGCCCGCAAAGGTTCAAGCTGTGACCGCAGGCACTGGCATCCCGCACAGCACCCTGCACGGCGTTTTGCGCGACTCCCCCGTACCGCTGATCGAGCTGCGCAATGTGCGCCGCCGCTACGGCGGTGGCGAGCAGCCCGAGGTGGAGGTGCTGCGCGGCATCTCGCTGTCCATCCACGCGGGCGAGTTTGTCGCCATCGTGGGCGCGTCGGGCTCGGGCAAGTCCACGCTGATGAACCTGCTCGGCTGCCTGGACAAGCCCAGCAGCGGCAGCTACCGCTTCCAGGGTGAAGACGTGGCGGGGTTCGACGCCGACCAGCTGGCCTGGCTGCGGCGCGAGGCCTTCGGCTTCGTCTTTCAGGGCTACCACCTGATCCGCGCCGAGTCGGCGTGCGAGAACGTCGAGGTGCCCGCCATCTACGCCGGCACCCCGCGCGAAGAGCGCACCCGCCGCGCGGCGGCGCTGTTGACGCGCCTGGGCCTCGCTGACAAGCTGCACCACCGGCCCACGCAGCTGTCGGGCGGGCAGCAGCAGCGCGTGTCCATCGCCCGGGCGCTGATGAACGGCGGCCGCATCATCCTGGCCGACGAGCCCACCGGCGCGCTGGACACCCACAGCGGCGCCGAGGTGATGGCGCTGCTGCACGAGCTGGCCGACGCGGGCCACACCATCGTGCTCATCACCCACGACCGCGAAGTGGCCGCCCAGGCCCGCCGCGTGATCGAGATCCGCGACGGCGAGATCGTGGCGGACAGCGGTGGTGCTGTGACAGGGATATTTGAAGAAAAAAATGCCTCTACCGCGCAACCAGCAAGCGCAAGTAGCTGTAAAAATAGTAGCAACCAGTCTGGGGGCGCCTTCTGGGCCGAACTGGCCGAGGCCGCCCGTTCGGCCTGGCGGGGCATGCGCATCAACCGCGCGCGCACCGGGCTCACGCTGCTGGGCATCGTGATTGGCGTGGCGTCGGTCATCGTGATGATGGGCGTGGGAGAGGGCGCCAAGCAGCGCGTGGTGGAGCAGATGGGCTCCATGGGCACCACCATCATGTACCTGGGCGCCAGCCACCCGCGCGAGGGCGGGCCGCAGGGCGAGATCACCGCAGAGGACCTGGAGGCCATCGCCCGCCTGCCCGAGATCGGCCACGTGATGCCCGTGATCGGCGACCCCATCCCCGTGCGCCACGGCAACGTCGAGCGGCAGGTCTACGTGTTCGCCGCCAGCGAAGACATGCCCCGCGTGCACCACTGGAAGGTGGCCCAGGGCCGCTACTACACCGCCGCCGAAGACCACGACCTGGCGCCGCTGGTGGTGCTGGGGCACAAGGCCAGTGCGCAGTTTTTCCCGGACCACCCGAGCCCGCTGGGTCGCCACCTGCTGATCGGCAACGCGCCGTTCGAGGTGATCGGCGTGATGGCCGAGCGCGGCGCTGATTCGGGCGCGCAGAACTACGACGACATGGTGTTCATCCCCTACCAGTCGGGCCGCGCGCGTGTGTACCGCGTGCAGACCCAGCCCGACTACACCGTGGTCGCTGCCGCGTCGGTCGAGCAGGTGCAGGCGGCCGAGAAGGCCATGCACGCGCTGCTGCTGTCGCGCCACGGGCGCGAGGACTTTCGCATCGGCAACGCGGCGGCCAAGCTGCAGGCCGAGGCGCAGACGCGCAACGCCATGACCATGATGCTGGGGCTGATCGCAGCCGTGTCGCTGGTGGTGGGCGGCATCGGCGTGATGAACGTGATGCTGATGACGGTGCGCGAGCGCACGCGCGAGATCGGCATCCGCATGGCCACCGGCGCGCGGCAGGGCGACATCCTGCGCCAGTTCCTCACCGAGGCCGTGCTCGTCACGCTGGTGGGCGGCGCAGCGGGCCTGGCGATTGGCCTGGCCGTGGGCGCGGCGCTCATCGTGTCGGGCGTGCCCGTGATTTTTTCGCTCACCGCCATGGCGGGCGCCTTTGCCTGCGCCGTGGCCACCGGGCTGGTGTTTGGCTACATGCCCGCACGCCGCGCCGCCGGGCTGGACCCGGTGATGGCCCTCGCTTCCGAATGACCACTTTGTTTGTTGGTATGCGCAACTGCACTGTCTGTACCGTCCTCCTCGCCTGCTCGGCCGCCCTGTGGCTGGGGGGCTGCACCACCCCACCCCACGGCCTGGTGGATGAACCCTTGCGCCTGCCGGCGCAGTGGCACGGCCCGGTGCCACCGGCCCGTGGTGGGGGCGGCACCGGCGCGCATGCGCTGGGCATTGCCGAGCTGGATGCGCTGGTGCAGGCCGCACATGCGCACAGCCCGGACCTGGCCGCCGCCATCGCGCGGGTGCGCCAGGCCGACGCCGTGGCGCGCGCGGCGGGGGCTGGCCTGCTGCCGGGTGTGAATGGCACGCTCAATGCCAGCCGCCAGGCGCGTGCCGGGGGGCAGGCCGAGGTGGCGGGCACGCAGTTTGGTGCTGCGTGGGGCGCGAGCTACGAGCTGGACATGTGGGGCCGCCTGGGGGCCGAGCGCACCAGTGCCCAGGCCTTGCGCCATGCCAGCGCGCACGACTGCGACGCGGTGCAGGTCACCTTGACGGCGGCTGTGGCGCAGGCCTGGCTGCAACTGGTGGGGGGGCGTGAGCGTGTGGCCATTGCTGAACTCAATCTGCGCAGCGCCGAGCGGGTGCTGGCCGTGGTGGAGGCCCGCGCCCGCGCGGGCGCCGCCACGGCGCTGGAGCAGGCGCAGCAGCGCGGCCTGGTGGCCACACAACGCCAGCTGCTGGAGTCCCAGCGCCAGCAGGTACAGGCCGCACATGCGGGCCTGGCCGTGTTGCTGGGGCAGCCCGAGGGGCCCCGCGTGGACACGCAGGTGCTGCCCGCTGTGGAGACCCTCGCGCCCGATACCGCGACGCCCGCCGACCTGCTGGTGCGCCGGCCCGATATTGCGCGGGCCGAGGCCCGCCTCGCAGCCGCCCACGCCGATGTGGCAGCGGCCCGCGCTGCCCTGCTGCCCCGCATCCACCTGAGCGCCAGCCTGGGCTCTGGGGGGGGGCGCCTCTCGCGTGTGCTCGACAACCCCCTCTACAGCGTTGCGGCGGCACTGGCTGCGCCCATCTTTGACGGCGGGCGGCTGGAGGCCGGGCGCGACCTGGCCCAGGCGCGGCAGGCCGAGCTGCTGGCGCAGTACCGCGCCACCATCGTGGCCGCCGTGGGAGAGGTGGAGCTGGCCCTGTTGTCCGTGGCGGGCACGGGGGCGCAGCGCGCCGCGCAGGCCGAGGTGGTGCGGCAGGCCGGACAAGCAGCCACGCTGGCCCAGTCGCGCTACCGCGCCGGTGCCGAGACCCTGCTCACGCTGCTGGATGCACAGCGCACGCTGTACGCAGCCCAGGACACGGCCGCCCGGCTGCACCAGGCCGAGTGGCTGGCCCAGGTGGCGCTGCTGCGCGCGCTGGGCGGAGGCTGGCGGCCAGAGACCGTGGCAGGCCCGGGCCGCGTGGCCTCGGCCGGGCGTCCGTGAGCGAGGGCATGTCCATGCTGCAGCGCCTGCGCACGGCGGGCCTGCGGCCCACCACGGCGCGCATCGGCGTGCTGCAGGTGATCCAGACCGCAGGCAGCGCGGGCATTGGCGCGGACGAGGCCTTTCACCAGATGCTGCTGCGCGGCACGCATGTGAGCACCAGCACGGTGTACCGCATCATCCACGAGCTGCAGACCCTGGGTGTGCTGCTGCACGACCGCGGCGACCGGCGGCACACGGTGTACCGCTTGCGGCCTTTCGCGCCAGCACCGTCGGCCGAGGTGCGCATCGTCTGCAGGCGCTGCGACCGATCTGCCACGCTGCCCGGTGCGCAGTTGCGCAACGAGCTGGAGCTGCGCGCCGCCGAAAAGGGGTTGCGGCCGTGGGTGGTGGACCTGGTGCTGCAGGTGGACTGCCTGGGCTGCGAAGGCGCCACGGCCGCCTGCTGCCCGCACTGAGCAGGGCAGGCGCGCGGGCAGCGGCTGCCCAAAGAAAAAGGACCAGAGGCCCGGGGGCATCTGGTCCTGGTGGCTGAGGGCCGCAGGCCGATCAGGCCGTAGCGTCCTTGAGCTTCTTCAGCGCGCGGGTCTTGATCTTGACCGAAGCGGGCTTGGCGGGGAACCAGCGCTCTTCACCCGTGAAAGGGTCCTTGCCAAAGCGCTTTTTCTTGGCGGGCACTTGCTGCAGGCCGATCTTCAGCACGCCAGGCAGCGTGAATTCGCCAGAGCCCTTTTTGTGCACCGAGCCCAGGATGGCGGCTTCGAGTGCGGCCAGCACAGCCTTGGTGGCCTTGGGTTCCACGCCCGATTGTTCGGCCAGGTGGGCCACCAGCGTGGTCTTGTTGAAGGCGGTCTTGATGGGCTTGAGCACGGCGGCGGCAGCAGCAGGCTTGGCCGCAGGCGCGGCGGCCTTCTTGGCGACAGGCGCTGCCTTCTTGGCTGCGGGGGCTGCTTTTTTGGCCGCAGGGGCCGCCTTCTTGGCGACAGGCGCTGCGGCCGGTGCGGCGGCCTTCTTTGCGGGGGCTGGAGTTTTCTTTGCAGTTGCCATGATGTTTCTTCGTTGGTTTGGATTGCGATGGGCCCTCACCATTCGGTGGAGGACCTGCGTGATTTTAGGTGCGAGAAAGCCAAGACCGATAGAGCGCATGACCAGCCAGCGCCTGAGGCTTCTGCGCGGGCCCTGCGGATGGCGCCCTCAGGCTGCATCGCCAGCGCTCGCAAAAGGCTGCGCCCAGGGATTTTTCTTGGGGAAAAACCGGTGCATGGTGTGGTGGCAAGTGGCCACAATGGCAGGGAGTTGGCCGCAGGCAGGGGTTCATACAATCTTTGCTGGCCACGGCTTGTTGTGGCGGCCGATGGGCCGCCTTGGCGGGCTCTCTCTTTTCTCCGGTGTTGTTTCCGCAAAGCGCTTGTCCATGCAACTCAGTCGAATGCTCCACCTGCTGGGCGCTCTTGTGCTTGTGGCGACGATTGCGTTGGTGGGCCGCATGGCGACAACGGAGTGGCAGTCCGTGCACCAGGCGTCGGAAAGCCTGCGGCTGCTGGACCAGCTGCGGCTGGGGCTGCTGGCGGTAGAGATGGTGTCGCGCGAGCGCGGGCCGACCAACGGGGCGCTGGGCGATGTGCTGCCCATGGCGCAGCCCCGGGCCCAGGCGCTGCAGGAGGCGCGCGCACGCACCGACCAGGCTTTTGATGCACTGCTGCAGGCCGTGGCCGCAACGCAGCAGCGGCAGCCTGCGGGCGGCATCGATCTGGTGCAGAGCGTGCGTGCCGCGCAAAGCACCTTGGCGCAGGCCCGTGCGGGCGTGGACCAGGTGCTGGCGCTGGCGCGGGAACAGCGCTCGGCCAGTGCGATCCGGGACGCTGTCTATGGCATGGTGGCGGTGGTGCCTTTGTTGTCGCCGGTGACCAATGCCCTGGCCAGCGCGGCCCAGCACGCCTATCCCGCGCTGGGCGACGATGTGCAGGGCGCGCGCCTGGCGGCCGGGCTGCGGGAGTACGCGGGCCTGCTGGGCTCCCACTTCACGGCGGCTGTGGTCAAGGGCCAGCCGTTTTCTCCTGCAGAACGCCGGGCCATCGATGAAACGCGGGGGCGCATTGCACAGCTGCGCACGCTGGTGGACCTGCGGCTGCAGCTGCCGGACAAGGCCGCAGAGGTGGCGCAGGCCTGGGACACGGTGGAGGCGCGCTACTTTGGCGTGGCGCAGGAGCTGCTCGACAAGGTGCTGGCGCAGGGCGATGGGGACGGGCGCTATGGCCTGTCTGCAGCGGAGTTTGCGGCGCTGTATGTGCCGGAGATGAACCCCATCCTGGCGCTGCGCGATGCACTGCTCGCGCAGGCCCGCGAGCGGGCGGCGCTGGAGCACCAGCGCGCGCTGCGTGTGCTGGCCTGGGCGCTGGCCGGGTCAGGGCTGCTCTTGCTGGTGCTGGGCGGGGCGTTGTATGTGATTCAGCACCGCGTGCTGCAGCCCCTGGCCCAGACCACCCGCGCGCTGAAGGCGCTGGCCAACGATGACCTGCAGGCACGCCTGCCCGACCCGGTGGCCGACGATGAGATGGCCGCCGTCATCGGGGCCGTGCGTTCGCTGCAAAGCCAGACCCGGCGGCGCCAGGATCTGGAGCGCGAGCGGGACCGGCTCATTGCGCAGCTCAAGGAGCAGTCCGAGACGGACTACCTCACGGGCCTGCCCAATCGCCGTGGGTTCATCACGAAGGCGCGCAGCGCCCTGGCGCAGGCCATGCGCTACGACTTCGATGTGGCCGTGCTGGTGCTGGACATCGACTGGTTCAAGCAGCTCAACGACAGCCTGGGCCATGCGGCTGGCGACAAGGCCCTGCTGGTGGTGGCGGATGTTGTGCGCGCCGAACTGCGCGAGGGCGATCTGGCGGCGCGTTTTGGGGGCGAAGAATTTGTGCTGCTGCTCAGCCATTGCGACCGAGCCCAGGGCCTGCATTTTGCGGAGCGCCTGCGCGAGATGGTGGCCGAGGCCCAGGTGCTGGGCACCGCAGACCCCGGCGTGCGCGTGACGGTGAGCCTGGGCATTGCAGACTCCGGTCAGCTGGGGTGGGGGCTGGAGGCGTTGTTGTCGGCCGCCGACGCGGCGATGTACCAGGCCAAGAATGCGGGGCGCAACCGGGCGGTGGCGGCCTCCGCTACTTGAGCGCAGGCGTCTGCTGGCGCCCGCGCCACAGCTGGTAGCGGGACCGCTGCAGCGCCAGAAGCTCCACCAGGCCCCAGGCCAGCGCACCCGCCAGCGCGCCACAGCCCATGGCCCAGCGCAGGGCGTCAGTCTTGCGCAGGGGCCGGTGCATCGTCATGGGCCCATTCGTGTGTGCGGGGCAGGTCAAAGCTCAGCCAGCCCCGTTCATCGAACAGCTCATCCAACAGCCGCTGCAATCCCAGCAATTTCCAGATCATGGTGCGCCTCTTTCGTGGGGAGGTTGGGTAGAGGTCGTGACGACCTGTGGGGCAAGGTACCGCCTTTGTGTGACGGTTTTGCGTCGGTTAGCGCGAACCCAACAAGTGTGCCGCCGCGTTCCTTTTGGGCCACCCGAGCGCGCCGGTGCGCGCTATCCTCCGTCTGCCGAACCCCGGCACCGCCCCCTCCACACCCCCCCCCACAACACATGCTGCCCGAGCTTCTGGCGCTGGAAAAAATCCTGGAGCTGGGGGCGCCCCATCTGGATGTGCAGGTGGTGCGGCAGGTGCAGGTGGCCTCGGGCGAGCGTTTTCCGGTGTATGCCATCGGCGTGGGCAACCCGGGGCTGGAGGTGCCGGCCGTGGGGTTTTTTGGCGGCGTGCACGGGCTGGAGCGCATCGGTGCCGAGGTGGTCATTGCCTACCTGCAGAACGTGGTCATGCGCTTGCAGTGGGACACCACCTTGCACCGCCAGCTGGAGCAGGTGCGCCTGGTCTTCATGCCCATCGTCAACCCTGGGGGCATGTGGTCTGGCACGCGGGCCAACCCGCGCGGCGTGGACCTGATGCGCAATGCCCCCGTGGATGCCGCAGACCGGGTGCCGCTGTGGGTGGGCGGGCAGCGGGTGAGCGCGGGTCTGCCCTGGTACCGGGGGCGCCTGGGCGACCCCATGGAGGTGGAAAGCCAGGCGCTGTGCGAGGTGGCCACGGCGCAGCTGCTGGCACGGCCGTTCAGCATTGCGCTCGATTGCCACTCGGGCTTTGGCGTGAAGGACCGGCTGTGGTTTCCGTTTGCGCACACACGCAAACCCATCGCACACCTGGCCGAGCTGCATGCGCTGCAAGAGATTTTTTTGCAGGCCCACAGCAACCACCAGTACGTCGTCGAGCCGCAGAGCGCGCAGTACCTGGCGCATGGCGACCTGTGGGACCACCTGTACCTGCAGGCCTGCCAGGCGGTGCCCACGCACACCTTTCTGCCGCTCACGCTGGAGATGGGGTCGTGGCTGTGGATCAAGAAGAACCCCCGGCAGCTGTTCTCGCGCAACGGCATCTTCAACCCGCTCATCAACCACCGCCAGCAGCGTGTGCTGCGGCGGCACCTGTCGCTGCTCGACTTTCTGGCGCGTGCGGCCTGCAGCCATGCGCGCTGGGCACCCACGC
This sequence comes from Acidovorax sp., assembly GCA_018780365.1. Taxonomy (GTDB): domain Bacteria; phylum Pseudomonadota; class Gammaproteobacteria; order Burkholderiales; family Burkholderiaceae_C; genus Acidovorax. The sequence goes on along the minus strand of JADMJR010000023.1, from coordinate 7,468 downwards.
CCGATCAGCGCGCGCAGCGCCGTGCTGATGCACTGGTGGCCTGGTATTGAGACAGACCTGAAAGAAAGGGCACACCCCGCATGCGCCAATGGATCCTGCTGCGTGGCCTGACCCGCGAGACCGCCCACTGGGGCGGGCTGGTGGCCGATTTGCAGCAGGCGTTGCCGGGGGATGCCGTGCTGGCGCTGGACCTGCCCGGCAACGGCCAGAGGCACCACAGGCCTTCACCCACCACGGTGCAGGGCATGGTGCAGGCCTGCCGTGCCGAGCTGGTGGCGCGTGGCCTGGCGCCGCCGTACCATCTGCTGGCCATGTCCCTGGGCGCCATGGTGGCGGTGGAGTGGGCGCATACAGCCCCGGCGGAGATTGCGGGCGGCGTGTTGGTCAACACCAGCCTGCGCCCGTTCAGCCCGTTCTACCAGCGGCTGCGCCCGCGCAACTACGGCGCCCTGCTGCGCCTGGTGCTGCTGGCCCCGTCGGCGCAGGTGCTGGAGCAGCAGGTGCTGGTGATGACAAGCAACCGCGCCGCAGAGCGTGCCACCGTGCTCCCGGCCTGGGTGGCGGTGCGCACAGCGCGGCCGGTGTCGGCCCTCAACGCGCTGCGCCAGTTGCTGGCCGCCGCGCGCTACCGGGCCCTGGCCACCGCACCGCAGCCACCCTTGTTGCTGCTGGCCAGCCGCCATGACCAGTTGGTGGCGAGCGCGTGTTCGCAAGCGCTGGCCGCCGCGTGGAACCTGCCGCTGGTGATGCACCCCTTTGCAGGCCACGACCTGCCACTGGACGACCCCGCCTGGGTGGTGGCGCAGGTGCGGCAGTGGGCAACACGCCCACCACACCCATCGGGCGGCGCGCCGGTTACGGCTGCTTGAACACCACGGCCTCCAGCGCCATGGCGCGGATGGACTCTGCCGCCGCATCGGCTTGCGCGCGCGTGTCGTAGGGGCCCACGCGCACGCGGATGCGCCGGCCCTTGGGGTGGTTCAGCTCCTGGCGAAAGGCGGGCAGGCCTTCGTTGAGCAGCCGCGCCTGTGTCTTGCGCGCGTTGGCCTCTTCGGCAAACAGCCCCACGTTGATGTAGAAGCCCGCCGCCGCGCCCACGGTGGGCAGTGGGGCGTCGGCCCCTGCAGCGGCAGTGGCCGACGCCGGGGCCTTGGGCTTGGGGGGGGTGGAGGCAGGGCGGCTGGCGGCCTCGCGCCGTGGTGCGGGTGTGCTGGCTGCGTGGGCCGTGGGGGCAGAGGCTGTGGGCAGACGGGTGGACGCAGCCGGGGCCGCCGGTGCAGCGGTCTTGGCCGGCACCGTGGCCGACGCGGCGGCCTTGGTGGGGGGGGCTGCGGAGGATGTTCGTGGGGACGAAGCAGGCTGCGCCGCAGGGGTGGGCCCGACCGGTGGCTTGGTGGCCACGGCGGTGGCTGCGGACGCCGCTGCGGCGGGGGGCTTGACCGCTGCTGCGGCCACAGGTGTGGGGGCGGCAGCGGGGGCCGGTGTTGCCGCAGGGGCGGGTGTGGGGTCAGGCCGGGATTCGGCCACAGGCGTGGGCTCGGGCAGGGGGGCGGATGCAGGCACGGCCTGGCCGATGGCCTTGGTGGCCGACGCTGCGGTGGCGGCCGCCGTGGCTTGCGCTACGGTGACAGCGGGCTCCAGCGCCAGGGGTTTGACCTCTGAAGGGGACAGGGCCAGGTAGCCCATCAGAGCGGCGGCACCCAGCACCAGGTTGCCCAGCACCACCATCTGCAGCCGCTTGCGCGAACTGGCCTGCTTCTCCAGCAGCGCGCAGGCCTCGGGCACGGTGCGCGATGCGGCCAGCGCGCGGGCGATGCGCTTGCGGATGTCGGCATACAAAATGGCATTGCCATACAGCCCGGGCACGGCAAAGGCCAGCACGGCAAACGCACCCAGCACACCCAGTTCCACGCCCTGCGGCCATTGCAGGAAGGAGCGGCCCACGCCAAAAACGATCAGCGCCAGCCCCTCGGCCGCTGCCACGTACACCAGGGCGGCGCCCCAGAGCTGGCGGAACAGCATCCAGTTCAGGGTGGCCAGGCAGGCGGCCCAGTTCCAGGTGGTGGTCGTGCGGCCGGTGTTGTCAAAACGCTCGAAGACGGCCAGGTAGTAGTCGGTGTTGACGGGCCCCAGCGCCAGGCGGGACAGCGCAGCCATGGCGTTGTCAGACGGCGAATCGAGCGACATGGCCGGGATGATGGAGGCGACAGGGTCCGTGTGGTCGAGCATGGGCAGATTCTGTCATGCGCCGCCGCGCACGCCACCGGGGTTGGGTGCAAGTTGCCGTGCTGTTGCGGCCCCGCCGCACAGGGCGCCAGCCACCGCATGCCGACCGTGTACGCCGTCCGGCAGGTGCGGTGGGGGGCCGGGGTTTCTATCCTGTTTTAGCGCCGGAATATTGAAAAAATAAGCCGTTCCCGCGCATCCAGTATCAATTGTTTGCTATTAAAAACATAGTATCCGAGCCACGCGCACGGCCCCGCTCAGCCGCCCCGCACCAGGGCCATGACCTTGGCCGCGTCCAGCGTGGCGGCCTGCTGCTGGATCTGCGGCAGGTACTGCGACTGCATCTGCTTGGCGGGCCCCAGCAGGTTCTGGAAGGTGTCGCGCAGCATGGCCGTGCTCATCACGCGGCCCCCGGCGTAGTAGCGCTTGGCCACCTGGCCCAGTGCATAGGTGGTGGCAAACGAAAACGCCATGCCCGTGGCCGCACTGCCCAGCCCGCCAATCGTCCGGCCCGCCGCCTTGCCTAGCAGGCCGCCCAGCAGCTTGCGGCCAAACTGCTCCAGGTACTGCGATGTCATGCCCACCCCGGCCGCGGCAATGAACTCCTTGATGTGGCCCTGGTCCAGCTCCACCCCATGCGCCTTGCCAATGCCGTACACCATCTTCACCTGCAGCGGAATGATGGCCATGGACGCCCAGGACTGTGGCAGCAGCTCCAGCGCGCCGTTGAGCAGTGCGTAGTTGAGGATGGACTTGTCCAGCGCGGCATCGGCCGGGCCGGGGGGCGTGGTGGCGGATGGAGCGGTCGGTGTGGCTGCAGGGGCCGGTGCCGCCGCAGCATAGGCTGCAGCGCCCGCCGCCCCCCAGGGCGTGGCCGAGGGGGCGGATTTTTCCACCACATCCACCAGCGCATCGGCATCGTGCTCAAACGCCGCCGTCTGCTGCGCACCCAGCTGCAAAGCGGCCTTCAGCGCGGCCAGAAACTGCGCCTCCGCCGCTGTCTGTCGCCCATCCACATCACACACGCACACGGCCATCTCATAGGCCAGCTGGCGGTGGGCCGGGTCGCTCAGCGCGGCGGCGGCGGCCTGCACGCTGGTGCGCTTCAGCAGCACATCCTGGTAGATGCGCGGCAGGTCGGCCATGCCGCTGTCGCCCGCCAGCGACTGGGCGATGCGGCGGATTTCCTCGCGTTCGGCATCGTCCTTGGTGCCGTCCGCAAAGGCGGCCAGCAAGGCAATGGTGAGGATGGATTTTTGCTGTTCGGAGTTCATGCGGTGTGGGCCAGGGGCCAAATGGAAGGAGCGATTCCGCAGAGTGCGCAACGGCGGCGCAGGGCTGCGGGGCTGGGGTGTAGATGCAGTCTAGGCCGCAGGCTTTCAACGCCATGGCGTGTGGGGAATTGCCGGAATCTGGTAACCCTCTGTATCGCGCCCCGTCTGTGGGTCGGGCCGATGCGGGTTTCTCCTTGCGTAGTTGATCGACTGTGCGGCGTTGCCAGGTTTGCATACAGTGGCTGCCTCATTGCAACAAGGAGACATGGCATGCGGCTGGCGGCGACAGGGATGGGGGCGGGCAACTTTGCCCCGACGGGGGACACACGATGAACATCGCCCACGTGCTGCGCCGCAGCGCGCAGCTCTATCCCGCCCAGCCCGCCGTGCTGCACGGCGATCAGCTGCTGCTCACCTACCAGGCGCTGGGCGCCCGCACCGCCGCGCTGGCCGCCTGCCTGCGCGAGCGCCACGGCGTGCTGCCCGGCGACCGCGTGGCCATCTATGCCGCCAATGCGCCGGAGTATCTGGAGGCGCTGCACGCTGTTCTGTGGGCGGGCGCTGTGTCGGTGCCCGTCAACTACAAGCTGCACGCCAAAGAGCTGGCCTATGTGCTGGCCGACTCCGGCGCGCGCGTGGTGCTGGTGTCAGAGGCCTTGCATGCTGCTGCGCAAGAGGCGGGCGCCGACCCCGCCCACACGCTGGTGCTGGGCTCAGAGGCCTACCAGGCCGCCGTGTCGCACGCCCCCATGCCCGTGTGCGACCGCGCGCCGGACGACCTGGCCTCGCTGTTCTACACCTCGGGTACCACCGGCCGCCCCAAGGGCGTGATGCAGACCCACCGCAACCTGCTGGCCATGACGGCCTGCTACTTCACCGATGTGGACGATGTACTGCCCGGCGACGCCATGGTCTACGCCGCCCCCATGTCGCACGGCGCGGGGCTCTACAACTACGCCCAGGTGCTGCGCGGCGGGCGGCATGTGGTGCCGCTGTCGGGCGGTTTCGAGCCCGCCGAGCTGGTGCAGCTCGCGGCCCGCGTGGGCCAGATCACGCTGTTTGCCGCACCCACCATGGTCCACCGCCTGGTGGACCATGTGCACGCAACGGGCGCCGATGTGAGCGGCGTCAAGACCATCGTCTACGGCGGCGGCCCCATGTACGCCGACGACCTGCGCAACGCCCTGGCCGTGATGGGCAACCGCTTTGTACAAATCTACGGCCAGGGCGAAAGCCCCATGACCATCACCGCCCTGCAGCGCGCCCAGCTGGCCGACCGCAACCACCCCCGCTGGGCCGAGCGCATGGTATCTGTCGGCGTGGAGCAATCGCTGGTCGAGGTGCGTGTGCTCGATGCCGCAGGCCAGCCCCTGCCCCCGGGCGAGACCGGCGAGGTGGTGGTGCGCGGCGACACCGTGATGCCCGGCTACTGGAACAACCCTGAGGCCACGGCGCAGACGCTGCGCGATGGCTGGCTCTACACCGGCGATATGGGCGCGCTGGATGCCGATGGTTTCCTCACGCTCAAGGACCGGTCCAAGGACGTGATCATCTCCGGCGGCTCCAACATTTACCCGCGTGAGGTGGAGGAGGTGCTTCTGCTGCACCCCCAGGTGCGCGAGGTGGCGGTGGTGGGGCAGCGGGATGTGGAATGGGGCGAGGTGGTGGTGGCCTACTTGGTGGCGGGCGAGGGCGGGGCGGTGGCCGATGCGGTGCTGGAGGCACTGTGTCTGGAACACATTGCGCGGTTCAAGCGGCCCAAGGAGTACCGGTGGGTGGAGGCGCTGCCGAAGAACGCCTATGGGAAAGTGTTGAAGACTGAGTTGCGGGGGATGGGGGCGTGACGTCTAAACTGGCATGTTCTTTTTACTAGGGGGCAGACATTGAGAGTACAGACCTCCTTACTCGATACCTAGACGATGCAGAACTGCACAGAGCTAGTCTTTTGCCGTGACACAGTTGACCCTGACTTTGTCACTTCCACGCTTGGTCTTCGGCCAACGCAGAGCTACAAAGTAGGCGATGTCGTTGACATCGGTGGCATAAAGCGACCATCTGCAGTAGGCATGTGGAAGTTGCGGCTGGATGATTTCCAAACCGCTGAATCCGTTGAAGAACAAGTCGTCCGATGGTTGGCGCTGCTCAACACAAAGAGTGAGCGTATGAATGATCTGCGACAGCTTGGATACTTGCCATATCTTGATTGCAGAGCGGAGAAAGGCTCTCTTTCACTGTGTGTTGATCCTGCGGCTCTTACCGGATTGGGGGCTTTGGGCATCGCGCTCAGCGTGTGGCTCTACGAGGCTCCTGCTACGGAGTCAGGACTCAATGGTTGATCGCAATGGGGAAAATTGAACTTCAACTTTGGGTCCAAATCCCCGATTCGCTGCGCCAGTAAACCCGCTACCCCACGGTTAACCCACCCCGCCTACCATCCTCCTCTTTGCCCGCCGGAGCCCCTCCCATGCCCACCACCCTCAAAATCGATTTCGTCTCCGATGTCTCCTGCCCCTGGTGCATCATCGGCCTCAAGGCGCTGGAGCAAGCAGCGGACCGGCTGCAGGGCGAAGTCGCGCTGGACCTGCACTTTCAGCCCTTCGAGCTGAACCCGCAGATGGCGCCCGAAGGCCAGGACATTGGCGAGCACCTGCAAGAAAAGTACGGCGCCACGCCCGAGCAGAGCCAGAAGAACCGCGAGGCCATCGCGGCGCGTGGGGCGGCGCTGGGGTTTACCTTCAGCATGGACAAGCGCAGCCGCATCTACAACACCTTTGACGCGCACCGGCTGCTGCACTGGGCCGAAGAAAAGGGCGTGCAGCCCGCGCTCAAAAAGGCGCTGTTCAAGGCGTATTTCACCGACGGGCAGGACCCGAGCAACCACGAGGTGCTGGAGCGTGTGGCGAGCGAGGTGGGGCTGGATGTGGCCGAAGCGCGTGCGCTGCTGGCCTCAGACCGCTACGCCGACGAGGTGCGCGAGCGCGAGCAGTTTTATCTGCAAAACGGCATCCACTCGGTGCCCGCCATCATCATCAACGAGCGCCACCTGATCCAGGGCGGGCAGCCGGTGGAGGTGTTTGAGCAGGCGCTGCGGCAGATTGCGGCGCAGGGTTGAGATTTGCTATTGCTTTAATAGCTGTTAGCGCTTTGTGGTAGGGCGGCAGAGGCTGTTTTGATCATAAAAAAGGGGCCAATGGCCCCTTTTCCGTGAAGAACATTCCCGTTGCTGCACCGGTATGTATGCATCCAACCAATCAATCAATCCGTTCACGCGGGTTGATGCGCCGCGCAAGGCTTCGACGGGCTCAGCCCGAACGGATTGAGCAGATTGAACGCGAATCCATCCGCCTCACTTGCGCAGCGGAATCGCCGTGGCGCGGTCCACGGGCACAGCGGTGACGCTGTTCTGGGGCGAGCCGTCGATGAGCTTTTCGGAGTAGGTGAGGTAGACCAGGGTGTTGCGCGGCGCGTCCACCATGCGCACGATGCGCAGGCGCTTGAACAGGATGGACATGCGTTCGCTGAACACTTCTTCCTGCTTCTTGAGCGGCTCGGGGATGCTGATGGGCCCCACTTGGCGGCAGGCGATGGAGGCTTCGGCGCGGTCTTCGGCCAGGCCCAGGGTGCCCTTGATGCCACCCACGCGGGCGCGCGAGACGTAGCAGGTCACGCCCAACACGCCGGGGTCGTCGTAGGCCTCGACGATGATGTCGTGGTCGCGGCCGATCCACTGAAAGGCCGTGTCCACCGTGCCGACTTTTTCGCCCGCTGCTGCGTGGGCCAGGCCGGCCGTGCCGATCACGCCCGCAAAGGCAAGCAGCGCTGCGGCCACCCAGCGGGCGGCCTGGTGGCCGGGCGTGCCAACCGCCCTCACGCAGCGGCCCCGGCTTCGGTGCAGCGTTGGGCCAGGTGGGCCAGGGCTTCTTCGACCTGGTCCACCAGCACCAGGCACAGGTCGCCGGGCTGCAGGC
>JADMJR010000102.1 GCA_018780365.1 Acidovorax sp. | reverse complement strand
GCGCTCATCGTGCAGACCATCATCGGCATGGCGCAGAGCCTGGGCATCGACGTGATTGCTGAGGGCGTGGAGACCGAGGCGCAGCGTGCGTTTCTGGAGCAGCATGGCTGCACGCTGTGGCAGGGCTACCTGTTCAGCCGCCCCGTGCCCATCGAGGTGCTGGAGCACCGCCTGCACAGCGGGCTGGGCTTGCAGGCGTCCACGTAGAAGGTGTGTCTCTGCAGGGCGCTCAACCACCCTTGGCCGGGGCCTACACCGCCATGTAGCGGCCCGGCCGGTGGTTCATGGCCAGCACCAGGTTGAGTGCCACGGCGCCCGCAATGGACCAGACCACACGCAGGGGCTCCACCGTCCACAGCGCCAGCAGCACAATGCAGCAGTCCACGGCCATTTGCACCTTGCCTGCGCGCCAGCCGTAGCGGTCCTGCAGGTACAGCGCGGCAATGCCCACGCCGCCCAGGCTGCAGCGGTGGCGGAACAGCACCAGAAACCCCGTGCCCGTGATCAGCCCGCCCGCAATGGCCGCATACAGCGGCTGCAGCTGCGCAAACTGCAAAAACTGTGACTGCAGCTCGGTCAGCAGCGACAGCAGCAGCACCGCGATGAAGGTCTTGACGGTGAACGCCCGCCCCAGCTTGCGCAGCGCCAGCCAGTAGAACGGCAGGTTGAGCACAAAGAAAATCTTGCCGAAGCCAATGCCTGTGGCGTAGTGCAACAAAAACGCCAGCCCCGCCGTGCCCCCGGTGAGCAGGCCCGCGCTGGTGAAAAACGCCACCCCCACCGAGATCAGCAGCACCCCGGTGAAGATGGCCACGGCGTCTTCCGTGAGGCTGTGGGGCACGGCAACGGGGTTGGGGGCGGCGGCGGGCATCGTGGGTGTGGCGCAGGGCGCGGGGGTGACAGGGGGGCTGGACATGGGCAAAAAAACAGGCGAGGGGTGGGCGTGTGCGGCAGGCGCTTGGTGCACCGAATTGGAGCATGCAAGCCCCATGCCCAGCTTGTCGCGCGTCAAATGCCAGCGCCGTAGCGGGTGCAGTGCGTGCGCCGTGGTGGCGCAGTTTTACTCCTCATTTGATAGCTTGTTTTGAATACTGGTAGCGCGCAAGGGCCGATTTTCATTCAAAATTTTCCACTCGCCGTGGCGGCCAGCGCTTCGTCGATCAACGGGGTGATCTCCGGCCGGGGCGCCATGGGCGCGAACGCGCTCACCCGTGCACGGCCGATGTTGCCCATGGGCAGGCGTGCCAGCGCATGGCCCAGCGGCACCAGCGCCAGCCGCAGCAACTGGCCCGCCGCCTCGCGCGGGTCGCGCAGCTGCAGGGCGTAGCGCAGCATGGCGGTGTGCGAGCGCCAGTGCAGCGCCAGCGTGGTCTGCCCCAGCACATGGGCGGCCTCCAGCCAGTGCCAGCGGGTGGCGGGCGGCGCCCCGGCATCGTGGGCAAAGGCGGCGAGCAGGTGGTCGAACGCGGCTTGTTGTTGCCAGGGCGGGGTGGCTGCGCCCGCACCTGCACCGTGCTGTGCGGCCAGCTGGCGCCAGCGCCGCTGGCGGTGCCGGTAGAACAACTGGGCAAAGGCCGTGCTCAGTGGCGTCATCAGCCAGGGCAGGTGGCGGGCCACCACCTCGATGTCGTCGGTGTACAGCGTGTGGCCATCGGGCAGCGCCTGCAGGGTGATGCGGTGGTCCCAGCGCCGCATCAGCGCGCCTTCGCCGTTGTCGCGCAGCGTGGGCCAGCCACCGGCCTGTGCAGGTGCTTCAATGGAAATGCGCACGGTTTGTGGGCCCATGGGCAGCAGGCCCAGCAGCCACATCTGCACGTGCAGGTCGCCGGGGGACCAGTGGGCGGGCCAGGGCGCGCCGCCGGGGCGCTTGAACCGCACCAGCGGCGCAGTGATGTGGCGGAACACGGCGGTGCTTTGCAGTTGTGCGGCCACCCAGTCGGGCGGCGCGTTCAAGGGGGTGGACAGGTGCACGCGCATGGCTCAGTGCCCCTGCAGTTGTGCACCCGCAGCGGTGCCAGCCAGCTCCTGCCGGGCCTGGCGGACCACGCTCCAGCCCCCGCTGATGGCCAGGCCCGCCATGATGGCGGCCACCACCAGGTCAGGCCACGCAGTGCCCGTGCCCAGCACGCCCAGGGCCGCGCCCACCACCGCCAGGTTGCCCAGCGCGTCGTTGCGGGTGCACAGCCACACGCCGCGCATGTTGGCATCGCCCTCCCGGTAGGCATACAGCAGCACGGCCACGCCCAGGTTGGCGGCCAGCGCCAGCAGGCCCACGCCGCCCATGGTGAAGGGCTCGGGCGGAATACCCTGCCATGCGCCCCAGGCCACGCGGCCGATCACGAACACGCCAAAGGCCAGCATGCTGGCGCCCTTGACCAGGGCGGCGCGGGCCCGCCAGCTGAGGGCCATGGCCAGCACCCACAGCGACAGGCCGTAGTTGGCCGCGTCGCCCAGAAAGTCGATGGCATCGGCCAGCAGAGAGGCCGAGCCCGAGCGCATGCCCGCGCCCAGCTCCAGCACGAACATCGCAGCGTTGACGAGGAGCGCAATCCACAGGATGCGGCGATAGCGTGGGTCGGCGCCAGCGGGCGCGCCGTGGCTGTGGCCGGGGGCTCCGTGGTCGTGGTGGTCGTGATTGCAATGGGCAGACATGGATTTCTTCTCCTGGCGGTTTTTGAAAGCGATGGCATCATTGGAAACCTTGAAGTCACTTGAAGGTCAAGCCCATGGATCAACATGCCGCGCAGTTCCGCATCGGCGAGGCCGCCCAGCAGTCCGGGGTGTCGGCCGCCAACATCCGCTATTACGAAAAAGAGGGCCTGCTGCCCCCCGGTGTGCGCGAGGGCAACAGCTACCGCCTGTACAGCGGTGCCGACGTGCACCAGCTGCGCTTCATCCGCCTGTGCCGGGCCATGGACATGTCGCTGGACGAGGTGCGCACCCTGTTGGCGCTGGACTGGGGCCGCAAGGCCGACTGCGACGCTGCGCGCGACACGCTGGATTCCCACCTGCAGCATGTGCGCACGCGCCTGGCCGAGCTGCAGGCGCTGGAGTCCGACCTGCTCGCGCTGCGCAGCCGCTGCGATGGCTCGGACGCCACCTGCCACATCATCGAAGCCCTGCACGAGCGGGCCGACGCGCAGCAGGCGGCCCTGCCCACCCCGGCAGCGCCGGGCAAGCGCCATGTGTGAGGGCATGTTTCCGGGGGATTGTGATTGCTATTATTTTGATAGCTTAAAGGGCATATCCATCAGGCGCAAGAGCCCAAAAAAGCTTGAATCCCCGTACCTGCAGGCGCGCCATGCGCCCGCGTGCAGGCCACCGCTATGATCCGGCCATGATCTCGCGCCTGCCCGGCCTCTCCCTGCCCGAACGTGTGTGGAACACCGCGCGGCGCTGGGCGGTGGCCTGGTGGCGCATCCTGTACCTGGGGGCGGTGGTGCTGGTGCTGGTGCTGTCGCCGTCGAGCTACGGCAAGGGCACACGCCGGGCCCTGGCCCGCCACCTGGTTCTGGACACGGCGCCCGTGCTGCTGGGCTTCACGGTGCTGGCGGCGCTCATCAGCCTGGTGCTCACGCGCATCGTGGTGGTCACGGCGCTGAGCTACGGGCTGTCGCGCTACGCGCTGGAGATGGTGGTCCGCGTGCTGGTGCTGGAGCTGATTCCGCTCACGGCGGCCCTGTTTGTGGCCATGCGCTGCACCATCCCCAACGGCTCGCAGCTGTCGCACCTGCGCCAGACGGGCCACCTCGACGCGCTGAGCCGCCAAGGCGCCGACCCCGTGCGCATCGAATTGCTGCCGCGTGTGATTGCGGGCGTGTTTGCCTGCATCACGCTGGCAGCGCTGAGCTGCGTGGTGGCGCTGGTGCTGGCCTACCTGGGGGTGTATGGTTTTAACCTGGCGGGGCTACCCAGCTACACCCGCATGTTCGGCCAAGTGTTCTCGCCCAGTGTGACGCTGGTGTTTGCGCTCAAGACCCTGTTCTTCAGCCTGGCCGTGGCGCTGATCCCCATGGCGGCAGGCCTGTACGACACGGGCGAGCGCGTCCAGCCCGACTCGGAACTGGGCGGCCTGGCCCGCATGTTTGCCGTGCTGCTGCTGATCGAGATGGCCTCGCTCATGGGCAACTACTACTGACCTACTGGCTCCACCTGACGCGATGAACAACCCCACCCCGACGCCCCCCACCGCAGCCGATGGCATGCCGCCGGTCGAAACCCTGCGCCCGGTGGCCCACCTGGAGCTGAAGGCTGCGGCGCTGCTGCTGTTCACGCTGGCGCTCATTGTGGGCTCGGGCCTGTATTTGCTGTATGCGCGCGGCGCGTTCGAGCCCACACAGACCCTCATCCTGACGGCGGACGATTCCGAAGGCGTGGTGGTGGGCATGGACATGACGTTCTCGGGCTTCCCCATCGGCCGGGTGCGCCGCATCGAACTGGCCGACAGTGGCAACGCCCGCATCCTGGTCGAGGTGCCGCGCAAGGACGCGCACTGGCTGCGCGCCTCCAGCGTGTTCACGCTGGTGCGGGGGCTGGTGGGGGGCACCAACATCCGGGCGTATTCCGGCATCCTCACCGACGACCCGTTGCCCGACGGCGCCGTGCGGCCGGTGCTGCGCGGCGATGCCACGGCCGAGATTCCTCAGCTCATGGCCACCGCGCGCGAGCTGCTCACCAACCTCAATGCGCTGACCGCCCCCGATGCCGCGTTGGGCAACAGCCTGGCGAATGTGAAAACCCTCACCGACCGCCTCAATGGCCCCAGTGGCGCGCTGGGTGTGTTGATGGGCAACGAGGCCGATGCGAAAAGGATCGTCTCTACCCTGGAGCGCACCAATGCGCTGCTGGCGCGGCTTGATGGCCTGGCTGCGCGGGCCGACCGGCAGGTGTTTGGCAGCGAGGGCCACAAGGACGCGCTGGTGCCCGAGGTGCGCGCCACCGTGGCACAGCTGGGGGGGCTGCTGGCCGACACCCGCACCAGCCTTAAAAAGGTGGACGCGGTGCTGGTGGAGGCCCAGGCCATCGGCGCCAATGCCCGTGAAGCCACCACCGACCTGGGTGCGTTGCGCGCCGAGGTGGAGAGCAACCTGCGCAAGGTGGAGAGCTTGGTCAACGAGATCAACCGCAAATGGCCCTTTGCACGCGACACGGAGCTGAAACTGCCATGAAGCAATCTGCCATTTCACGCCTGCGGGTTCTTGGGCGACTCGCCGCCACGGGCTGCGCCCTGCTGCTGGTGGCCTGCTCCAGCAAGCCCCCCACGCCCGACTGGCAGATGAACGCCCAAGGGGCTGCGCACAAGGCCGCCGAGGCCTATCTGTCTGGCAACGCGCGTGTGGAGCAGCTCGAATGGGACAGGGCCCGCGCCGAGGTGGCCCGCACAGGCCGCCCTGATCTGCTGGCGCGGCTGGAGCTGATGCGCTGTGCCGCGCAGGTGGCCAGTCTCGGGGTCGGGCCTTGTGAGCGGTTCGAGGCGCTGCGCCTGGATGCCGCCGCGCCAGAGCGGGCTTACGCTGACTACCTGGCGGGCCATTTGCCACAGCCACAGGTGCCATTGCTGCCCGAAGCACAACGCAAGGTGGCCCAGTCCGGCGATGCTGCAGCCCTGTTGGGCATCGAAGATCCGCTGTCGCGCTTGGTGGCGGCGGGCGTGCTGCTTCAGAGCGGGCGCGCAAGCCCTGCGGTCATCTCGGTAGCCACCGACACTGCATCGGCCCAGGGTTGGCGCAGGCCTTTGTTGGCCTGGCTTTTGCTGCAGGTGCAGCGGGCTCAGGCGGCTGGAGACGCTGACACGGCCGCTGCACTGCGCCGCCGCGTGGCCATCGTGGAGCAGGGCGCCGCGCTGAGGTAAATACGGCGCATGGCAGTGCGTGCTTGCTTTGGGCTGCTTCTGTTTTTGCGGCGCCGGGCGCTGGTGACGCAGGTACTCAGCGCAGGCGTGCCTGGAGCTGGGTCTCAATGTCATTGCGCTCCGAGGCAAACTGCTGGGCGCTGATCTCGTTGGACTCAAACTTGCGTGCCATGGACAGCAAAAGCACGGTGTTCTCCAGGCGCGTGTCTTGCTGAAGCGATGGCGGCAGGGCGGTGAGGCGGTCAAAGCTCTGTTTGTAAAGCTCGCTCCAGCTCAGTGCGCCCGCCTGTGCCTGGGCCCGTGCACTGTCGTGCCATCGTGAAAATTCTTCCAATGCCCCATCGCGGGGGCTGGAGCAACCCAGCAACGCGGCCAGGAGTGCCAGGGCTGCCCAGGGCCGGGGGGTGAGCAGGGGGCAAAGAGTGCCTGCAGAGATTCGGAAACGTGGGGTCACGATCGTCCTCCATTCTTGAATGCCACCAGGAATCCCCGGTGTGCAGCACAGAATGGTACTCCGATGCTATGGTTTTTGCTACGGTATTGCTCTTTGGTCCACGCGCCTACCCACCGGGCGCCAGAAGACCGGCGCCAGCGGAGCCCTCAGTGGTCTACAAAGCGGGTGGACAGGATCTCGTCCAGCCCCAAAGTCGGCAGCAGCAGCATGGAGTCCACCGACTGCACCGCCACATCTGGCATCAAGAGCGCTACAGCGGCCAGCACAGCCAGCACCACAGTGCCGATGAACGCAGCCAGCGCACGCGCTCCCGGCGGTAAGGAATGGCGTTTCATGATGAAGTCCTTCGTCATCAAGAGGCAAACAGGGGTGGGGGCCGCAATGACCTCCCAAACAGCCTCAATGGCTGCTCAATGAGATTTCATCAAAGCGCCACAGTTCCGTCTGTAAGACAACCGCGATACAAGGGCTCCTCTGGGGAGAGTTACGGTTGGTTGCGATTTGGTGGGTGGCAGGTGCTGTGAGTGCAACCGCAGAACCTATCCGCGCCATCTGGGTTTGGAAACCGGGCGGGAAAAGGAAAAGCCTGCAAATTTTGCAACTTGCAGGCTTTTATGTTTGGTGCCCAGGAGAGGACTCGAACCTCCACGATGTTACTCGCTAGTACCTGAAACTAGTGCGTCTACCAATTCCGCCACCTGGGCTTTCAGATCAGCTTTGAATTATAGAACGTTTTTTGGGGCCGCCAGCCAGATTGCTGATTTTTTTGAAAAATGTGTGCAATGGGCTTGAGGGTGCATCCGAAAGACGGTTGCCTGCATGCGCTCGCGTTGTCAACGGAATGGCGTGTGGATATCAATGCGAGGCCACCTGGTTGGTGCGCATGCAGTCCTTTTGGGTAAGGGAGGCTCGCGGCATGTGGCGCGTGGGAGAGGGGCGTTTGGCAAATAAAAAAGCCGCTGTGGTTACAGCGGCTTCAATATTCTGAAAACCATCACTGGTTCTCGTTAAACTTGGTGCCCAGGAGAGGACTCGAACCTCCACGATGTTAC